>NZ_JBEAAL010000014.1:0-157384 GCF_040066075.1 Neorhizobium phenanthreniclasticum
AACTGCGCCGCCGCAACCTCGTGCCGAAGGAAGCCATGCCATATTCGAGCGGCTTCATCTTCACTTATGATTCGGGCGACTTCCCCGGCGTGCTCGACAAGGCGCTCGAAATGGCCGACTGGAACGGCTTCGAAGCGCGGCGGGTGGAGGCCAAGGCGCGCGGAAAATTGCGCGGCATCGGCATTGCCAATCCGATCGAGATCGCCGGTGGCCCGGCCGCCAAGCCCAATCCGGAATTCGCCCGCGTGGAGATCGCGCCGAGCGGCAAGGTGCGCATCCATGTCGGCTCGATGGACAGCGGCCAGGGCCATGGCACGGTCTTTCGCCAGATCATCGCCGACCGGCTGGGACTTGATACGCAAGATATGGAAATCGTCGCCGGCGACACCCATGAGGTGCCGCAGGGTACCGGCACGTTCGGCTCGCGTACGCTGGCCGCGGCCGGCGGCGCTATCTGGACCGCTGCCGACACGATCATCGAAAAGCTGAAGGATCGGGCGGCCGAGCAACTGGAGGCGGACAAGGCCGATATCCTCTTCGAAAGCGGGCAATACCGTATCGCCGGCACCGACCGAGCGATTTCCTTCGCCGGGGTGATAGCCAGCGAATCAGCGCTTCTTTCGGCGGAAAACTTCGTCAGCAACGCAGGCGCCACCTTCCCGAACGGCTGCCATATCTGCGAAGTCGAGATCGATCCGGAAACCGGACAGGTCGAACTCGCCAGCTATTGCGTCGTCGACGATGTCGGGCGCATGGTCAATCCGCTGCTCGTCAAGGGTCAGATCGCCGGCGGCGTCGCGCAGGGGCTCGGCCAGGCGCTGATGGAGAACGCCGTCTACGACCCGAATTCCGGCCAGTTTCTGTCTGCCACCTTCATGGATTATGCCATGCCGCATGCCAGCGACATGGCGGGCGTGGAGATTGCCGGGTTTTCGGTTCCGACCAAACAGAACCCGCTCGGCGTCAAAGGTGCCGGCGAAGCGGGTACGGTCGGCGCTCTCTCGGCAGTGATCAGCGCCGTCGCCGATGCGCTCCATCCGCTGGGTGTCAGGCATATCGATATGCCCGCAACACCCGAGCGGGTCTGGCGCTGCCTGCAAATGCAACATATGGATTAATCAGCGCCATGCCCCGATATATCTTGTTGGAAATATCGACTTGACGGAGAGGTGACGGCGCGCGAGTTTGTTTGTATGACAGACATGTGATCACATTGGTTTGAATACCGCCGCCTTCGAGGAGACATATGGCAAATCCGCTTGCAGAGCCTCTCAACCCGCTCGTTCACGAGCCCGCCCCCCTGCGGAACAAGATCATGAATTCCCTGCGGCGGGCGATCGAAACCGGTGCACTGGAGCCCGGTACCCGTCTCGTGGAGAAGGATCTCTGCGAGAGGCTCAATGTCAGCCGCACTTCGCTCCGTGAGGCGCTGCGCCAACTCCAGGCCGAAGGCATTCTGACCGACCTCAACAACCGGGGCCTCACTGTTGCCGCCGTCACCCGCTCGGATGCGGAAAACATCTACCGCATCCGCGGCGTGCTGGAGCCGCTGATCGTGGAACAGTTCATCGAAAACGCGCCGGATGACGAGGTCCAGGCATTGGAAGCGCATAGCGAGGTACTGAAGAAAGCCTACAGGGGCAGTAACGCTGAGGAGATCGTCGCCGCCAAGCGCGATTTCTACGATCGCATCTGCACCGGTGCCCGCAATCCGATCGCCTTCGATCTGCTGAAGAAGCTGACCCTGATGACCTCGCCGCTGCGCCGCCGCTCGGTGGTGCGCCCGGAGCGCCAGAGCCAGAGCATCAGCGAGATCGACGCCATCGTCGCAGCGATCGTCAAGCGCGACAAGGCCGCCGCCAAGGCTGCTGCCGAAAAGCATGTGGCCAATTCGGCGATCTCCGCTTTCCGGACTGCCGACGGGGCGTGATAACCGTTTAGGATAAATACCATGCGCCGCATCATCGTTGCCATTACCGGAGCCTCCGGGGTCATTTATGGCGTCCGGGCGCTTCAACTGCTGAGACAAGTCGAAGATATCGAAACCCACGCGGTGATCTCGCCGTCCGCCTTCCGTACGGCGACCGACGAGATCGACATGAGTGCAGACGAGATCAAGAGGCTCGCCGACGTACTCTATAACTACAAGGACATCGGCGCGGCGGTCTCCTCCGGCTCGTTCCGCACGGCCGGCATGCTGATCGCGCCCTGCTCGGTGAAGACGCTGAGCGGCATTGCCAATTGCTACAATGACGAACTGATCGTCCGCGCCGCGGACGTCTGTCTCAAGGAACGCCGCCGTGTCGTGCTGCTCTTCCGCGAAACGCCGCTGCATGCCGGTCATATCGCGCTGATGGACCAAGCGACGCGGAACGGCGCGATCGTCATGCCGCCGGTACCGGCCTTCTATTCCAAGCCGGCCTCTATCGATGAGATGGTGACCCAGACCGTTGGTCGTGCGCTCGACCTCTTCGACATCCACCTGCCGATGGTCAAGCGCTGGAAGGATGGCCCCGGCTCACCGGGCCAACATTGATGTCCCGGATGGCCATCAGGTTACGGATGCCGGCTTAGAGGCCCGCCAGCGCCTTTTCGACAATTCCAAGCGCCTCGGTCGCCTTCGCGTCCGGTTCCGACCCTCGGAAATGCCACAGCACGCGTGCGAGGTTTCCGCTGGCGTCACCCGAGCCTGCAGCAATCAGTGCCTCTCCTTCGGCCTCAAGCACCGCCAGTTCGATCTTTTCCGAACCGAGCTCGACGCCTTTCACCTCGTTGCGCAATGCGTCGGTTTCCTTCGTCGGCGCAGGATGCGGCCCACCCTTCAATCGACGGCGGATGTCACGCAGTGGCCTCACCACCTCGTTCCGCCAATCCGCGACACGTTCGTCGATGCGCTCAAGCTCCGCATCCGTCAACGCAGCGGAATGCTTTGCAAGCCAGGCCGAAAAGAGAAGCATCGGCACATCGACGCCGCTTTCGTCCTGCAAGGTCAGACAGGCATCGCCCACGCCCGGCGAGGCATAGAGGCGTAGAGCGAAATCCCACAGTCCCATTCGATCGTCAGTCATTTCGCTCCTCCCTTTCCGGCCTGTATCCGCTTAACAGCCCGGCCCCGAAAGCGGCAAGGTTTCGATGGAAAATAAGGAACTCCAAGGCGAACCGGCGTGAAGGCATTTGTTAAGAATGCGAAACATCATTCGCTTTCCCTGTTGCGTCGCCCGATTCTTTGTCATACAGTAGTACCATCATAGTATCTGACCATAAACGGGCCGTGCCGGGAGGGCCGGTCCAAGGGAGGGAGTCTCAATGCTCAAATCGATCCGCCTGTTGACCATCGCTGCAGCCACGGCCTGTGCCACCATTTTCGGCGCGGTCTCGGCTCAAGCCGATGCCGTTTCCGACTTCTACAGCGGCAAGACCGTCACGATCCTGATCGGCCATCCGCCCGGCGGTTCCTACGATCTTTACGCCCAATTGCTCGCTCAGCATTTCGGCAAGCACATTCCCGGCAATCCGACCGTGATCGTCCAGGGCATGCCGGGCGGCGGCGGCTCGCTTGCGGCCGCGCACTTCTATACCAAGGCACCGAAGGACGGCACCATGGTTGCGCTCCTGCCGGAATCGCTGGCGCAGGATCAGGTCCTCGATCCGAAGAAGAGCCGCTGGGATGTTTCGAAGATGCGTTTCATCGGTCGCGTTGCCGACGTCACCTCGGTCATGATGGCGCGCAAGGATTCGCCGGTGAAATCGATCGAGGACTCGCTGAAGACCGAAGCCAACGTGAGCTGCTCCGGCCGCACCACATCGAGCGCCCAGACCGGAGCCGTGCTGAAGTCACTGATCGGCTCGAAGTTCAATATGGTCTGCGGTTATGACAGCGCGACCGCCAGCGCGCTCGCCGTATTTCGCGGCGAAGCCGATCTGACGACCACCGTCTGGGCCAACTGGTCGGTCAATTACGCTCAGCAGCTTGCTGCCGGCGATGTCGTTCCGGTCGTGCAGTTCTCGGAAAAACGCCTGACAGACCTTCCGAACACCCCAACGGCCGTCGAGCTCACCAATGATCCGGCCAAGAAGCAGGCGATCGAATTCTTCGGTGCGGGCGGCGATATCGGCCGTGCCCTGATGACCCCGCCCGGTACACCGGAAGATCGCGTCGCGGGGCTCTCCCAGGCCTTCGATGAACTGATGAAGGATCCTGATTTCCTGGCTGACGCAAAGGCTCGCTCGATCCCGATCGCGCCGATGGCCGGCAAGGATGTGGATGCGGTCGTCGAGAAGATCATCACGACCCCGCCGGACGTTGTCGCCACGCTCCAGAAGGCGATCGCGGACGGCTTCAACAACTGATCCCGATATGCCGCGCGGCTCCGGTCGCGCGGTTTTTCTTTGCCTTTAAGCGTTCGTCACTTCCCAATATCAAGGATTACGTCCATGGACCACCAGGGCACGAAGCGTTTCGTCCCGGTTGAAACCGGTGCGCCGAAATATGGCAGCGACCTGATCGCCGCGGCGATCCGGGAGCAGGGTTTTCCCTATATCTGCCTCAACCCGGGTGCGAGCTACCGACATCTGCACGACAGCCTGGTCAATTATCTCGGCAACGAAAATCCGAAGATCATTCTGTGCATGCACGAGGAACATGCGATCGGCATCGCTCAAGGGTGGGCGAAAATCACCGACAAGCCGCTTGCCGCTGCGGTTCATTCGAATGTCGGCCTGATGCATGCCACGATGGGTATTTTCGACGCATGGTGCGACCGCGTGCCGGTCGTCGTCATCGGCGCCACCGGCCCGCTCGACGCCACCAAGCGCCGGCCGTGGATCGAGTGGATCCACTGCACCATCGACCAGGGTGGCCTGGTCCGTGACTTTACCAAATGGGACGACGAACCCGCCTCGCCGGAAGCCGCAGTGGAATCGATCCGCCGCGCCACGATGCTTTCGACCGCCCGCCCCTCCGGCCCGACCTATGTGAACCTTGATGTCACCGTGCAGGAAATGGAGCTTGAAAAGGTCCCTGCGCTGCACGACATCTCCCGCTTCAAGGCGCCTGCCGATCCCGAGCCGCCGCGCCGTGACCTCGAAGAGGCCGTCGAAATCCTGGCGAGAGCCAAGCGCCCCGTCATCCTCTGCGGCCGTACCTCGCGCAGTGAAGAGGGCTGGGCCGAGCGCATCAAGCTCGCCGAACTCATCGGCGCGAAAGTGCTCACCCATGTGAAGCTGGCAGCCAGCTTCCCCACCACGCATCCGCTGTTCATCGGCGAGACCGGCTGGAAGCTGTCGAAGAACCTGCTGAAACACCTGATGGAAGCCGACGCCGTTCTTTCGCTGGACTGGCTCGATCTCGCCGGCACCATCAACCAGGTCTTCCCGGCCGGAAGCCCGAGCGCCCCGGTCATCAGCGTCTCGAACGACTTCAACATCCATCGCGGCTGGAACATGGACTACCAGGGCCTGCCGGCTGTGGACGTCAACATTCCGACCGTGCCGGAAACCGCCGTCTCGCGCCTCCTAGAAACGCTCACTCTGCGCCTGCCGGCCCCGAAGACATACGAGCGGCGCCGCATCGATGCCGAACCGTCGAGGGCCTCCGGCGACATCAGCCTCATGGACCTCGCCAAGGTGTTCAACCGCGTGACGCGCGACATGGACGTCTGCCTCACCTCGCGCCCGCTCGGCTGGCCGGTCAATGCCAACGAGCTCGAACATCCACACGACTATCTCGGCCATAATGGTGGCGGCGGTGTGGGCTCAGGCCCCAGCATCGGCATCGGCGCGGCGCTCGCGCTGCGCGACATGAAGTCCCCGCGCGTGCCGATCGCGATCGTCGGTGACGGCGACTTCACCATGGGCAATACCGCGCTCTGGAGCGCGGCATCGCAGGGCATCCCGCTGCTCTACGTGATCTCCAACAACAACTCCTACTTCAACGACGAGCACCATCAGGCGCAGGTAGCGGTCCAGCGCGGCCGTCCACCGGAAAACGCCTGGGTCGGCCAGCGCCTGCAGGACCCAGTTCCGGACCTGCTGATGCTGGCGAAGGCGCAGGGCATCGATGGCGAGGGGCCGATCACCGATATCGCTGACCTTGCCGGCGCGTTGATCCGCGGCATCGAGAAGGTGAAGGCCGGCAAGCCCTGGGTGATCGACGTCCGCGTGCCGCCGGAATATTGTCGCGACCCGATGGTCGAGCTTGCTTGACCGGATAAAGGAGTTCCGGAAGCACAGGCCCCGCTTATCCGAGCGGGGCTTTTTACATGCGTTTTCCGCCTGAGGAAACATGAACCTTGGGTAAAATTAAGCCTCGCGCCCGGGACCTGAGATCTGCCGTGCCGATCGTTCAGTTCAGTCGTGTCCATCGGTGCGCCGCGCCTGATGGCAGCATAGGGCAGCGCGAATAAGTACAGGCCGGTGAACAATAGCAAAAAGAGCGGCAGCAGCGGGGAATAGACCACCCACAAGGGAGGTTCCCCCAGCCCCATGGCGACGAAGTTTGCGACGACGGTTGCCGTAAAGATGATCGACAGCCAGCGGTGGACCTGCCGAATAGTTCTGTTCCAATCCAATGGGAATCCCCCTCTCTCCACGCTCACTCCAGACAGATTTCAGTCTGTCCGAGCCAAGACCTGTTCCAGATTTGCGAGGAACTTCTGCCATCCGTGTCTGGCGCCCTGATAGGCCTGCTGCTGATCCGGCCGGAAGCCCGATTGCTCCATGCGCAGATGGGTGCCTGTGCGCGTAGGGGTGAGAGTCCAGGTAACGATACTTTCGAGACCATAGGCACCCCATGTGTAAGACAGAGTCTTGTTCGGCTCGACTTCCAGAACCTGGCAGTCGACGGAACCCCAGTCTGCGCTAAGCTTGAAACGATGGTCCATAACAGGCTTGAAGTCGTTCTTCATGAGCCACTCCTCGATCAGGTGTGGTTGCGTAAGTGCGCGCCAGATCTTCTCCGGCGGAAAAGCTACCTCCCGCTCGACAACGACGGAGCGCGTTTCGATCGACGTTTCGTTCATTGGTCCATCCTTTTGAGTAGATCTTCGAGGTCATCGAACCGGCTCTGCCAGAACCCGGCCATCTGGCTCGTCCAGTCGACCAGAGGAGCCAGCGCGCCAAGTTGCGCACTATAGTGCGTCTGGCGACCTTCATGGCGGTCGCGCACCAACCCGGCACGCTTCAGCACAGCAAGATGCTTTGAAACGACCGGTTGCGAGACCCCGGCCCTGGCCGTCAGAGCTCCGACCGTCTTTTCTCCTTCGCGGCACAGTCGTTCAAAGAGAGCCCTCCGGGTCGGATCGGCGAGCGTTCTGAAGAGCACGTCATGAGCGTTCGACATTTGAAATCCATACCTCGCCGGCTATGAATTTACGTATAGCCACAGAGCTATGAATGAGTCAAGCGGCGGCAACGATAGACAAACGAAAAGGCCGAAGCAGCGATGCTCCGGCCTTTCCATTGCGATTGTCGGCCGTGGCTCAGATGATGTCCGAGACCATCGTGCGCAATTGCGGGAAGGCGTCGCCCAGATAGGATTGCGGCCAGGGCATGACGAGCAGCTTGTCGAAAAGGATGAACATGGCAACCCAGATGACGAGCGTAATCACCAGCGTGCGGATCCAGGGCTGTCTGCCCTCGAAGCGCATATAGCCGAACATGAATACGAGCAGTGTCGGCAGAAGACCGATCAGGAGCGTACCCACGAAGACCGAGAGCACCCAGGCGAACATGATGCCCATGCGTGCGTAAAGCTGGCGGTCGGGCATCGCTTCCAGCGGATCGGCCTCGCTCGCCTTGCGCGGCTTGAGGATCGTCTCGCCGGCGCGCTTTCTCATGTAGATACCGATGCCTGAGCAGATCACGACGATGAGGCCGACGGCCGATACCGTCTGTGGCATCAGCCTTGCAGCAAGCGCCCATTCGGTCGAGGTGGCAAGCGCCGTGGCAAACAGGATCGCGGCAAGGACCCACATGCCTGGCAGCATGATGCGGTCGATCGTGGAGACCTGTCCGACCGGAGCTTCTTTCGGGGCGGCGGGCTCACTGACTGCTGCACCGACCGCGGCCAGTGCAGGCTCGCGACGCTTCAGGAAAAACCTTACCGCGCTGTAGGCAAAGTAGAGGACCGGGATCGCCAGGATGAAAAGGACGCCGGGACGTGTCAGCCATTCCGAACCGTAGCGACTGGTCGAAATGAACAGGTATTGTTCCACCAGACCTCCAAGGACGAGGCCAAGCAATACCGGTGCACGCGCCCAGCCGAAGCGCTTCATGGCCCAGCCGATCACCGAGAAGATCAGGAGAACGATGATGTCGCCGATGTCGCGGGTCGCCGAATAGGCTCCGATGAAGACGATGGCGAGCACCGTCGGCACCAGAATGCCTGCCGGCACCAATGCCAGCTTGGCGAGTTGCGACACGAAAGCGAAACAGATGAGCACGCCGATAATGTTGGCGATCATCAGGCTCCAGACGATCGTGTAGGTGATGTCGAGCTGTTCGGTAAGCAGCTTCGGACCCGGCTGGATGCCGTGCATCATGAAGGCGCCAAGCAGGATCGCCATGGTGGCGCTCGCCGGAATGCCGAAGGCAAGCGTCGGGATGAGCGCGCCGCCTTCGCGGGAATTGTTGGCCGCCTCGCAGGCGATGACGCCGCGCACGTCGCCGGTGCCGAAGCTCTCGGTGCCGCCCTTCACCGATTTCGCCGCCGAGCCGTAGGCGATCCAGTCGATCGCCGGGCCGCCGAGGCCGGGGACCGAACCGAGGATCGCGCCGAGCCACGAGCTCTGGAACACGAGGCGGATGTTCTGGATCGCGTCGCGCACGCCGCGGAACTGGTCGCGCACAATGCTTTCGCTGCGATGGAGGGCAACCGACTGGCGCGCCGCGCCGAGCTCGATCAGTTCCGGCACGGCGAAGAGGCCGAGCACCAGTGCTTCGAGCGGAACACCTTCCCAGAGATAGATGGAATCGAAGGTCCAGCGCAGTTCACCCGTCTGCGCCTCGTCGCCGACGGAAGCGATGACGACACCGAAACAGGCGGCCACCAGGCCCTTCATCATGTTGCCCTGGCTGACGGCCGCGACCAGCGTGAGGCCGAGGATGCAGAGCGCCAAAAGCTCCGGCGTGCCGAAGGCCATCATGAAGGGCCTGAGGATCGGGATCGCGATGCCGAGCAGGACGGCTCCGAAAATACCGCCGATCAGCGATGAAGTGTAGGAAGCGCCGAGCGCTCGCCCGGCCTCGCCGCGGCGCGCCATGGGATAGCCGTCCATCACAGTCGCTGCCGATCCTGCAGCTCCTGGCACCCCGATCAGGATCGACGGGATCGTGTCGGCCGTCGGTGTCACAGCCCACATGCCGATCAAGAAGGCAAGCGCCGTATAAGGGTCCATCGTGTAGGTGAACGGCAAAAGCAGGGCCATGCCCGCCAGGCCGCCGATGCCGGGGATGACCCCAATGAAAAGGCCGAGTATACAACCCAGCATGATGATCAGGAAGCGCATCGGGTCAAAGATGACCCCCAACGCCGCCATGGCCTGTTCAAGAAGCATATATATCCTCCACCGCCTCGCTATCCGCGAGGCTCATTGCTCGTGAGACGCTTTCATGCGCCTCCTCCCTCGTTTCGGGAGCTATCACCGGAGGCGGCATCCCCCAGCAAAACGCCGTGGTCGAGGGACCGCCCGAATACGCATACACCGGCGCCCGCGAGGTTTCATCGCAACACTTGTGTAGTATTGTATTTTTGTACGACAATGTTGATCTGACAGCGCCGCCATTGGCAAATTCAAAAAGCAAAGAGTATTATCACTGAAATGAATTTGGCAAACATCGATCTCAAGCTCCTGGTGGTCTTCGACGCGATGATGGCGGAAGGCAGCGTCAACCGCGCCGCCGAAAAGCTCGGCATGTCGCAGCCGGCGCTTTCCAACGCGCTCAATCGCCTGCGCCTGCTGCTGAATGACCGGCTTTTCCTGCGCACGGCGGACGGCATGCGGCCGACACCGCGGGCGTTGGAAATCGCCGGGCCGATTCAGGCGGCGATGCGACAGATCGAGGAGGCGCTCGAACCGACCGTCTTCGAACCCAACGATCCGGACTGGACCTTCAGCCTCGCCGTTTCCGACCATGCCTCGGTGGTGATGCTGCCGCTTCTGATCGAGCATATCGCCCGCGTCGCACCGCGGGTGGCCCTGAAGATCCAATCGCGCCCGAACGAAGAACTGCCGGCACTTCTCGACAACAGCGAGATCGACCTCGCGGTCGGTGTCATCCCCAACCTGCCGCGCCGTTTCAAGCACATAGCTCTCTTCGAAGACAAATATCTCTGCATGATGAGGCAAGGTCATCCGCTTGCGGGCCAGCCGATCACGCTCGATGAATTCCTCGCCGCCGAGCAACTCGCCGTCAAGCCCGGCATGAGCGATGTGAGCCGCGCAGACCGATTCCTAGCAGAAGCGGGCCTCAAGCGGCGCGTCGCCACCACGGTTCACCAGTTCCTGGCCGCACCGGCGATCGTCTCCCGCTCCGATCTCATCGTCATGGTATTTGAGAAGATGGTGCCGATCTTCGATCCGTCGCGCTTCTATTTCTGTCCCGTGCCGGTGCCGAACATGCGGGTCTTCGCCACCGCCGTATGGAGCGATGTCCATACGGATGTTCCCGCCCACAAATGGCTGCGCCGCCAACTTGCGCTGGTCGCCAGGCAGCTTGCCGAGGAGACCGGTGCGGAAGGGCTGGCACTTTCCGCTGCCAGCTAGGCCATACTTTCACAAAGTGCGGCAATCCTCACATCGGCGGTTGTCTCTCCGGTCCGATTTGCTTATATCATTGTCATACAGTATGACGCAAAACGGTCCCTACCGGAAGGATTTCGAGGTGAACGATCCGTTGAACAGCACCGCAACCACCCGCGACGGCACGAAAATCTCCTACCGCCTCGTCAAGGGAAGTGGCCAGGGCCGCATCGCGCTCGTGCATTCGCTTGCCATGGACAAGACCTTCTGGGAGCCGACGGTCGCCGCCCTCGACGGTTTTGCCGATGCCCTCATCTACGACTGCCGCGGCCACGGCGCTTCCGACAAGCCGGCCGGCCCCTATAGTGTCGAGCTTTTCGCCGATGACCTCGCCGATCTTATGGATCATGTCGGCTGGTCCTCGGCCGTCGTCGCCGGCGCCTCCATGGGCGGATGCGTGGCGCTCGCCTTTGCTGCCGGTTATCCGCAGCGCGTCGAAGCGCTCGGTCTTTTTGACACCACCGCATGTTATGGAGAGGACGCCCCAAAAGCCTGGGCGGAGCGCGCCGACAAGGCGCTCGCCGAAGGTATGGCCGCGCTTGTCGGCTTTCAGAAGACCCGCTGGTTCAGCGATAGCTTCCGCGAGGCCAATCCGGATATCGTGGAGAAGGCGATTGCCGTCTTCCTGAAGAACGAACTATCGGCCTATGCCGCGACCTGCGCGATGCTCGGCAATGCGGACATCCGCGCCGCCCTGCCGAAATTTTCCTTCCCCTGCCGCGTCGCGGTTGGCACGGAGGATTATGCGACGCCGCCGGAGATGGCCCGCTACATGGCGGACAATATTCCCGGTGCGTCGCTCTTCATCATGGACGGTGTCAGGCATTTCACGCCGCTGGAAGTGCCCACCACGATCGCCGGACATCTGAAGGAATTGGCAAAGGCAGCCAAGACGGCCTGACGTCCCCTTGCGACGACCGGCTAGGGGCGGCAGGCCGAAATCAGCGGCGAGCTTCCGTCGCCATGCGAACGGCAAGAGCGGCAAGGACGGTGCCCATCAGCCAGCGCTGGACGACGATCCATGTGGGCCGGCGGGCAAGAAAGAGCGCGATAGCACCCGCCATCAGTGCGATCATCGCATTGATGGAGATGCTGATGGCGATCTGCGTGAAGCCGAGCACGATGGATTGGGAAAGCACGCTGCCATGTTCCGGATTGATAAACTGCGGCAGCAGTGAGAGATAGAGCACTGCCGCCTTGGGATTCAGAAGGTTGGTCATCAGCCCCATGACGAACAACCTTTTCGGACTGTCCTTCGGCAGTTGCATGACTTGGAAAGGCGAGCGCCCGCCCGGCTTCACCGCCTGCCAGGCGAGATAGAGCAGGTAGAGAGCGCCCGCGAAACGCAGCGCGTCATAGGCATAAGGCACGGCCATGACCAGCGCGGTAATGCCGAAAGCGGCACAGAGCATGTAGAAGACGAAGCCGAGCGCCACGCCGCCGAGCGAGATCAATCCCGCCATCGGCCCCTGGGAGATCGATCGCGAGATCAGGTAGACCATGTTCGGCCCGGGCGTCAGTACCATGCCAAGAGCGATGAGAGCAAAGGCGGCGAGACTGGAAAGGTCGGGCATAGGGGTGATTCCGGAGAAAGGTGGGCCTTCTTCATCGACGAAACCAACCGGGATTTCAAGGACGCAGGACCGATCTTATCTGTTGTCGGTCTTTTGACATCCGAGGATCTCGCACTCTTCAATGCAAACCGCCGACCCCGAGCAGCCGCTCGACAACATCATGATCGGCGGCGAGCACTTGCGGGCTGCCTTGCCAGGCGATGCGGCCGCGCTCGAGGATGATGACATTGTCGGCGAAATCCAGCGCGCTCTGGATGCGCTGCTCGACGAGCAGGATGGTCATTTCTCCGGATTGAGCGAGTTTGGAGAAGGCCGCCATCAGCTCTTCGCAGATAACCGGCGCCAGACCTTCCAGCGGTTCATCAAGCAGGAGTACGGTCGGCTGGCCCAGGATGCTGCGGGCGGTCGAAAGCATCTGCTGTTCGCCCCCCGAAAGCTGACTGCCAAGATTCCTCCGCCGCTCCTTCAGGCGCGGGAACATCTCATAGGCCTCCGAGATCGCATCCTTCGGGCGACCCTTCAACCCGACGAAGAGATTTTCCTCGACTGTCAGGGTCGGGAAGACGTCCCGGGTCTGTGGAACATAACCCAGGCCGGCCAGCGCGCGGGCAGCGCTCGGCTCATCCGCGATGTCGACGCCGGCGAGGCGGATTTGGCCACCATAGCGCCGCGTCTGGCCGGCCAATGTGGCCAGCAGGCTCGTCTTGCCCATTCCGTTGCGGCCGAGAAGAGCAAGCCTCGATCCGGCGGGCACGGAGAAGGAAACGTCCTCGATCACCCGCGTCGGGCCATAACCCGCGGAAAGATTTTTGACCTCAAGCAGTGCCGCCGGCATTCGCATAATTCCCCAGATAGGCTTCCCGCACGCGCTGGTCCTGCGTCACATCCTTCGGCGAGCCATCGAAGATCACCGTGCCGGCCGCGAGCACGACCACCCGCCGGGCAAAACGGAAGACGAGATCCATGTCATGGTCGATCATGAGCACGGCAAGATCCGGCGGCAGGCTGTTCAACGCTTGCTCGATGCGCGTGGTTTCCGATTGCGGCACGCCGGCAGCCGGCTCGTCCAGCAGTAACATCCTGGGCCTCAGCGCCATCGCCAACGCGATCTCCAGGAGCCGCTGCTGGCCGTAGGCGATCTCCCGCACCTTCAGATGCGAAAGCTCGATCAACCCGAGCCGGTCCAGGATTTTCCTGACTTCGTCCATCACCTCGGGCTTGCCGGAATAGTGGCCGAACATTTTTCCTGCCTGCCTCTCCCGTTGCAGGATTGCCAGCGCCACGTGCTCTTCCGGCGTCATGTCCTGAAAGAGCCGCGTCACCTGGAAAGAGCGGATCAGGCCGCGCCGCACGCGCTTGGCGGCCTTGAGCCGGGTCACATCCTCACCACCGAGGAAGACATGGCCTGAATCGGGCCTGAGATTGCCGGTCACGAGGTTGACGAAGGTCGTCTTCCCCGCCCCGTTCGGGCCGATCAGGGCCACGCGATCGCCTGGCGCCATGGCAAGCGACACGTCATTGGTGACAACCAGCCCGCCGAAATTCTTTCTGAGATTCCGGACCTCGAAGAGAACGCTCATCCCCGCCTCCTCCTTAATCGGTTGACGAAACCGGCGGTGGAGCCATAAAGCCCCTTCGGCGCGAAGAGCACGACGGCGACAAGCAATGCGCCGATGATGGTGAGCCAGTGGAACGGATTGATGGCCGACAGCGTGTCCTCGAACCACATGAAGACCATCGTGCCGATCATCGCCCCATAAAGCGAGCCCGTGCCGCCGAGCACCAGCATCACCAATGCCTCGGCCGACAGCGTGAAGGAGAGGCTGTCGAGCCCGACGACCTGCGTGGAGATGGCCGATAATGCACCGCCGATGCCGGCCACGGCCCCGGAGATCACATACATGCGCAGCAGCACCGAGTTCACCGAAGCGCCCATCGCGGTGATGCGGATACGATCCTCCCTCACCCCGCGCGCCAGCATGCCGAAGGGCGAGCGAACCAGGATCCTGAGTGCCACGAAGACGATGATCAACAGGACGAGACCGTAGATGTAGGCCGTCTGCCCCCAGAGATCGAACTCGAACAGACCGAAGATCGCTTCCGGCATGATGCCGGAAAGTCCGTCGCTGCCGCCGGTCCAGGCCGACGCCTTGTTTGCGGCCTCGTGGAAGAGATGGATGACGGCGATCGACAGAACGAGTTGTGCCAGGCCGTGGGCCCGCAGGATGACGACGCCCGAAACGAGGCCGGCGGCAGAGCCCGCCAGTGCTCCGACCAGCGTCATGGTCAATGGTTCGCTAATGCCGAAATGCGCCGCTGCAATGCCGGCTCCGTAAGCCCCTGCCCCGAAAAGCGCCGCGTGCCCAAGCGTCGCCACACCGCAATATCCGGTCACCAGATCGAGCGACAGGACCAGCAGCGCAATCGCCGTCATCCGCGTCAGCAGCGCCAGATTGTTCGGAAAGAGATAGTAGCCGATCATCCCGATCACGATGATCAAGAGTGTGCCGATCAACCCGCCATCGGCAAGCCGCCGGGCGATTGAGGGGGTGGCAGCAGAGCTGTGATCCGTGGAAGCCGCTGTCATTTCGACCGCCCCAGAAGCCCGCGCGGAAAGAGGGTCACGATCACGATGACTGCGAGATAGAAGAAGAATTCTCCGTATTCCGGCGCGAGATAGCGGCCGGTCGTATCGATCGTGCCGAGCAACAGGCAGGCGAGAAGCGCGCCGGGAATGGAGCCCGCGCCGCCGACCGAGACCACAACGAGGAAGGTCACCATGTAGCGCAGCGCGTAATAAGGCTCGACGGGAAGAAGTTCGGCCCCAAGCACGCCGCCGAGCGCGGCAAGCCCGATTGCCACAGCAAAGCTCACCGCGTAGACGATCTCGGTGCGCACCCCGAGAGCCGCGGCCATAGCGGCATTGTCCACCGCCGCACGCAACCGGATGCCGAAGGCGGTCCGCTCGATCAGGAACCACAGAGCCGTCGCGACAATCAGCCCGCAGACGATCGCGAAGAGCCGGTGCGCGGCGATCGAGCGGAAGCCGAGATCGACGGAACCCTGCAGCGCCGGCGGCAACGGGATGGTCTTCAGCGTCGGCCCGAAGATGAAGTTGGTAATCCCGATGACGCAGAAGGTGATGCCGATCGTCATCAACACCTGGGTCAGTTCCGTCGCGCCATAAAGGCGGCGGTAGAGGAGGCGCTCGATCGGGATGGCGATGATGACCGTCCCGACGACGGCAATCAGGATACCGGCCGCATAACCGAGCCCCAGGTCACGCGCGGCATAGGAGGCAAGGTAACCGCCGATCATCGCGAACGCCCCATGCGCGAGGTTCACTACGCGCATCAGTCCCATCGTCACGGAAAGCCCGATCGAGATCACGAACAGCACCATGCCGTAGGCCAGCGCATCGACGGCTATGCTGAACACGGTCTGCATGGGTGGTTGTGTCCTTATTCGGCCGAAATTTCTCTGACGGCTAAACGCCCCTCACCCTAACCCTCTCCCCGTTCACGGGGAGAGGGGACGTGCCCCCGAGCAGCGCCTTCGATCGGGAAAGCGGTGCGTCACAAGTCCTTCTCCCCGCGTGCGGGGAGAAGGTGGCGGCAGCCGGATGTGGGGCAATGAGCTGGAAATCAAACTTACTTCTTCACGAAAGCCAGGCCTGGATCGCCCTGTTTCTCGAACGTCTGAATTTCCTTGTTGATGTATTTGCCGCTCTCGTCCCTGGCGACTTCACGCAGGTACACGTTCTGCGTGATATGGCGGCTCTCCGGGTCGATGGCGACTGGCCCGCGCGGGCTTGTCCAGGCAAGGCCCTTCACCGCTTCGATGGCCTTCTTGGCGTCTTTCTTACCGCCGGTCGCTTCGATCATCCTGGAGATAACATACATGCCGTCATAAGCGCCGACCGCCGGGAAGGTAAGCTCTGCGGGGTTGCCGATCGCCTTCTCGGCTGCCGCGACGAATGCCTTGTTCTCCGGCGAGTCATGCGACACGGAATAGTGATAGGTCGTCGTCAGCCCGAGGGCTGCGTCGCCGAGCGCCGGCAGGTCGGATTCGGGCGTCAGGTCGCCGGTCGCGAAGAACTTGATGCCGGCCGCCTTCAGGCCGTTGTCGTTATAGGCCTTGACGAAGGCAAGCGTCGGTGGGCCGGACGGCAGGAAGCTGAAGAGCGCTTCGGCGCCCGAATCCTTTACGCGCTGCATCAGCGGAGCGAAATCGTTGGTGGAAAGCGGCATGCGGATCGCTTCGACCACCTGGCCGCCTTCTTTCTCGAAGGCGGTCTTGAAGGCGTTTTCCGCGTCGATGCCCGGGCCGTAATCGGAAACCAGCGTGACGACCTTCGTGACACCCTGGTCCTTCGCCACTTTCGCGATCGGCGTCGTGTTCTGCCACATGGTGAAGGACGTCCGCACCACATAGGGGCTCGCGGTAACGATCGAGGACGTCGCGGCATTCATCACGACCATCGGCACGTTGCCCTGCTGCAACAGCGGCGTTGCGGCCATGGCGTCAGGGGTGAAGTAAAAGCCGGCGAGATACTGAACGCCCTCGCGCACGATGAGTTCCTGTGCCAGCGATTTCGACTGCGCCGGATCGGCCTGCGGCACGTCGCGATAGACGATCTGGATATCGTTGCCGCCGATCTCGTTGCCATTGACGGCGAGCCAGGCATCGATACCCGCCTTGAAGTTCTTGCCTTGCAAAGCAAAAGGCCCCGAGAACGGACCGATGACGCCGATCTTGATCGTATCGGCATATGCGGCACTCGATAAAACGGCGACCGCGAATGCGGTCATGATGAGTCTCTTCATAAAGCCCTCCCTAAAACCTCATCCTCGACTGCGTTTGACAGGTGCCGCAACGCCAGGATGCCGGCTTATCCTAACGGCGACCCAGAATAACACGAGGCACGTCAGTCATGAAAAGTTATTGATGCACGTGCTTACAGCCGTGTCGCCGCCGCCTCAACCCCTTCCGAGGGAGCGTATGTTATCGACAAGTTCTGCCGCAAGACGCAGCGACGCACCCGTTGCCATCACCATCGGCGGCAAGATCAGCCATTCGAGGGTCCAGGCGGCGCCTGAGCGTTCCTGTTCGTGCACCATGGCCTGCTGCATGCCGGAAAGCTGCACCGCATTGAAGCGGGCGAACGAGACCAGCACCTCGGCCGCTACCGGATTCTGCTTGTGCGCCATGGCGGAGGAGCCGCCCCCACCGGCAAGCTCCATCTCGCCGCCCATTTCGGCAAGCAGCGCCACATCCTGGCCGAACTTGCCGAGCGAGCCGGAAATCAATGCCAGGATCCCGGCAAATTCCGCCAGACGATCCCGTTGGCTCTGCCATTGCGGAGCGTCCGCAAGAGATAGTTCCCTTGCGAGCGACTTTCGCACGTCAGCCGCCTTGGTGCCCAGTTTATCAAGCGTGCCGGCCGCGCCGCCGAACTGCACAGCAAAACCGTGCTCGGAAAAGGCATCCAGCCGCTGCCGATGGCGGATGAGCGGTACGCACCACGGCCGGATGCGATCGGAAACGGTGATCGGGATTGCCGCCTGCATGCGGGTATGGCCCATCAGGGTGCGGGCGCCGAAATTGCGATCGAGAGCCACGAAGGCCTTTTCGAGAGCCGAAAGGCGTTGATCGAACAGGCCGCAGACTCTCTTTAGCCGGATTACCAGTGCCGTATCGATAACATCCTGGCTGGTTGCGCCGAAGTGCACGTATTGTGCCGCCTCGCCGCCGGCGGCCGCGCGGAGCTGCTTGACGAACTCGGCGACAACGATGCCATCGCGGCCGGTACCTTTGTGAAGCCCTGCCATGTCCGGCTTGAATGAGCCGCAGACAGTTAAGATGCGCTCCGCCGCATCCATGGGAATGACGCCGGCACCCGCCTCCGCCTTGGCGAGCGCCGCCTCGAAGGCAAGCATGGCTTCGATCTCGGCTTCCGCCGAAAACAGCTTTCCGGTCTCGTCGTCACCAACGAGACCGGACAGGAACGGGTGTTCGAAAGCCGAAACGCTCATACGGGCCCCTGATTCTTCGATCTCAGATGTCGAAGAATATGGTCTCGTTTTCACCCTGAAGATAGATGTTGAAGGTGACGGTATCGCCTTCACGCTTGCCGATCAGGGTGGGCACGCGGACACGGTGCTCGATGCGCGACAGGATCGGGTCTTCGGCATTCGCCTGCTCCTCGTCGGAGAAATACATGCGCGTGTTGAGACCGAGATTGATGCCGCGGGCGACGATCCAGAAGGTCACGTGCGGCGCCATCAGCCGCCCGTCGCGGAACGGCACGCGGCCGGGCTTGATCGTCTCGAACACGAATTCCCCGGTCTGCATGTCGCCAGGGCAGCGAGCCCAGCCGAGGAAATTCGGATCGGCCTTGCCGCGCGTCTCCGAGGGGCTGCTGTAGAAGCCGTCAGCGTCCGCCTGCCAGATCTCGATCAACGCGTCCTTGAGCGGCGTCATGGCGCCGTCATAGACGAAACCGCGAATGGTGATGCGTTCGCCGCGGGTCTTGTCGTTGACCATCGGACCGGAGCCGAGATCGGTCTCGTAGACACCGGTGATGCCGGAAAAGTTCGGCGTACAGCCGATGTGAACGTACGGACCTGCCGTCTGGGATGCAGATTCCTTGAAGTAGGTGAGCGGCTGGACCATGGATCAGTTACCTTCCTTGCGGTTCTCGAAGAATGTCGAGCGACGGCCGCGCAAGATGATGTCGAACTTGTAAGCTCTCATGTCATGAGGAATTGTGTTGTTCATGTCTAGGGCTGCGATCAGGCCCTTGATGGCGTTCTCGTCCGGGATCGTCTTCACGATGGGACAAATCCAGATCATCGGATCGCCTTCGAAATACATCTGGGTGATCAGACGCTGCGCGAAGCCGTGGCCGAAGACCGAGAAGTGGATATGCGCCGGGCGCCAGTCGTTGACGCCATTCGGCCACGGATAGGGGCCGGGCTTGATCGTCTTGAAGACGTAGCCGCCGTTCTCGTCGGTGATGGTGCGGCCGCAGCCGCCGAAGTTCGGGTCGAGCGGTGCGAGGTAGGTTTCCTTCTTGTGGCGGTAGCGCCCGCCGGCGTTCGCCTGCCAGAACTCCACCAGCGCGCCGGGAATGCCGACGCCCCGTTCATCCAGCACGCGACCGTAGACGAGGATGCGTTCACCGATCGCCATTTCGCCGGGCTTGGCGTAGTTGACGATCAGGTCGTTGTCGAACTCGCCGAGGATGTTGTGGCCGAAGACCGGACCGGTGACCTCGCTCTTGGTGCCTTCCAGCGAAATCAGCGCGCGTTGCGGCGAGCGTAACACGGAAGTCTTGTAACCCGGTGTGAACGCCGGTGGATGCCATTCCCTGTCACGAGGGAAGAAAGGTGTCGTTTCAGGCGGTGCGTTTTTCATCTTCTCTCTCCCGCGGCCTTTTCCGCGTCCATTTCAGCGTAAGTGGCTTTTGCAATCTTGAAGGCATGATTGGCGGCCGGAACGCCGGCATAAATTGCCACATGCATCAGGGCCTCGCAGATATCGTCTTTTGTCGCACCGGTATTGGCGGTTGCGCGGATATGCATGGCGACCTCGTCATAATGGCCCAGCGCTGCAAGCAGCGCGATCGTCACCATGGAACGTTCGCGCTTGGTCCAGTGCGGGCGCGACCAGACGGTACCCCAGGCGCTTTCGGTGATGAGCTCCTGAAACGGCTGGTCGAACGGCGTCCTGTTTGCCTGGGCACGGTCGACATAAGCATCGCCGAGCACGGAGCGGCGCGTCTTCATGCCCTGCGCATAGCGTTCCGACGGCGTAGAAGTCTCGGCCATATTCATTCCTTATCCAGTTGTTCAATGAAGCCGCGGATCAGCGCGGCGTGGGCGGCAGGTGTTTCAACGCACGGAATATGCGCCGCTCCCTCGATGATCTCGTAGCGGGAGCCGGGAATCAGATCGGCAAGCGACTTGACGACCTCCGGCGGTGTCGAACCGTCCTCGCGGCCGACGATGCAGAGCACCGGCACGGTGATCTTGCTTGCGGCTTCGGTAAAATCTGCATCGCGGATCGCCGCGCAGGTGCCGCTGTAGCCGAAGGTCGGCTGCCGCACCAGCATGTGACAATAGCCCTGGTAGGCGGCATTCTCCGGCTTGCGGAAGGGTTCGGTAAACCAGCGCTCCATGATCGCGTCGAGGATGCTGCCGATGCCTTTTTCCTCGACGGTGGCGATACGCGCCGCCCACATTTCGGCGGTACCGATCTTGTGCGCCGTGTTGGAAAGCACCAGCGCCTTCACGAGGTCCGGCCGGGCGGCATACAGACCCTGGGCGATCAGTCCGCCAACCGAAAGGCCGCACATGATGACCTGTGGCAATTGCAGGTGATCGAGCAGACCGGCAAGATCGGCCGCATGATCGGCAATCGAATACGGGGGGTTGCCGAGTCCGGAAAGACCATGGCCGCGCTTGTCATAGGTGAGGATTGTATAGTCCTCAGCCAGCTTCGGCAGCACGTGGTGCCAGATGCGGCTGTCGGTTCCGAGCGAATTGATGAAGACGATGACTGGCCTATCATCACCCGCACGCAGGATGTCATAATGGATAGCAATGCCATTAATGTGTACAAATTGCATCTGCGCCTCCTCTCACGTTGATAGATTGCTCTAGTTTTCGGTTAAGTAAAATGATATTTATAGCATGTTTCCTTAACCGCAAGGTTATTTGATTTTGATCAATTCGCGGATCAAGTTTCGACATCTGTATACATTCATCGAGGTCGCCCGACAGAAGAGTGTCGTCAGGGCGGCCGAAATCCTCAATGTCAGCCAGCCCGCGGTGACCAAGACGATCCGCGAACTGGAAGAGGCACTGGGTGTCGCCGTTTTCGAGCGCGAAGGGCGCGGCATCCGCATTACTCGCTACGGTGAAGTCTTCCTGCGGCATGCGGGCGCGGCACTGACGGCACTCAGGCAGGGCATGGATTCCGTCTCGCAGGAACTCTTCGATTCCGCGCCGCCTGTACGCATCGGCGCATTGCCCACCGTTTCCACCCGGATCATGCCACGGGCGATGATGCTGTTCCTTGCGGAAAAGACGGGCAGCCGGGTAAAGATCGTAACGGGAGATAATGCCGTTTTGATGGAACAACTCAGGGTGGGAGATCTCGATCTGGTCGTCGGGCGATTGGCTTCGCCGGAGAAAATGGCAGGCCTTTCCTTCGAGCATCTCTATTCCGAGCAGGTGGTCTTCATCGTCCGGCCTGGCCATCCCCTGCTCGACGGGAGGCGCTCGATCTTCGAGGGCCTGGCGGATTATCCGGTCCTGATGCCGACGCGTGGCTCGATCATCCGGCCGTCCGTGGAACAGTTCCTCATTGCCAATGGCGTTGCCACCCTGCCCGTCCAGGTGGAAACAATCTCCGATGCTTTCGGCAGGGTTTTCGTGCGCTCAAGCGAAGCGGTCTGGATCATTTCCGCCGGCGTCGTCGCAGGGGACGTCGCTGACGGAACGCTCGCGACACTACCGATCGATACCAGCGAGACCCGTGGACCGGTCGGCCTCACCATACGGGCCGATTCCAATCCTTCTGCGCCGCTTTCCATCCTCATGCAGACGATCCGCCAGGCGGCTGTGGAGATCATGCCGGGGCGATAGGTGCCACCTCAGCCCGCCTGCAGTTCGGGGAATTTCCTCTTCAGTTCGTCCATCGATGCAAT
The DNA here is from genome assembly GCF_040066075.1 of Neorhizobium phenanthreniclasticum. NCBI lineage: Bacteria > Pseudomonadati > Pseudomonadota > Alphaproteobacteria > Hyphomicrobiales > Rhizobiaceae > Neorhizobium > Neorhizobium phenanthreniclasticum. The sequence continues at coordinate 22,089 of NZ_JBEAAL010000014.1, forward strand.
CACCGCATCGTCGGCGCGAAGCGTGACGGAGATATTGTCGGCGACGTTCAGGGTCTCCTCGAAATGTACCGGCATCTGATATCCGCCTTGGCGAACCAGCGTCGCCTGCCGGCGGAAGCCGTGTTTCAGCAGCCAGTCGCGCGACGTCGTCAGACTCACCGCGACATGGAAAGCCCCGTCATCCTCCCTGCAGGCCTTGAGCTTGTAGGTTACGGGCGACCGGCTGCCGCCGATATCGATCTGGCCGGAATAACCTGCTTCCTTCAAATGCTCGGTCATGCTTCGCTCCTTTCGTTCGATGAGCCTTGAGGACAACCGACACCCATCCGCTTTGTTCCGGGCGGAAAGGCTCATGGCGATCAAGCCTGGTTGACGGCTGTCAACCACCGTGATCGAAAAGGCCGAGCGATGAAAAGAGGAGGAAAGAGGCGATGAAGGATCGGGAATTGCTGGAGGCGCTGTTTGACGCTGCGGTGAAGGCCGCCGATCCCCTGACCGGCATCAGGAAATACCTGCCCTCCCCGCCGAAAAGCGGTCGCACCGTCGTCATCGGCGCCGGCAAGGGAGCGGCACAAATGGCTGCTGCCCTCGAGAGCGTATGGCCAGGCCCGCTCTCCGGCGTCGTCGTGACCCGCTACGGCTATGGCTGCGAAACGAAGTCGATCGAGATCCTCGAAGCCTCGCACCCTGTGCCCGATGCGGCAGGCCTTGCCGGTGCGAAGCGGCTTGTCGGGGCGATCTCGGGCCTTTCCGAGGATGATCTCGTCATCGCGCTGATCTGCGGCGGCGGGTCGGCCCTGCTGCCCGCGCCGCCGGAAGGCTTGACGCTTGAAGATGAGATCACCCTCAACGAGGCGCTGCTTGCCTCCGGTGCGCCAATCTCCGCAATGAACGTGGTCAGAAAACACCTTTCAACCATCAAGGGCGGCCGTCTCGCCGCAGCCACGAAGGCCCGCGTCGTCAGCCTGATCGTCTCGGATATTCCGGGTGACAATCCGGCCTTCGTCGCGTCGGGTCCGACCATTCCGGATGCCACGACGAGGCAGGAAGCGCTGGCGATTATCGAGCAGTATCGGCTGATGCTGTCGGAAAAAATGATCGCACATCTGAACTCGCCGGCGGCCGACGCTCCGAAGCCGGATGATCCGGTCTTTGCCCGCCACGAACATTATGTCATCGCTTCTGCCGGCGTATCGCTGGAAGCAGCGGCAGCGGTCGCCCGCTCCCACGGCGTCACGCCTCACATTCTTTCCGATTCCGTCGAAGGCGAATCCCGCGATGTGGCGCTGGTGCATGCGGCGCTCGCCCGCGAGGTGGCGCTGCGCGACCGGCCCTTCGCCAAGCCTGCCGTGCTGCTTTCCGGCGGCGAGACGACGGTTACGCTCAGGAGCAAAGGGGGCAAGGGCGGCCGCAATGGCGAATTTGCCCTGGCCTTTGCGCTGGCGATCGACGGTCACCACATCACTGCGCTTGCCGCCGATACGGACGGGATCGATGGATCGGAGACCAATGCGGGCGCCTTTGCCGACGGCACGAGCACGCGTCGCCTGCGGATTGCGGGCCTGGACGGCAGAAAGCTGCTCGACGGCAATGACAGCTTTTCCGGTTTCTCCGCCATCGACGACCTGTTTTCCACCGGCCCGACCGGCACGAATGTCAACGATTTCCGGGCAATATTGGTGAGGTAATACCTGTTCCTTGTGGCAGGGCAAGCCACACGCGGGAAAGGGTGACGTGCCTCAAGCCGCTACTGCAATTGTGGCTTGTGCAGGAAATCGTTGCGGTCCGCAGACTTTACCCGCAGCCAGGCTTCACGGCCGTCGCGCAGGATGCGCATGGGGATTTCCGATCCCGGAGGGCCGCTTTCCCAGACCTTTCGGTAGAAGTCGGCAAGCCCGTCGACTTCGCCGTCGCGGATCTCCGAAATCACGTCGCCGCGCTTCAATCCCGCCTTTGCGGCTGGTCCGTTCTCGGTAACGCTCATGACGATGACCTCGCCATTGCTCTCGGCTGAGAAGGCTCCGAGCCATGGTCGCGGCTGCCTGTTGATTTCGCCGCGGTTCAGCACATCGTCGAGGATCGGACGAAGCAGGTTGATCGGCACGGCCATGTTGATGTCGGCGACTTCGCCGCCTTTGCTCATCTGCAGACGCAGCGATCCGATGCCGATGAGCTTGCCTTCCGCATCGATCAACGCTGCGCCGCCCCAGGAGGGATGCGCGGGTGCGATGAAGATCGCTTCATCGAGAAGATATTCCCAGTAGCCGGCGAATTCCTGCTTGGCGACGATATTGCCGCGGACATATTCACCCTCACCATCGGCAAAGACGATCGGATCGCCGACCTGCGCGCTGTCGGAGTCGCCCATTTCCAGCGCCGGAAGGTCAAGCGGGCTAAGCGCCTGCACGAGGCCAAAACCGCTTTCCTGGTCGTAGGCGAGCGCATGGGCGGGCACCACGCGCCCGTCACGACGCGTCAACCAGACCTCCTCGGCCTCGGTGATGAGATAGCCGATCGTCAGCACCAGTCCGTTGTCGCGGATCACGACGCCGTTTCCTTCCCGACGGGTGCCGAGCGTATTTGCCGTGAAGGCATTATCCGGAATTGAGGCGCGCACGGCCACGACCGACCGCAAAATTTTCTCGATATCCATGATGCAATTCCTGATGGGCGAAAGACGACCCGAAACCCATAAGGGCCTGCAGGGCCGAACCGTACCTTATCTAAGGTATGAATGTGACCGGCATGACGCAAGGCCTCCGCCTATCAGGATATCCCGCCGTCCTCCCCTTTCAGGGAGAGCGGCGTCCCTGCAAGCTTCAGCTTGCCGGTGTCAAAGTCACCGACGTTCCGGTGGCGGCGACGTTCAGGCCAAGCTGGCCGGTGACGCTCACCGTCTGCAGGTGAATGGAGCCCGAGGTGCCGCCGACGAGAATATTGGCACCGATGCCCGCACCGACGGTCGCTTCCGCTGTGGCACCCTGGTAGAGACCGCCGAGCGAACCATGATGGTAACCGGCGGTCGGGGCGAAGACAGCCCAGATCAGGCGCGAGCGCGTCGTGAAACCAAGGTCGACGCCCATCTTGCGGACGACTCCGGTATAGTGGTCAAGCGGTTCGCTGCCGATCGCAGAAGTGAAGACGCAATCGGCTTCCTTGGCGGAGCCAAGGACATAACCGACACCGCCGCCGATCGAGCAATCGAGATAGCCTATGCGCACGCCACCGCGCTGGTCGGGCTCTTCATAGACCGGAACCTGGTCCCGACGGGAAATCACGTCGGCGGAAAAGGCCGTTCCCGCGCTCGTCAGAACCGGAAGAGCGGCAAGCGCCACGGCAGTAAATCTTTTCATCCCTGTACTCCTTCAATTATTCGCGGTCCGGCCATCGCGATTCGGTCGAGCCGGCCAGCTAGCGATGGGCAACGCATGTGGCGGAAGAATGATCCCGTGTTGCAGCACACAAATTGTCACAGGCGCGCGTGGAATGTGAGCTTATTCAACCGGGCTCTCCACCTGCCGCAGGCTCGCACGCTCCGCTTCGCGATATTGGCGTGGTGTCTGGCCGGTGCGTTTCCTGAAGCAGCGGGAGAAATAGGCCGCGTCGGAAAAGCCGAGTCCATCGGCGATCGCCTGAACGCTTGCCGTGGTGAAGACGAGCGCGCGGCGGGCCTCGTCGACCACGCGCGCCATGATGAGATCGTGAACGCTCATGCCGGTCACCTCACGCACCACGCGGTTCAGATGCGTCGGGGAAAGGTTCAGGAGTTTCGCATAGGCCTCCGCCGGAAGCTGATCACGGAAATGCCGGCCGATCAGGTCCTTCAGCGCCTCGACGCGTGCAAGATTGACGTCGCCCGCAGCGCCACTGCTATCGACGCCGGCCAGCCGACCGAGGATGAGGATCGCCGCCGTCAGATAGGCTTCGACGAGATCGTTGCGGCTCGCGCGCTGTGCCTCGAATTCGGCAAACAGGCGTGAGAAAGTCTCGTCGAGATAGTCTGCATCCTCGCCAGCCGGCAGCGGTATCATCCTAGGGGTCGACAGCCAGTCGCCGGGCCGTTTGGCAAGTCCGGCGGTCAGCCGCAACCGCTCTGCGACCAGAGTGATCACCATTCCGTCGATGTCGCGGGAGAAGCGGAAGCCGTGGCTGACGCCCGGCGGTACGGCAACGACGCAGGGGGGAACGAGCGTGACGGTCGAGGCGCTGAGGATTGCATCGCCAGATCCGTTCCGAATGTACAGGAATTGCTGGAAGCTCTCGTGGCGATGGCGGCCGATTTCCCACTGGTGCGCGCTGCTGCGCGAAGCGATCGTTTCGCAATGCAGCCAGAAATCGGGCCGCCTTGTGCGGTTCTCGCCATAGAGATCGTAAGTCGGGACCGGCGCAAGCATCGTGGCCTCCAATAGGGCAATGTTCGTTTTGTCCTATAGATTGCGTGAAATGTCCATTGTCCGGGACCCTGATCGTGCGCTTATCAAGGAACAAGAATTCGGGAGGATTTCATGCGCACCCAAGTCGCCATTATCGGTTCCGGTCCGGCCGGCCTGCTGCTCGGTCAACTGCTTACAAATGCCGGCATCGACAACATTATCCTCGATCGCGTCAGCAAGGATTACATTCTCGGCCGCGTGCGTGCCGGTGTGCTGGAAGAAGGCATGGTCGACATGCTCGATCGCGCCGGGGCTGGCGAACGCATGCACAGGGAAGGTTTGCCGCATGACGGCTTCTCGCTCGCTTTCGACGGCCGCGACCACCGCATCGACCTTTTCGGGCTGACCGGAAGACGTGTCATGGTCTATGGTCAGACGGAGCTTACCCATGACCTGATGGACAAACGCGAGGCTTCCGGCGGCAGTTCGGTCTATGAGGCAACCAACGTCACGCCGCACGATTTCGACGGGGCCGGCCCCTACGTCACCTACGAGAAGGACGGCGTCACCCACCGGATCGACTGCGACTTCATCGCCGGGTGCGACGGGTATCACGGCGTGAGCCGGAAATCGGTACCGGAGAGCGCGCTGAGGACCTACGAGCGGATCTATCCCTTCGGGTGGCTCGGCATTCTCGCCGAGGTGCCGCCGGTCAGCCACGAGCTGATCTATGCCAACCATCCCCGCGGCTTCGCGCTCTGTTCAATGCGCTCCCATACCCGCAGCCGCTACTATATCCAGTGTGCGCTGGACGAGAAGATCGAAGACTGGTCCGACGACCGCTTCTATGACGAATTGCGCCGCCGGCTGCCTGCCGAGCATGCCGAAAACATGGTGACCGGCCCCTCCTTCGAAAAGTCCATCGCGCCGCTCAGATCCTTCGTCGCCGAACCGATGCGCTTCGGCAAGCTGTTCCTTGTCGGTGACGCGGCTCATATCGTGCCACCGACCGGCGCCAAGGGCCTGAACCTCGCGGCGAGCGACGTCTACTACCTCTTCGACGGCCTGCTGGGCTACTACGCGGATAAATCCTTAGCCGGAATCGACGCCTATTCGGAGCGGGCGCTGAAGCGGGTCTGGCGCGCCGTGCGCTTCTCCTGGTCTATGACCACGATGCTGCACCGTTTCCCCGATACCGGCGAATTCGGCCAGAAGATACAGGAGACGGAGCTCGATTATCTCGTCAGTTCCAAGGCTGCTTCCACGGCGCTCGCCGAGAACTATGTCGGCTTGCCGTACTAAGCCGTTCCGGCCTCTGCTGAAGGGATGTACGGCCTGCTCCCCTACGGATCCGTATAGCCTATCGCCCGGACCCTGACCTCCCGTGCACCCGGATCCTGCGAGAACAGGATTGCGCCGGAGGCATTCGATTCCGCCGGCACGTAATCGAAGGTCACATCCGCATCCTCGATCATTTCGCCGCCATCAAGGATTTCGCCGCGCACCATGACTGCGGCTGCTGTTGTGGTTGCCTTGTTGGTGATCTCGAATTCGACCCGATACCCCCCTTCGACCAGTGTTCGTCGGGTCACTGCAATCGAGAATTCCGGCGGCAGACCATCCTTCCTCAGTGCTTCCCAACCCACCCATGTGATCATCGCAAGCACCACCAGTGCGGAGATCATGCCGGTCGCCCATTCGATCCAATGGGGTTCCTGCGTTTCGGTGTGGCGTCCATGAGCGGTGATCGTCATCGGTTCACTCGTCACAAGATGAGGCGGGCAGCGGCCGCCCCGATAGCGCCGGGGAAGGAGAGCACGATCGCGGATATTAGCATCTGCGTCGGCGCGCTGTCATCCAGCCGCCCGAATGTCCACAGAACGTAGAGGCTGATCAGCATCGCGACCAAGTAACCCGGCAGGGTGAAGCGGAAGAAGGCGTGCCATCGGGGCGTTTCACCCGGCATTTCGTGTGTGCCCTTGAAGGCAACCGCGTAGACGAAGCCGTGCATGATGGCGATCGATACGACGATCGTCGCAAGCGCATGCCAGGGCGTCATCTTGTAGGCGATCAGGATGATTTCCTCCGTCGGCGCGACATTGAGGCTGAGGAAGAGCGCGCCGACCGCCATGAGGAAAAGCTCCCGGCTGTAGTTGATGGAGAGCTCATTCGGCACCGCATTGCCCTCTTTTCCCTGATCTGCTTCTTCTCCTTTCGGATCATCCTTATCGCTGTCGCCGTTTCCGCCTGCCTGGCCGCCGAGCTGGGAGCGACCGAGCAGAGCGCCGATACTCGCGGGTACTGACTGGATGGCGGTCTTGCCGAGCATTTCCGAGAACGGCATATGCAGCTTGATGTTGCCGAGCAGAACGAGGATTGTAGCGCTCATGACGATGCCGAGCCCATAAGCGATTGCTGCATCGCGGAAAGCCTCCCTCCATGTGGAGGTTCGCTCGAAGCCGATGCGATCGGCCAGTATCACGAGAAGCGGGATATTGACGATCAGAAGCAACAGCAGGCGATATTGCTCGATATAGAAGCCGAGGTGCCAGAGTTCCATGGTCATCAGCATGGGTATGCCGAACAGCATGGCACCAGCCGCGCCGCGGCCGAGCCCGACCAGGAAATGATGGAATTCGCCTGCGCCGCTGCCAGGCGCCGCTGCCACGCCACTCAACTCCGCTTTCCTCCATCCGACAAGCGGACAGAAACTCGCAGGCCTGCCGAAATGTTCCCGCTCGGCCATCGAACCGGGAGGGCAAGTCCGATCTGATCAGGGTAATGTGAGAGCTTGCGGAATGACTCAGCGGTCGAAGAGATCCTGCCACTGCCTTTCCCCCACCAGGCAGTCAGTCGCCGGTTGGGTGCCGGCGGTCTTCTGCACGGTTGCAGGCGGCGTAAGGCTGCTGATCTCCATGACCAGTTTGCGGCGCACGGCGACCGCGAAATCTTCGATCTTGTGAACCGGCAGCACGAAAGAGCCGGGACCACCGATCACGCAATCGGCGTAGTATTTGTCGAGCCCGCCCTGCGCTCCCGAAGGGCGCAGCATGATCGCCAAGCCATTGACGATGAGGCCGGCCTCCACCGCCTTGTCGCGGGCCGGCACAACGGGATTGCCGGCATTGTTCGGACCGTCGCCGGAAACATCGATGACCTGCCGCGTGCCGCTATAGGAGTTGGCGACGAGCATCGTGGCACCTTGTACGATCGCCGCGGAAATCGAAGTTCGGCGCTGGGAATTGATCGGCCGCGCCTCCAGCTTGTTGGCGAAATCGATCGCGTCCTGCTCGTTCTCGATCACCTGCCAGTCAATGACGGAATCGGGCACCACGTCGCCTGCCCATTCGAAATAGCTGATGGCGATCTTCCCGATGAGCCCGGTCTTCACCGCGTCGATGAATTCCCTGTGCTTGAGCGCCGCGACATAACCCTCGCGCTGGATGCGGACCTCCTCGTAGTCCATGGAACGGGACGTATCGACTGCGAGAACCAGCTCGACATCCACCTCGCCGCCTCCCGCCTGCGCGATCATCGGGCCGGCTGCGGCAGAGAGGCCCATCAGCATCGCGAGTGTTGTAAGCATAGGCGATCCAATCACTGCGTCTCGTCGTGATGAAACTGTAACACAGGTTGGTTCGAGGGCGACTCCCGGCCGCAGGCCGCCCTTCAACTTTCAGTGATTGGATCATTCCCCGCTCGCGTCACCGGTGCCTTCGCCCCTCGCGTCAACGCTTCGACGAGGCAATCCATGATTGCCTGGCGCAGCGCATAGGTATTGGCGTTGGTCCGTTTATAGTCCAGGCACTGAGCCGCCTCCACCAGGCTCATTCCCTGGTGGACAACGATCTGATGGGCGCGGTTCATCGCCCAGTGCTCGATCGAGTGACTCTCTTCAATGGCATGACTTTGCTCGCTCAAAGCAGCCTCGCCGGAAGGTTAGCAGTATTGCCGCGAATCAATTCACAATTGAAAGGTTAACGCAGCAGTCCACATTCGTGAATCCTGTCTTTCTTAATTTCTTGAGTAGAAGAGAAGAATTTATCGAGCCGCTTCGATCCCTATGATTTTTTGGGATTACAATTGCCGAGCGGGCCGGAAGGTGACGACCGACGAAGACAAGGCAATCCTCCAACACACCGTCCGCGGAGGTGGCTCCGCGCTTCTTCGTGCCGGGTCGGATCGCCCCTATGGAATATAACGAACTGTGCTATATCGGCTGGTATCTGGACGAGATCAGCCATGTATGAGGTCCCCTCTTATGAAAAGACTATCGGGCAAGTGTTTTTGCGGCGTGGTGGAATATGCGGTGGAGGACGCTTTCGTTTACGCGGCCAACTGCCACTGTTCGGACTGCCGCCGCACCACCGGCTCGGCCTTCAAGCCATTCGCGGGCATTCCGCGGGAAAAACTCACCCTGGTGAAAGGCTCCGATGGTCTGTTGATTTATGGCAACGCCGAGAACCACGATGCCCATTGCGGCACCTGCGGCTCGTTGCTCTATTCGCTGGTGCGTGAGGCCAGATGGGTGCATGTCGCGATGGGCACGCTTGTCGATGCCCCCGCCATCCGCCCGACACACCATATCTTCGTCGGTTCGAAGGCGCCCTGGCACGAAATCACCGACGATCTGCCGCAATATGAAGGGCACAAACTTTAACGGCTACTTTCCCTTCCAGACCGGGTCGCGTTTTTCGGCGAAGGCCCGGGCGCCTTCCAGCTGGTCCTCGCTGGAATAGAGGATATCGACAGTCCTCAGCTGACGACGGGTGATGCGGTTCATCGAGGTCTGGAATTTCTCGCCTTCCGCCTCGCGTACCACTTCCTTGATCGCCGCATAGACGAGCGGCGGGCCGCTTTCCAGCAGCCGCGCCAGGTCCCAGGCGCGCGCCATCAGCTTGTCGGCCGGCAGGATTTCATTGACGAAGCCCCAGCGATGCGCCTCCTCAACATCGAGCCAGCGGCCGGTGAGCAACATGTCCATGGCGACATGATAGGGAATGCGCTTCGGCAGCTTGATCGAGGCGGCATCGGCCACCGTGCCGGAACGGATTTCCGGCAGCGCGAAGGTGGCATGTTCGGCGGCGAGGATGAGGTCTGTCGCAAGCGCGATCTCCAGCCCTCCGCCGCAGCAGATACCGTTGACAGCGCAGATGATCGGCTTGTTGAGGTCCCGCAGTTCCTGCATGCCGCCGAACCCGCCGACGCCGTAGTCGCCATCCACCGCGTCACCAGCGGCCGCAGCTTTCAGATCCCAGCCGGGGCAGAAGAACTTTTCGCCGGCGCCGGTAATGATCGCAACGCGCAACGCCTCGTCATCGCGAAAATCGCGGAAGATTTCACCCATGATCCGCGAAGTCTTCAGGTCGATGGCGTTCGCCTTCGGCCGGTTGATGGTGACTTCGAGAACGCCGCCCTCGCGATGGGTCCTGATGGGTTGGTCGGTCATGCTATTCTCCTCCGCACCAGCGCATCCACGGCAACGACGCCCTCGCCTTCCGGCAGCACCATGACCGGATTGATGTCCAGCTCTTCGACGTCCGCCGCATTGGCGGCCAGATAGGCCGCGACGGCGGCGACCGCCTGTTCCAGCGCGGCGATATCGCCCTTCGGCCTGCCACGATAGCCGTCGAGCAACGTCTTTATCTTGAGGCCGGATATGGCCGCGGAAATGGCCTCCGGTGACGTGGGCAAGGTAATAAGCGCGGAATCATCCAGCAGTTCGACCAGAATACCACCCGCCCCGACAGTCAGGACCAGGCCCGCAATGGGATCGCGCATCGCGCCGATGATGATCTCCGCCACCGGCTTGGCGGCCATCTTCTCGACCAGATAGCCGTTCGCGACACCCGCCATGGCGTGGGCAGCAGCGACCACCTCTTCGCGGTTTCCGAGGGTAAGCCTCACCGCGCCGGCCTCTGTCTTGTGGGCAACGCCACGACCCTTGAGCGCCACCGGAAAACCGAGCCTTTCGGCCGCATGCCCCGCCTCTTGCGGATCCATGACCACGAGCCCGTGCGGAACGGTCAAGCCGAAGGCGGAAAGCTCACGCTTCGCCTCGTCCTCGTTGAGCGTGACCGTCTCGCCCGCTCCGGCGGGAACCTTGAGCAGGGGCACAGGCGCGGGCTGCCTCCACGCCGCACCGATAAACGCAGCGGTCTCCGCCGCGGCCAGCGCCTCCTCGATGCCGAAGAACGGTACGACGCGGTCATGCATCAGCCGTTCGGCCACGGCTTCCGGAAGGTTCTCGCCCATGCTGGCGACGACGCCGGCATTCGCCCCGGTTGCGGTCCGCGCCGCCACCACCGCGTTGACGGTTGTCAACCAGTCGGTCGCATCGCAGCGATCAAGCCGCGGGATGTCCAGCACCACGAGGTTCATCGCATAGCCACCCTGCATCATCGCGGTAAAGGCGGCCGTCTGCTTCTCCTGATTGCCCCAGACGAAGGTGTGGTAGTCGAGCGGATTGGCGAGCGCCACCATCAGCCCGAGCGTCTCGCGGAGCGGTTCGAGTTGCTCATTTCGGAGTGGCCGATAGGAAATCCTTCGCTTCATGCCGGCATCGGCCATCAGTGAGGCCTCGCCGCCCGAACAGCTCATCGAGGAAATGTCGGCGCTTTCCAGTGGTCCGTAAAGATGCAGGAGCTTCAACGTTTCCAGGAGTTCCGGCAGCGTCTGAACCCGGCCGATGCCGAGCCGTTGCAGCAGCGCAGAGGAGACGCGGTCATTGCCGGCGAGCGAAGCGGTGTGGGAGACGGCGGCGAGGCGCGCAGCCTCCGATCTGCCGACCTTCAGCATGGCGACCGGCTTCTTCAGCTCCCGCGACAGGCCGGCCAGCCGCTCCAGCGTTTCGAGACTGTCGAAGCCTTCCACATGCAGGCCGATGGCGGTGACGCGCGGGTCCTTGATGACAGTGCAGGCGAGTTCGGCAAGCCCTGTTTGCGCCTGGTTGCCGGCAGTCATCAGATAGGCAAGCGGCAATCCCCGCTGTTGCATGGAAATGTTGCAGGCGATGTTGGACGACTGGGTGAGCACCGCCACACCTTGCTCGACCCTGAGCATGCCGTGCTGATCCGGCCAGAGGAGAGCCCCGTCCAGCATGTTGATGAAACCGTAGCAGTTCGGCCCGAGGATCGGCATGTCGCCGGCCGCCTCGACCAGCGCCTTCTGCAGGTCATCGCCATCGGCAAGCTCGCTTGCCGCCTCGCGGAAACCGGACGCGTAACAGATTGCCCCGCCTGCGCCGCGGGCGGAAAGTTCTCGGACGATCTCTATGGTAAGCTGCCGGTTGACGCCGACAAAGGCCGCATCCGGGGCGTCGGGCAGGTCGGCCACCGATCGATAGCATCTGCGGCCGAGGATTTCGTCACTCTTCGGGTGGACGGGCCAGATTTCGCCCGCAAAACCCATCTTGTGGCATTGCTCGATGACCCGCCGTGCCTCCTTGCCGCCAAACACGGCAATGGTCTTCGGGCGTGTCAGGCGTTCAAGGGAGCGGGTCATTCTTACGCCCCCAGCGGCCGTAGCAGGTCGCGGCTGATGATGTGCCGCTGGATTTCCGACGTGCCATCCCAGATGCGTTCGACACGGGCGTCACGCCAGAAGCGGGCAAGCGGCAGGTCGTCCATCAACCCCATGCCGCCGAAAATCTGGATCGCCTCGTCGGTGACCCGCGCCAGCATTTCCGTGGCGAACAATTTTGCCGAGGCGATTTCGCGGTTCGACGTCAGGCCCTGATCGAGCCGCCAGGCGGCCGAGAGCGTTAGCAGATCGGCAGCGTCGATCTCGGTGATCATGTCGGCGAGCTTGAAAGAGACGCCCTGGTTGGTGCCGATCGGCCTGCCGAACTGCTTGCGGTCGGCTGCCTGGTTCAGGGCATAGTCGAAGGCGCGCCGCGCCCGGCCGACGCAGGTGGCGGCGACCGTCAACCGCGTGCCGTAGAGCCATTGGTTGGCGATGTCGAAGCCTTTGTGCACGTCGCCGAGGACCTGGGTCGGCGGCAATCGGCATTCGTCGAAGGTGAGGATGCAGTTCCGGTAGCCGCGATGCGAGACGGAACTGTAACCTTCGCGGATTTCGAAACCCGGCGTGTCGCGATCGACGAGGAAACAGGTGATGAGCTTCTTCGGTCCATGCGGGGTTTCCTCTTCACCGGTCGCGACGAAGACAATGACGAAATCAGCGATATCCGCATGCGAAATGAAGTGTTTCGTACCGTTGACGATCCAGTCGTCGCCGTCCCGTCGGGCGAAACATTTCATGCCGCGCATGTCCGAACCGGCATCCGGCTCCGTGATGGCAAGTGCATCGAACTTGTCGCCGCGCACGGCCGGCAGAAGATATTTTTCGCGCTGGTCTCCCTCGCAGGCCATGAGGATGCCGGAAGGCCGGCCGAAGAAGACTGTGAGCGCCATGGAGCCACGGCCGAGCTCCCGTTCGACCAGCGTGAACGACGTGTGGTCGAGACCGGCGCCACCCACCTCCTCCGGAAAATTGCAGCCGAAGAAGCCGATCTCCCGGCATTTTCGCGCGATTTCCTGACCGAGTTCGGGCGGCACGAAGCCGGTGCGCTCCACCTCGTTCTCATGCGGATAGATTTCCGTCTCGACGAAATCGCGGACGGTCTTGACGATCATCTCCTGTTCGCCGGTCAGTCCGAAATGCATGGGGTTTCTCCCTTTACTGATGGGGAGCGTAGCCGCCCCCCCTTCTGCCCATGATCTACCTCTTCTGCCCCACCGAACGCCCGACGCCTTCCGGAATAGGTAATTTCGCATGCGCCTCGGCGATCGGCTTCAACTTCGCCAACACGTCGAAGGGCGCGGCAACCGATTTCCCGGCCTTCGAATCCACGTGCAGCATCAGTTGCTCGGCAGTGGCGAGCGCCTCGTTGGTCTCGGCATTGTAGATGGTCGTGAAGAACCGGAGGCGCTTGTCGTCGCTGGAGAGCACCTGCAGCGTCGAGTAAAGCTTCTGGCCGAGTTTTGCCTCACCAAGATGTCGGATATGCGTCTCGACCGTATAATAGCTGTGCCCAGCCTCGACATAGGCGAAATCGACCCCGATCAGCCGGAGCAGCATATCCGCCGTATCGGCGAAGACCTGCAGGTAGCGGTACTCGGTCATGTGGCCGTTGTAGTCCACCCAGGCGGCGCTGACCTTGGTGTCGAGCAGCCGGAGCGGAGCGGAAAAATCCGGTTCCTTCTTCGCTCCACCCCCCTGCGCCCAGAGATGTTTTTCGAACTCGCCAAGGATCTTGCCCGCCCCCCAGCCCTGCCCGCCGTCGCCGGCTTTCAGCGCCTGCATGATGCCGACGAGGTTCTCGTCGCGGATGCGTTCCAGTTCCCGGATGCCGCGGGCGCCGGACTGCGCATCCGATTGGGCAGCGATCTTGTCGATGAGCGCATCGTCGAGATCAACGACATCGGTGAGTCTGGTCCAGGGCCAGGAAAGGCAGGGGCCGAACTGCGCTAGGAAATGCCGCATGCCCGCCTCGCCGCCGGCGATGCGATAGGTCTCGAACAGACCCATCTGCGCCCAGCGCATGCCGAAGGAATAGCGGATCACGTCGTCCAGCGTTTCCGTGTCGCAGATGTCGTCATGGATCAGCCACAGGCCTTCGCGCCATACGGCCTCCAGCAGGCGGTCGCCGACGAAGGCCTCGATCTCCTTTTTGATGATGACGCCCTTCATGCCGATCGGCGCGAGTTTTTCCTGCGCCGCCTTCAGCGTTTCCGGGGAGGTCTTCTGGCCGCCGACCAGTTCGGCAAGAGGCAGGAGATAAACGGGATTATAGGGATGGGCGACGAAGAAACGTTCCGGGTGTTTCATGTCCCGCTGCAAGTCGGTCGGCATCAGGCCGGAAGTGGAGGAGCCGATCAGCGCTTGCGGGTTGGTGGCCGCATCAATCTGGGTGATGACGTTCCGCTTCAGTTCCAGCCGTTCCGGCACGCTTTCCTGAATCCAGTCGGCGCCCTCAACGGCTTCCTCGATGGACTTGCAGAAGGTGATTTTTCCCCTGGGCGGAAGCGGCGCCATGGTGAGCATGGCATAGGCGCGCTCTGCATTGCCCAGCACTTCGCCGCCGATGCGTTCCGCTTCCGGATGCGGGTCGTACATGTCGACATCAATGCCGGCGAGGACGAAACGGGCCGCCCAGGCTCCGCCGATGACACCGCCGCCGATGCAGGCTGCTTTTTGGATGCTGGTCATGGGATCACCGCTTCGTCAGCTTCAACTTCTCACGCACCTGCGCCGGCCCGATCACCTTTGCGCCCATGCCCTCGATCACGCCGGCGGCCTTTTCGACAAGCTGGGCATTGGTCGCCAGTTGGCCCTTACCGACGTAGAGATTGTCCTCCAGCCCGACGCGGACATTGCCGCCGGCAAGCACCGCCGCGGCCGGATAGGCGAGCGCACCGCGGCCGATCGAGAAGGCGGAGAAGGTCCAGCTCTTCGGCACGTTGTTGACCATCGCCATGAAGGTATTGAGGTCGTCCGGCGCACCCCAGGGAATGCCCATGCAGAGCTGGATCAGCACCGGATCCTCGATCAGGCCTTCCTCCACGAGCTGCTTGGCGAACCAGAGATGGCCGGTATCGAAGGCCTCGATCTCCGGCCGTACACCGAGCGCCGTCATCTGCCGCGCCATTTCGCGCAGCATGGAAGGCGTGTTGGTCATCACGTAGTCGCCGAGCGAAAAGTTCATCGTGCCGCAATCGAGCGTGCAGATTTCCGGCAGGCATTCGGCGACGTGCGCGACGCGCTCGGTGGCGCCGGCCATGTCCGTGCCATTCGGATTGACCGGGAACGGTGCCTCGACGTTGCCGAACACGAGGTCGCCGCCCATGCCGGCAGTGAGGTTGAGCACCACGTCCACATCCGCCGAACGGATTCGATCGGTGACTTCCCTATAGAGCTCCCTGTTGCGGGCGGCGGCGCCCGTCTCCGGGTTGCGGACGTGGCAATGGACCACGGCGGCGCCGGCCTTGGCGGCATCGATTGCCGACTCGGCGATCTGTTTCGGCGTGACCGGCACGTGGCTGGACTTCCCCACGGTATCGCCCGCGCCGGTGACGGCACAGGTGATGAAGACCTCGCGATTCATCTCGAGCGGCATGTTCCTCTCCTTGTTCGTTTTCACCATTACGAACCGGAAGAGAGGAGAATGCTTTTCATTTTCGGCGCCATTCTATACATTAGCGGAAGCGGAGGGCGATGATTGCGTGGCTGACGTTTTCTCGCAGGAGCAGCATTTCGACATTCTGGTGCTGCCGGAGATCAACCTTATTCTCGCGGCATCCGTGATCGAGCCCCTGCGCGCCGCAAACCGCATCGCCGGCAGGGAGCTATATCGGTGGACGCTCTTTTCACCAGAGGGACAGCCGATCGATACGAAGGCGGGCATTCCCATTCCCGTCAGCGGAGCCTTCCGGCCCGGACGGGAAAGCGATCCGCTTTTCGTGCTCGCCAGCTATAACTGGAAGCAGCATGCCACCCGTGATCTGAAATTTCAGCTTTCCCAGACGGCGCGACACCGCACGCTGATCGCCGGCATCGAGGCCGGGTCGTTCATCCTCGCCGAGACCAGCCTTCTCGATGGTTTCTCCGCCACCACCCATTGGGAGGATTTCGAGGATTTTTCGACCGCCTATCCGCAGGTGAACATGATCCGCGAACGCTTCGTCATTGACGGCAAGCGCATCACCACCGGCGGTTCGCTGCCGACGCTTGATCTGATGCTGGAACTGATCCGCCGCGCACATGGCTATTCACTGGCGCTGGAAGTCTCGCGGCTCTTCATCTACGAGCAGGAGCGCATCCGTGGCGACCTGTTGCAGGTGCCGGCGATCGGCAATATGCGGATCGTCGACACCCGCGTTCAGACGGCAGTGAAGCTGATGGAGGAAACGGTGGAGGCACCGTTATCACTGGCTCGGCTGGCCAAACGCGCGGGCATCAGTGCCCGGCACCTGCAGGACCTTTTTCGCGACATCATGGGCGTTGCGCCACGCGAGCACTATCTCGCGCTTCGCCTCAACGCAGCCCGACGGAAGGTGATCGAGACGCGGGCGACCTTCGCGGATATCGCCGCAGCCACGGGCTTCAACTCTGCCTCCGCCTTCTCGCGCAGCTACCGCGCGCATTATCGGGAAAGCCCGAGTGACACGCGAAGGCGGTTGAAGGCTACCTGAGCAGCGTCTTCGCGATGATCTCCAGCTGGATTTCATTGCTACCGCCGAAGATGCTCTGGGAGCGGGAGTTGAAATAGACGGCAGAGGCGACTTTGCGCCCTTCGTCAATCTCGCTCTCTTCCGGCAGTTCGTGCAGCGGCCGGTGTTCTTCCCAGCGCAATGCATCCGGGCCGAGGATCGAGGCGGCGAGTTCGGCGATCGACTGGCGGATGCGGCTGCGCTCGATCTTCATTGTCGACGACGGCACCGACCCCGGATTGCCGCCGGCCTGCACCTTGGACATGGCGGCCAGCTCCAGCATGTCGTTGGCGTCGACATCGGTGGCGATCTCGGTGAAGCGGGCCGCAAACAGCGGATCGTCGATCATTTTTCGTCCATCCGGCAGCGGTTCGCAAGCGAGTCGGTGGAGGCGTGTCAGCATCGCCCGCAGCACGCCGCCGGCGAAGGCCCCACCCCGCTCGAATTCCAGCAGGTATTTGGCGATGTCCCAGCCCTCGCCTTCCTCGCCGATCCGGTCGGAAACCGGCACTTTCACGTCATCGAAGAAGACCTGATTGAATTCATGCGTGCCGCAGATCGAACGGATCGGCCGGATGGTGACGCCCGGCGATTTGAGGTCGATCAGGATGAAGGTGATGCCTTCCTGCTTCTTTCCGGTGTCGGCAGTACGCACCAGTGCGAACATGCGGGTGGCATGATGCGCAAGCGTCGACCAGATTTTTGAGCCATTGACGAGATAGTGGTCGCCTTCGAGCACCGCCTTGGTCTTCAGCGAGGCGAGGTCGGAGCCGGAGCCGGGTTCGGAATATCCCTGCGCCCAGACATCTTCGCCGTTCAGGATGCGCGGCAGGTAGAAGGCTTTCTGTTCGTCGGTGCCGTAGCGCATCAGGACAGGCGCGATCATCTTGATCGAGGCGCCGCGGAAATGCGGCTCGCCGGCCCGCTCGCATTCCTGATCGAAAATATAGCGTTCGGCGAGCGTCCAGCCGGTGCCGCCGTATTGCTTCGGCCACGAGGGGGCGACCCAGCCCTGTTCGTTGAGCTTCGCCTGCCACTGCAGGCCTATATTCGGATCGGCGAGAAAACTCGGGTTCAGCCGCTCGGCGCGCTTCAGGCTTTCGTCGAGATGGGTATCCAGAAACGCCCGCACCTCGTCGCGGAAACGGACCTCTTCTTCTGTCATCAGCAGATCCATGACGTCCTCCTCAGGCCGGTTCGCGCAGCAGGCTGCCGGAAAGCACGGCGGGATCGCGGATGATCTCGCCATAGCGCTTCAGGTGGTCGGCAGTGGTGCCGAACGTGTTTTCGATCGCATAGAGCCTTCGGAACCAGGCGCCGATCGGCATCTCCTCGGAAAATCCCATGGCGCCGTGCAACTGGATCGCCTCCTGGGCAACGACGCGGGAAACTTTGCCGATCTTGGCCCTGGCCCCGGAAACGCCGCGGATGCGCATTGAACGCAGCGCATCAACGGAAAGCGTGGCGAGCAATGCCGAACCACGGGCTTCCTGGCATTTCACGGCCATCTCGGCCATGCGGTGCTGCAGCGCCTGGAAGGCGGCGAGCGGCTTGCCAAACTGCACGCGTTCCTTGGTGTAGGAAACAGTGGCATCGAGCAGCGCATCCATGATGCCGACCGCTTCGGAAGCGAGCGCGGCATTGGCGCGGTCATAAGCCGCTTCGATTTCGACGAGCGTGTTGTCGCCGTCGAGGAGAGCGGAGGCTGGCAGAGGGACATTATATAAAGAGAGATCGCAGGCGCGGCTGCCATCGACGAGCTTTGCTGTCTTGCGTGTGAGGCCTGCGGCATCGGCCGGGACGAGGAAGAGGCGGATATCTCCGTCGAGCTTTGCCGAGACGAGGAAGATGTCCGCTGCGGCTCCGCCAAGTGCCAGCGGCTTTCCGCCGGAGAGCGCATAGCCGTCGCCGGTCCTCACGGCGGTCGCGGAAATATTGCCAAGGTCGAAACCGGTCTGCTTTTCCGCATGTGCGAGCGCCGGACGCGACGTGCCCGCGATCAGGCCGTCGAGGATTTCTGCCTTCTGGCTTTCCGTGCCGAGTTTTTCAATGAGACTTCCGGCAAGGATGACTGAGGCGAGGTAGGGCTCGACGACTAGCGCCCGGCCGATCGCTTCCATGATCAGCGAGATTTCGACCGCGCCACCGCCAAGTCCGCCGTTTTCCTCGGAAAAGGGCAGCGCCAGCCAGCCGAGATCGGCCATCTCCGCCCAGATACCGGCGTCGAAGCCGTCATCGGAGGCGACGATTTTTGCCCGTTTATCGAAGTCGTAGCGCTCCTTCAGGAAGCGATCGGCGCTTTCCTTCAAGAGGAGCTGCTCGTCCGAATAATTCAGGTCCATGGTGATGTCTCTTGTTCGAGTGTGGTGGCTTGGCCAAGGCGCCCATCTCCCCTCGAGGGGAGTTCATCGCGAAGCGATGGGTAGGGGTGAAAGAGATCACCTCACACGATCATCCCCCCGGCGCTGCGTGCCGCCCCCCTCAAGGGGAAGTAACCTTCACTCCTCCCGCTTGTAAGCTCCATGCCCCGGGCGATAGGTCTTCGTATCCAGGAACTGCGACAGCCCCTTCTCCCGTCCCTTCTCCGGATCGACAAACGTCGTCTGGTCGGCTTTGGCGGTCAAATATTCCGCCGACTCTTCCCAGGTCATCTCACGCACATATTTATAAGCCATTCGTGCCTGACGGAGCACGGTCGGGTTCTTTTCGAGAAGCACGCGGGCGATTTCGACGGTGCGTTCGCGAAGCTTGTCGGCCGGCACCGCCTCGTTCACCAGGCCGAGCTGTTCGGCCATCTTGCCGCCAAACTTCTCGCCGGTCATCACGTAGTACATGGCCTTGCGATCATTCATCAGGGTCGAGATCGCCTTGGACACGACACCGCCGGGGATGACGCCCCAGTTGATTTCCGAAAGGCCGAAAACCGCATCTTCCGAAGCAATGGCGAGGTCGCAGCAGATCAGCGGCGTGAAGGCGCCGCCAAAACACCAGCCGTTGACCATGGCAATCGTCGGCTTGGCGTAGTGCATCAGGAGGCGCCATTGCCAGGCGCGGGTGGAACGGTAGGCGCGCATGCGCTTCACGTCCGAGACGCCGTCGGTGGCGCGGAAAAAGTCTTTCAGGTCCATGCCGGCGGAGAAGGCTTCGCCTTCGCCGGTGAGGATGATGACGCCGGCGCGGTCGTCGATTTCGAGTTCGTCGAGCACGCGGATCATGTCTTCCGCCAGCCCGACGCTCATGGCGTTGCGCTTGTCCGGGCGGTTCAGTTTCACCCAGGCAATGCCGTCCTCGAATTCGACCTTGACGTTTTCGCCGCCGATATCGCTTGCTTCAATGGCCATGATTAGTGCTCCTAAAACGCTCTTTCGCCTTACGATTGGCTGGTGAATTTGGTGACGAGGTAGGCTTCCATGCCTTCCGAACCGCCCTCGGAGCCGTAGCCGCTCTGCTTGACGCCGCCGAAGGGGGTTTCGGTCATGGAAATCGCATTGTTGTTGATGCCGACCATACCAGCCTCGATTGCGTCGCTGACCATGGTCGCGGTCTTGGCCGACTGGGTAAAGGCGTAGGAGGCAAGCCCGTAAGGCAGGCGGTTCGCCTGTTCGATCGCCTCCTCGAAAGTGGAGAAACGGGCGGTGACCGCGACCGGGCCGAACGGCTCTTCATTCATGATGATCGCGTCCTGCGGCACGTCGGCAAGCACCGTCGGCTGGAAGAAATAGCCGCGATTGCTGCCGCGTTCGCCGCCGGTGGCGATCCTTGCGCCGCGGCTGACAGCATCGGCCACCATGCGCTCCATGGCCGGCACGCGGCGGTTGTTGGCGAGTGGCCCCATCTGGTTTTCCGGATCGAGGCCGTCGCCGACCTTCAGCGCCGCAGCCGCCTTGGCGAAACCGTCGACAAACTTGTCGTGGACGCTGTCATGTACGTAGAAGCGGGTCGGCGAGATGCAGACCTGACCGGCATTGCGGTATTTAGCATGCACCATGACGCGGATAGCGTGGTCGATATCCGCATCCTCGAAGATCAGCACCGGTGCATGGCCGCCGAGTTCCATCGTGGCGCGTTTGACGCCTGCCTGCGCAGCGAGGACGGCAAGCTGCTTGCCGACATTGGTGGAGCCGGTAAACGTGATCTTGCGGATACCGTCGGAGGCGATCAGGTGTTCGGAGACTTCGGCCGGCTTGCCGTGCACGACATTCAGCACGCCGTTCGGCAGGCCCGCATCCTGGAGTGCGCGGGCGATTTCAAGCACCGTCGAGGGCGTTTCCTCGGAAGGCTTGATGACCATGGTGCAGCCGGTCGCGAGTGCTGCGGAAATTTTTCGCGCCGGGATGACGCCCGGAAAGTTCCAGGGTGTGAAGCCGGCGACCGGGCCGACCGGCTCCTTGGTGACGAACCAGCGGGCGCCCGGCAGGCGGGAAGGAATGACGCGGCCATAGGTGCGGCGGCCCTCGTCCGCCGTCCAGTCGAGAATGTCGGCGGAGATGTGGATTTCCGGAATGGATTCGGAAAGCGGCTTGCCCTGATCGAGCGTCATGCGCCGGCCGAGTTCGGCGGCACGCTCGCGCAGGATATCTGCCGCCTTGCGGATGATCTTGGCGCGGTCGTAGGCCGTCGTGGTGCGCCAGGTCCTGAAGGCGCGGGAGGCCGCTGCGACGGCGCGATCCAGGTCTTCCGCCGTCGCATGCGGCAGCGCCGCGATCGGCTCGCCCGTCGCGGGATTGATGACGTCCTCGGTGACGCGGCCGTCCGCGCCAATCCATTCGCCATCGATGAAGAGCTTCAGTTCGCCATAGGATTGAATCTGCATCACTGTTTCCTCCCTCGTGACGGCTTTGAAATGTCGGAAGCGAGGACATGAGCCCTCGCTCTTTTTCCCGGAGGTCCGCAACCTCTCCATCGTCATGCTCGGGCCTCTCCCGAGCATCTGCCCAGATCAGACGTGGATAGATCCTCTGGACAAGCCCGAGGAGACGTCAGAAACCGACGGCACCTCTCCAAAAAATCGCAGTGAAAGCTGAGGCTCTCACCGCATCACGAATAGCGCGTCGAGCGCGAGAACCCCATCCCCCTCGCCATAGACAACCAGCGGGTTGATATCGACTTCGACGATCTCCGGTGTCGAACGCATCAGCGCGCCGAGCTTAACCACAACGTCGGCGATCGCCTCCACATCGAGGGCCGGTTGACCACGGAAGGGGCCAAGCAGTTTTGCCGCCTTCAGCTTGTGGATTTCGGCAATCGCCCGTTCGCGGCTGATATCGGCCGACAGAAGACGGGCATCCGCCAGCGCCTCGATCCAGACGCCGCCCAAGCCCACGAGAACCGTCGGACCCCATTGGTCGCGCTTGGCGCCGACCACCATTTCGAGGCCCTGCCGCGCCATGCCTTCGATCAGCACGCCGTCAAGCGTCAGGCCCGGCTTCTGGCTGGCGATACCGGCATACATCTTCTCATGCGCAGCACGCACCGCCGCCTCGTCGGCGAGGTTGACGATGACACCGCCGACATCGCTCTTGTGGGCAAGCTCCGCCGCCTGTGCCTTCATGACGACCGGATAGCCGATCCCGGCGGCGATCTTCACCGCCTCATCGGCATTTTTCGCCAGAGCGCCCTTAGGCGTCTGGATGCCAAGGTCGGAAAGGATGCGCTTGCCCTCATATTCGACCACCAGTCCGGAGGCCGGAACGTCCTTCAGCCGCTCACCTTCCGGTGCACGGTCCTTCGTGGCAGCGAGCGCGGCGGCATAGTTCATGACCACCGCCATGGCCCGCATGGCGCGTTCAGGCGAGCGGAAGAACGGAATGCCGCTGTCGCGCACCGCCTTCATGAACCTCGGGTCGAGCGGATAGTCGTCGCCGATGATGTTGAGGATGACCGGCTTTTCGGCGGTCGCAGCAACCGGAATGATCGCATCCGACTTCTTGATCTGCATCGGCGGCGAACCTCCCGCATGCGACAGGAAGACGATGCCGACATTCGGGTCCTTCAGCATGGCCGCGGTGGACGTACCGAAAATGCCGGGATTGGCAAAACCGGTCGTGCCGATGTCGAACGGGTTATCGACATGCACATAGGGCGGCACGAGCGAGGTGAGCTCCGCATGAACCTCTTCCGAAAGCGTCGCAATCGGCAGGCCGACCCGTTCGCAGAAATCGAAGCAGAGGCCGCGGATTGCGCCGGAATTGGTCACGATACCGGCCTGGCCGGTAGGCGGCAGGGGATAACGGGCAAGGATCGCGGTCACGTCGAACAGCTCGTCGGTCGTTTCGACCAGTGCGACCGCCTCGTTGCGGATGGCCGTCTGCATGGTGGCGTGGTCGCCGGCAAGAGCGCCGGTATGCGATTGAGCCGCCGCCTTGCCGCGCTCGCTGGAGCCCGGATGCAGCATGACAATCGGCTTGCCGAGTTCGCGGGCGCGGTGAGCGACAGCCAGGAATTTTTGCGGGTTCTTCACCTGCTCGACATAGACCGCGACAGCCGCGTTGTCCTTGTCCTCGATCAGCCATGCAATAAGGTCTTCGGCGGCGAGCACCGCCTCGTTGCCTGTGGCGATCACATAGGAGACCGCGATCTCGCGGGAATGCATGGCGAAACGGATGTTGGCGGCCGTGGCGCCGCTCTGGGCGACGATCGCTACGCGCGAACGCTCGCCGACGCCGCGTAGATCGACCGGCTCGAAGGTGAGCGGAATGCCGTCGACATAGTTCGTATAGCCCATGCAGTTGGGCCCGAGCATGGCGATGCCCGCCTTGCGGCAGATCTCGGCAAGCTCGTCCTGCTGTTTACGGCCCTCCTCGCCCGCCTCTGCGAAGCCCGACGAATAGACGATGACGCTCGCCACTTCCCGCTCGATGCAGGCGAGAACCGATTCCCTGATCGCCGCCTGCGGCACGATGAGGATGACCACGTCGACGCCTTTCGGCAGGTCGCCGATCGTCTTAACGCAGGGCCGGCCGTTGATCTCGTCGCGCGAGCGGCTGACGAGATGCAGGTCGCCCGAATACTGGAAGAGTTCGAGGTTCGCCAGCACGCCGCCGCCGATCGAGGCGGGATCGGGCGACGCGCCCACGATCGCGATGGACCGTGGGCGCAAGAGACGATCGAGGTCGAACGTCTTGGGAGAAGTGGTCGTGATATCGGACATGGTCGTCTCTTTAGTCGCGGCGGTAAGCACCCAGGCCCGGGCGGAAGGACTTTTCGTCCAGGAACTGGCTCATGCCGACATTGCGGCCGTTTTCCGGATCGCGAAGCTCCGTCTGGTCGGACTTCGCCATCAGATATTCGCCGGCCTGTTCCCAGCTCATGTCGCGGGTGAAGCGACATGCGGTCTTGGCCTGGCGCAGCACGAACGGATTCTTGCCGATCAGCGTCATTGCAAGCTTGCGGGTCTCTTCTTTCAGGTCTTCCGGGGCGACGGCCTTGTTCACCAGCTTCATCTCGGCGGCCTGCCGCCCGTTAAAGGTCTCACCGGTCATGATATAGTACATCGCGTCGCGGAAGCTCATCGTCTCGAGCACCGACTTGGTGACGATGCCGGCCGGGATGATGCCCCAGTTGATCTCGGAAAGGCCGAAGATCGCTTCTTCCGAGGCAATGGCGAGGTCGCAGCCGACCAGGAACTGGAAGGCGCCACCAAAACACCAGCCGTTGACCATGGAGATGGTCGGCTTCGGATAACACATCATCCGGCGCCACTGCCAGGCGGCATTCGCCCGGAACAGGCGTTCGCGCTGGATCGGCGGCACCTTGTCGGTGGCGCGGAAATATTCCTTCAGATCCATGCCGGCAGAGAAGGATTCGCCGGCGCCGGTGACCACCATCACCTTGCAGCGTTCGTCCTCTTCCAGCGCGTCCATGATCGCGTTCATCTCCCAGACGATGCCGGGGTTGATCGCGTTGCGCTGCTTCGGCCGGTTGAGGGTCACCCAGGCGATGCCCTCGTCGAATTCCACGGTGACATATTCGCCCCACTTGCCCATTGTCTGCTCGGCGGCGGTGGATTCGGTCTGATTTTCCATAGCAATTTCTCCCTGCTGCGGGATTGAATATCAGGGACCCGAATATAGGTCAAGCGGCTTTCTGATCTAGCCTTTACGAAAGGAAATCCGCGTGAAGATTTGCTGAAATAAGGATTAACCGCGCCCCAGAAACGGCATTTCGACCGGCAGGATGATGCTTTCATAGAGGTTCACGTCGTCCGGAAGCGTCGCCATCAACACGACGATACGCGCCACGTCGAGCGGCATCATCGTTGCCGGGCGGACCTGGTCGGTAATGCCTGGGACCAGCGAGCTCACCGTGGAGCCTGGATGCACCATCGAGACGGCGATGCCGTGTTCGCGACCGTCGACGGCGAGTGAACGGGTGAGGCCTTCGAGCGCAAACTTGCTCGCCGTATAGGCGGCGGTGTGCGGGCGCGGCACCTTTGACGACAGGCTGCCCATATTGATGATGCGGCCGCGCTTTTGCTCGATCATCATGGTGAAGGCGGCGCGGCTGCAATAGAAGACCGAATGCAGGTTGGCGGCGATCACCTCATGCCAGCGCTCGTTGGTGAGTTTTTCGACCGCCGTGTGGTCGGCGATGCCGGCATTGTTGATGAGGATGTCGACCCGGCCGTATTTCTCCCTCACGCGGGCGAAGAGTTCGGAGACCTGTTCCTCGTCGGTCACGTCGGCCGGCACCACGAAGGCGCGGCCGCCTTCCGCCTCGATCTCGCCGGCAAGCTTTTCCAGCTTGTCGGCGCTGCGGGCGGCGAGCACGGTGATGGCGCCTTCGGCGGCGATCGCCTTGGCGATGCCCCAGCCGATCCCCGAGCTGGCGCCGGTGACGATGGCGATGCGGTCCTTGATCGAAATCATTTCAAAACTCCCCCTTAACAACTGCGCACTCAGGCGCGTGAAATTCCCTCGTAAAGCGCTTCGAGGCCTCGGCGGTCGCTGACGCCGAGCTTTCGGTAAGCGCGCTGACGGTAAGTGACGATACTCGATAGCGCGAGACCCACCTTTTCGGAAATCTCCCGGTGCGTGCGGCCAAGCAACAGCCCGGCAGAGACCTCGGCCTCGCGTCCGGACAAGGCATAACCCGCCTGCAGCAGACGGCCGGCGATCTCCTGGATCGGCGGATGCAATGGCGCCGTCTGCGGCCGTCCCTGCAGCCGCACATGCTTGACCAGCATCGCCATCAGGAGCGGCGCCGCCACCTCGATCCGTTCGACGGCGGAGATTGGAAACGGTCCGCTCTCGCGCGTCCGGTAAAGGCTGGCGAAGACCCGAGGCATGTCGGAATGATAAATGGTCAGCCGCTCCAGTACATGGGCTCGCTCATAACAGTCGCGGCGGTATTCAGGATCGCGGATACCGTTCCAGGCCTGACGCACCACCTGAACCTTGCGAGGGGTGGAAACCGCAGACAGCATCTGACGTGTCACCCGGTCACGCTGCCAATAGCGGCGGGCATAATCGAGCGAGGCACGCTCCGCAAAACCGGGGATTGTCGAGTGATAGCCACAGGCGAAAAGGTAGGTGAGCGATCCGTCTTCTTCCGCCTGGAAAGCGGAGCAGAAGTCGGTGCCCGCGAGCTTGCGGAGGATTTCCAGCAGTTTTTCGGGGAAGGCCGGCTCGCCAACCTCGTCCATCAGGGCGGCCATCATGGCCACGTTATCCGCATCAAGCGCAAGCATTGACGCCTCCCGCTGCCTTCATAAATCCGTTGTGTCCTGGTCTCTCCGAGGCATGTCCCCTCTCAAGGTGGACATCGGAGGAACGGCAAAGGCCTACCATCGAGGCCAATGCAACAAGCCTGGATATGGAGGAAAGACCATGGTTGACGCACCGAAGCTTCGTAAGCTTTATCACTTTTCCTACCCCTGCCGCGACGGCGAAGAGACCAGAAAGTTCTACGAGGACCTGCTTGGCCTGCCTTTGGTCAATTGCATGACCTCGGACCGCGTGCCTTCGACCGGTGAGGAAAAGCCCTACGCGCATTTCTTCTTCGAACTCGGCGACGGCTCCTACATGGCTTTCTTCGACCTCGGCGAAAACGTCATGCCACTTCCCTCGCCGAACACGCCGGACTGGGTCCAGCACTTTGCCATGGAAGTTGACTCGGTCGAAGAGGTCCTGAAGTTCAAGAAGCGGCTGCAGGATGCCGGCGTGAAGACGACCGACGTCATCGACCATGAATTCATCAACTCGATCTACTTCTTTGACCCGAACGGCCTGCGCCTTGAGATCACCGCCCGCACGGAAGAGCCGGGCTATCTGGAACAGGCCGCGTCGGAAGCCCATGACGCCATGAAGGCGTGGGTGAAGAAGAAGGCAGGCATGATCGCCAACAAATCGGCCGCGGCTTGAGGCCTCCACCCGTTCGATGACGGGGCAACTGATGGGACGCGAAGTGGTAGGGCTGGCCGATCTCCCTCCTTGAGGGGGAGACGCCCGGGGGGGCAGAGGGGGGTGTCGCCCAGGCGCTTCAGTAACCTTTTCGCCCGCAGCACTGTCGCTACCCCTCTCTATCACCTTCGGTGACATCTCCCCCTCAAAGGGGGAGATCAGAGGGAGCATGCGGCACCACTCGTCATCCTTATCTGCGATTGCCCCATTCCTGGAAGCGGACAAAGCACACGCACCACCGATCCAGCCTGGACGGTGGTGCTTTTCACTAAAGCTCACGGTCAAAACCTCCCGATGGTCCGGAGCCCGCCGCCGGCGAACTCCGGACGGCTGTCATGCCAACAATCCCTGCCGCTTGCTCCAGTCCACCACCCGATCGATGCAGGTTTTCAAGAGTTCCGGCTGGCCGAGATAGTAGTGGGTCGCATGCGGAATCGTCAGATATTCCTTGTTCGGCGTCGCGAGTGCTGCCCGGATCGCCGGATTGTGGGTCGCGGGGACCGCCTCGTCGGCATTGTTCTCGATCTGCAGCACCGGTGAGCGCTTGATCAGCGCAGCGTTCATCGGGCCCTTAGCGTTCGAGAGATCGTAGCTCCACTGCGAAAGCCACGAACGCAGGGTCGTGAAGCGGGCAAGCCCGACCGGGCCGACATTCACCGTGCGTGGATCGCCCATGTAGCTCTTGCCGACCGGCCGGTCGTTCGGGTCGATTGTCGGATCGAACCAGCGCACGTCGCACATGGTGCGGTGGACAACAAAGGCGCGCTCCTGCTCCGGGCCGCCGCGGCTTTTGAGTTCCGCGAGCGTATCGAGCGCCCATTGGGTGATCTTGCGGTTGCGGGCGACCTGGGCGGCGCGGAAACGCTCAACGAATTCCTTCGTATAGGGCGGCTGGTGCGGGCAATCCGGCGAATAGATATCGAATTCGGGATTGCGGACGTCCGGGTTCATTTCGTCGATGACCGAAGGGTCCAGCCATTCGGTCAGCGTTTCGGCGCGGGACAGATGCGCGGCGATGAAGATGACACCGTCGGCGGGCTTCAGGCCCGCTTCGACAAGGTTCACTTCGTCGCCGGCCGGGGTGTGGGTGATCGTCGGGCTCTCCGCCTGCGCCTGGTAGAACAACGACAGCGAACCGCCACCCGACCAGCCTACGAGGATGACCTTTTCATACCCGAGTTCGTTGCGCGCATGGTCCAACCACTTCCCAAGGTCGATCGCCACCTTCTCCATGATGAGGGCGGTATCGTTCTTCGGGTAGCGGCTGGCGGCGCAGAGCACATGCAGGCCCGCATCGGCGAGTGCCATCGGCATCGGCAGGAGCTGCAGCGTCGAGGTGGGGTGCATGAAGACATAGACCGTCTTCGATGGTGCATCGGCGGGCTTGAGCAACTGGCCTTCGAGGTTCACGCGCCCTGAATTGCCGGCAAAGCCATAGGTCTCGGTATATTTCGCCGTCTCCGGAAAGGAGACGATCAGCGGGATCCGCTGCCATTCCGCCCTGGTGTTCATGCTGTCCTACCCGTTATGCTTCGCCCGTCCGGCCGGCAGACCGGCGAACGGGCTTTGTGCGATTGAGCCGTGATCCGGGAGCGCCTAGGCGACAGCTTCCGGCGACCTCTGGCCTGTAGCGACCGGAACCTTGGTCGCGTCGTAGGTGAAGAGCCATTCGTAACGCTGCTTGATCTTGTCTTCCTGCCACTCGGCATTGACGTAATCTTCGGCGAGCTTGGGGTCCTTCAGCGCCGGATTGTGGAAGCGGCCGAGATTGCTTTCGGCGCCGCGCACGATCTTGCCAGCCCGCTCGACGCGGGCAGCTTCGTAGCCGGCGAAGGCGGCCTCGTAATCGCCGTTGTTCTCGGCGAGCGCGCGGGCGAGGATGAAGCCGTCCTCGATCGCCATCACCGCCCCCTGGGCGAGGAACGGCAGGGTCGGATGACAGGCGTCGCCGAGAAGCGTGACACGCCCCTTGGTCCACTTGTCCATCGGCGGGCGCAGCATCAGCGCCCACTTGTAAGGCACGTCGATCGCCTTGATCAGCGTGTGGACATCCTCGTTCCAGCCTTCATAGTCTGCAAGGCATTCCTCCGTCGTGCCGGCGACCGACCAGGATTCGACCTGCCAGTTCGAGCGTTCGACGACCGATACGTAGTTCATCAGTTCGCCGCGGCGCAACAGATATTGGATGACGTGGCCTCCAGGGCCGATCCAGTTGGTAGCGACCGGCCGCAGCATGCGCTTCGGCAGGCGCTCGACCGGGATGACGCCGCGCCAGGCGACGATGCCGGAAAATTTCGGATCGTCGCGACCGAACAGCGTCTCGCGAATCTTCGAATGCACACCATCGGCGCCGACCACGATATCGGACGTGGCGCTGGTGCCATCGGCGAAAGTGATCGTGACACCCTTTTCGTCCTGCTTAACGCCGACGCATTTCCTCGACAACTTGATGGCATCCGGTTTGATGCGGCGCACGCCCGCAGCCAGGACCTGATGCAGGTCGTTACGGTGAATGGTGATGTAAGGGAAGCCATAACGCTCGATGGAAAGCGGGCCGAGATCGAACAGCTTCCAGGTCTGTCCGGTGTTCCACAACCGGATTTCCTTGCCGTCCGCCTGGGCGGCAACGGACATGATGTCTTCTTCGAGCCCGAGCGCGAAGAGAATCCGCGTGCCATTGGCGCTGACCTGGATGCCCGCGCCGACTTCCTTCAATTCGACTGCCTGTTCATAGATGTCGACATCGAAACCCTGGCGGAGCAATGACAAGGCTGCCGTCAGGCCGCCAATCCCTCCCCCCACGAGTGAAATCTTCATACTCTATATCCTCTGAAATGCTGACGGATAGTCTCTCCGCGTCGCGTCCACCTGTCAACCATTTTTGATAAAGTATAATTGACTTTGTTCAAAACCAATTCCATATCGGATCGCCCGAAGCACCTCGAGATGGAAAAGCGCAACGAAAAGTTTCAGCATGTGGATCAAAAGCCCGAAAGAATGTCTGGAAATTACACCTAAGATATATGGCTTCCTGATATCTTTGAGGTAAGATCGGAAAACACGGCTCGGTGTGCTATCAGATCGATAAAAGCCGGTGGCACCGGATTGACTGACAAGAGGGATGTCCTTGTATATAGTCAAATCTTGTTGTTCATAGACGAATTCAAGTCCGCGGGTTCGAGGCGCAGATTTAAATCGCATGCGTAATGACGGTTCGGTTTGTGAGAGAGTAGCGGGACCGGTTGACAGAGAAAGGTTTTCAGGGAGGAAACCATGGTAATCAAAAGTCCGCAGGACTTCGGCGCGGGCATATTGTTCATCCTCTTCGGCGCGATTGGCCTTTATGTCGGTTCGGATCTTACCTTCGGTTCGGCTCGCAACATGGGGCCGGGCTATTTCCCGATGATCATATGCGGCCTGATCGTGCTGATCGGCCTGATCGTCACGGCGAAGTCGCTCTCGCTCGAAGGTCCCCCTATCGAGCGTATCCAGTTCCGCCCGATCCTCTTCATCCTGCTGGCGATTGCCGCTTTCGGCCTTTTGATCGCGGAAGTCGGCGCAGTGATTTCGTCGATCCTGCTGATCCTTTTTGCCGCCTATGCGCGGCGGAACGTCAACTTGATCGAGACGGTGGTCTTCGCGGTTGGCACGGCCGCATTCGTCGTCATCATCTTCGTATACGCGCTTGGGCAGCCTATGCCCGTATGGTGGGGCAGGTAAGCCATGGAAGTTTTTGATCACCTCGCAACCGGCTTCATGGCGGCGGGCACGCTGGAAAACCTGCTTTTCTGTCTGATCGGTACCATCCTCGGCACGCTGATCGGTGTCCTCCCTGGCATCGGTCCCATCCCCGCGCTTGCCATCCTGCTGCCGATCACCTTCGGCCTGGACCCGCTCTCGTCGCTGATCATGCTTGCCGGCATCTATTATGGCGCTCAGTACGGCGGTTCGACCACTTCGATCCTGGTCAACATGCCGGGTGAAGCCTCTTCGGTCGTGACCTGTATCGAGGGACACCAGATGGCCCGCCGTGGGCGCGCCGGTGCAGCGCTTGCGATCGCCGCCCTTGGCTCGTTCTTCGCCGGCTGCGTCGGGACGGTGTTCATTGCCGCCTTCGGCCCGCCGCTTTCCGCGATTGCCCAGCAATTCAATTCGCCGGACTATTTCGCGCTCATGCTGCTCGGCCTCGTCATGGCGATCGTTCTCGCGCACGGCTCCGTGCTCAAGGCCGTCGCCATGGTACTCATGGGCCTCCTGCTCGGTCTCGTCGGCACGGACATCAACACCGGGCTGACCCGCTATACGTTCGGCCTCAACGGCCTGTGGGAAGGCATCGACTTCCTGCCGCTGGTTCTCGGGCTGTTCGGGATCGTGGAAATCATCCGAAATCTCGAAAACCCACCGCCGCCGCGCGAGACGATCAGCACGCGCCTGCGCGATCTCTGGCCGACCAGGAAGGAAATCAGGGAAGCCTATCCGGCGGCGTTGCGCGGCACCGGCCTTGGCTCGCTCCTCGGCATTTTGCCCGGCGGCGGCGCGGTCCTTGCCTCTTTCGCCAGCTATACGCTGGAGAAAAAGATTTCCAAAACCCCGCGCAAGTTCGGCACGGGCGCCGTCGAAGGTGTGGCAGGCCCGGAATCGGCCAACAACGCTGCCGCACAGACCTCGTTCATTCCGCTTCTGACGCTCGGGATTCCGTCGAACCCGATCATGGCGATCATGATGGGGGCGATGATCATCCAGGGCATCCAGCCGGGCGCGGCGGTCATGACCACGCGTCCAGACCTCTTTTGGGGCATGGTTGCCTCCATGTGGATCGGCAACCTGATGCTCGTCATCATCAACCTGCCGATGATTGGTATCTGGGTGAAGCTGCTATCGGTCCCGTACCGCCTGCTCTATCCGGCGATCCTGTTGTTCTGCGCGATCGGCGTTTATTCGACCAGCACCGAACCGTTCATGATGGTCTTGATGATCATCTTCACCGTCTTCGGCTACATCCTCTACAAGCTCGGCTGCGAACCGGCGCCGATGGTGCTCGGCTTCATCCTGGGCCCGCTGATGGAGGAGAACCTCAGGCGTTCGCTGGTGATCTCGCGCGGCGATCCGATGATCTTCCTGGATCGTCCGATCTCCGCGACGCTTCTGGTCGCGACGGTCCTGATGATCGGTCTGATCGTCTTCCCGCAATTCCGGAAAACGCGCGAGGAGGCGTTCCAGGAGGAGTAAATATTTCGCACCATTTTGGAAGGAGGAGCCAAATGACTGCACAACATCCGAAACTGAAGCGACGCACCTTCGTAGCGGCGGCCATGGTGGCCGCCGCTCTGCCAGGTGTCTCGCTCGCCCAGTCCAATACCTATCCCAGCGATACGGTCACCTTCGTATGCGCCTTTCCGGCCGGTAGCGGCGCGGACGTCCTGGTCCGCTATTTTTCCGAAAAGGTGGCGGCGGTTGCGAAACAGACAGTGATCGTCGAGAACAAGCCGGGCGCCAACGGCAATATTGCCGCCGAATACGTCGCCCGCGCCAAGCCGGACGGCTATACGGTCTACGTTCATTCCGGAACATCGACTGCTGCGAACATGTCGCTGTTCAAGAAGCCGCCTATCGACGTGACCAAGGCGCTTCGTGGCGTCCAGTTCATCAACAAGCAGCCGTTCATGATCGTTGTCGCGGCCGATTCGCCGATCAAGGATGTCAATGAACTGACCCAGCATCTGAAAGCCAAGGGTGGCGACGCTACCTATGGCTCGACCGCCACGTCCGGCAAGGTGCTCGCCGAGGTCTACAAGCAACTCGCCGGTGTCGAAGCGACGGAAGTCTCCTATAAGACCGGTCCGGACTCGCTGAACGACATCGTCAGCGGCCAGCTCGACTTTGCCGCGCTCGATCCGGTTTTCGCGCTCAGCCAACACCGTGAAGGACGGGTTCGCATCCTTGCCGTCGGTTCCCCGCAGCGGATGAAATCGACGCCGGATATTCCGGCGCTCAAGGAATACGGCCTCGATGTCGACCAGCTCGGCTGGTGGGGAGTCTTCGTTCCGGCCCAAACCCCCGACGACATCGTCATGAAACTGAACGCGCTGTTCAGGCAAGTGCTCGACAAGCCGGAAACGGAGGCGTTCCTGAACAAGTTCGGGGGCGACGTCTATACGGGCACGCCCAAGGAGGTCGACGAACTTCTGGCCAAGACCGTCGAGGAGTGGCGCGGCTATGTGGCGACGGCGAAGATTCCGCAGAACTAGCTCGAGGACGCACGGCCTGCCAGACAGGCCTCGCGATCTTTGCGGACAAACCTGAGGAATGAATCCGGCATCGAGGGAGGACTACATGCCGATCAATACCGATATCACACGCCGAAGTCTCATGGTTCTGGCGGCCGCCGCCGCGTTGACCCATGCCGGCGCATTCGCACAGGATGCTTATCCGAATGGCCAGATCACCTTTATCTGCGCCTTCCCGGCCGGCAGCGGCGCTGATGTTCTTGTCCGCTTTTTCGCGGACAAGTTCGCCAAGGTTTCGGGCCAGACGGTCATCGTCGAAAACAAGCCGGGGGCGGCGGGCAATATCGCCGCGCAGTATACGGCCCGCGCCAGGCCTGACGGCTATACGATCTACGTCCACTCGGGCACATCGACGGCCGCCAACATGTCGCTCTTCAAGAACCCGCCGATCGATGTGGTGAAGGAACTGCAGACGACGTCCTTCATCAACAAGCAGGCTTTCATGTTCGTCGTTGCCTATGACAGCCCGATCAAGGACATGAAGGACCTGACGGCGATGCTGAAGCAGAAGGGCGCTAACGCCAGCTATGCGACGGCGGCAACATCCGGCAAGGTTCTTGGCGAAGTCTACAAGCAGGTCGCCGGCGTAGAGCCGGTCGAGGTGAGCTTCAAGGACGCCAAGGACTCGCTCAACGACATGCTGAGCGGAGCGATCGATTACGGCGTCCATGATCCGGTCTTCGCCCTCTCCCAGGCCAACGAGAAGCGTATGCGTATCCTGGCCACCGGTTCGCCGGTCCGGCTGAAATCGATTCCGGACATACCGACGGCCAAGGAGCAGGGTTACGATATCGACCAGCTCGGCTGGTGGGGCTCCTTCGTTCCGAAGGCGACGCCGCAGCCGATCGTCGCCAGGATCAACGCGCTGTTCAACGAAATCCTGGAACAGCCGGACACAGTAGCCTTCCTCGGCAAGTTCGGCGGCGACGTCTATATCGGCACGCCGGACGAGGGGCAGGCATTGCTCGCCAAGACCGTCGACGAGTGGAAAACTTATGTGGCTTTAGCCAAGATTCCACAAAATTAATCAACCGATTGGAAAGGCCCTCTCCGCATAGTGCCGGAGGGTCTTTCTCAGGTACCCTTACTAACCGCCATAGGAGATAAAAAATGAGAAAATGGCTTAAGAAGATCGCGCAAGCCACCGCCGCCATGGCGATGTTGTCGGTGGCGCAGATTACCCATGTCACTCCAGCCCAGGCTGCTTATCCGGACCAGACGATCACCTTCGTCTGCGCCTTCCCGGCCGGCAGCGGCGCCGATGTTCTCGTCCGGTATTTCGCGGACAAGGTTTCGAAGGTTGCGGGCGCCACGATCATTGTCGAAAACAAGCCGGGCGCAATGAGCAACATTGCCGCCGAATATACTGCCCGCTCCAAGCCGGACGGCTACACGATCTTCGTTCACTCCGGCAATTCGATCGCCGGTAACATGTGGATCATGAAGAAGCCGCCGATCGATGTCGCCAAGGACCTGATGACGATTGCCACCGTCAACAAGCAGGCCTTCATGATCGCCGTCGCCAAGGACGCGCCGTATAAGGACCTGAAGGAACTGACCGCCGCCATGAAGGAAAAGGGTGACGGCGGCTCCTACGCCGTCAACGCCACCTCGGGCAAGGTCATGGCCGAAGTCTACAAGCAGAAGGCCGGTCTCGACACGGTTGCCGTCCAGTACAAGACCGCCGCCGACTCTCTCAACGACATCACCAGCGGCGCGATGGACTTCGGTTCCTACGACCCGGTCTTTGCCCTTGCACAGCAGCGTGAAGGCCGATTCCGTCTTCTCGGCGTCGCCGCGCCGGAACGCATGAAGGGCGCCCCGGACATCCCGACGCTGAAAGAGCAGGGCTTCGATGTCGACCAGCTCGGCTGGTGGGGTGCCATGGTTGCCAAGGATACGCCGGAGGACATCACCACCAAGATCAACGGCTGGTTCAACACCGTTCTGCAGCAACCGGAAACCCAGAAGTTCCTGGGCGACCAGGGCGGCGACCCCTACATCTCCACGCCGGCCGAAGCCCAGGCCCTGATGGTGAAGACCGTCGCCGAGTGGAAGGACTACGTCGCGATCGCCCAGATTCCGCAGCAGTGAGGAGTGGTCCGGCGAAGCTGGAGAAATCGATCCAGTGAATCGATTTCAACGACGAACGCCCCGAACCTAAAAAGCGAGGGGCTGGTGCGCAGCTGAGGCCAGACAGAAGGAGCCGGCGGAAACGCCGGCTTTTTCATTGCGAGGCCTTGGATATCCTTGCTGCTATCCGTGGATGAATTTCCACGGGCTTACTTCATTTTCGATCGAAAGGGGCACTTCGATCAGCCATGGCCCGCCGCGGGTCATCGCCGTCTCGATCGCCTTGCGCAATTCGGCCGGGGCGCTCACGCGGGCGAAGTCCACGTGGAAAGCGGCGGCCAGCTTGCCGAAATCGGGATTCCTGAGCTCGGCGCCAATCAGCCGGCCGTTGAAATTCTGCTGCTGGTCGCGCTTGACGTTGCCGAAGGCCGAATTGTTGAAGACGACGGTGATGACGTCTATGCCGTATTGCGCGGCTGTCGCCAGCTCTTGCGCCGCGAACATGAAGCCGCCGTCGCCGGCGATCGACACGACCGGCACGTCCGGCCGTGTGACCTTGACGCCGAGCGCCGTCGGAAAGCCGAAACCGAGCGTGCCTTCGAAGCCCGTCGAGATGAAGGTGCGCGGCTCGTAGACCGGATAGCAGTACCAGGAGGCGAAGCCCGCCTGGCAAACCTCTTCCACCAGGATGCCGTCATCCGGCAGCGCCTGCCGGATCGCCTGAAGGTAGCCGTGATGCGGGCTGATCTCCTTGATGGCTTCAGCCGTTTCCACTCGGGCGCTGCGAATCGCGGCCTGCCAGTCCGGTGAGGCAATACGAGGCCCGATTTCTTCAAGCAGTGCACTAAGCGACGTCTTCGCCCGGCCCAGCACGCCGAGCGTGCCAGATATGCGGGTCAGTTCCTCCGCATCGATCTCCAACCGCACAACCGGGACTTCGGGCCGCGCCTGCCAGCGCCAGCTCGGCACCTCCAATCGTGTGCCGATGCCAATGATGCAATCGACGCTCGGCCAGAGCCTTCGCGCCTCGGCGATGGTGAGGCCGAGTTCATGGCGGTTGGAAACGACACCTCGGCCGGAACGGAAGCCAACCACCGGCGCATGCAGGAGTTCGGCAAGCCGGAGCACCTCGTCGCGCGACTCGAAACCGGCCGGCCCGACGAAAATCATCGGCCGCTGAGCCTTTTCGATAGCTCTTGCCGCCGCGCCGATCGCCACATCCGCGACCGGATCAGGATGCCGCTCCAGTGGCCGGACGATCTCGAACTCACCTTCTGCAGTAAACTGCTCCCAAGGCATTTCCACGGTCGCCGGGCCTGGTTTCAACGAGTGCATCTCGCGGAAGGCATGGGCGACGGCGGCGGAAACGTCCCCTGCCCTCTCGGCGCGCTCCGCGGACTTGGCGATGCCGGCAAGAGTGGCCCGCTGATCGCGCATTTCGTGCAGATGGCCACGGCCCTTGCCGAGAAAGGCGGTCGGCACCTGGCCGGTCAGGCAAAGCACCGGCTCGTTGCATCCCCAGGCTGTCAGCAAGGCGGCAGCTGTGTTCAGCACGCCGGGGCCGGGCACGACGGAATAGACCCCGGCTTGGCCGGAGGCGCGTGCATAGCCGAAAGCCATATAGGCGCAGGTCTGCTCGTGACGCGGCGTGATCACCCGCATCCCGTCGCGTTGAAGCGCATCAAACAGCCCATAGAGTTGGGCGCCCGGAATGCCGAAGACGGTGTTGACGCCATGTGCGCGCAGCGAAGCGGCGATCACATCGCCTCCGGTCATTGCCATCGATCAGGTCCCCTTCCCAAGTCCCGTGATTACAATGTCTTACGCGGTGTCGGGTCGAGATTGAACAGCCTTGCCGCATTGAGGCCGAGGATATTGCGCTTGGCCTGTTCGGAGAGGAACGGCAGGTCGTAGATTTCCTGCGGCAGGTCGAAGTCGAAGTGCGGCCAGTCGGAAGCGAAGAGCAACTGCGTTTCCGCGTTGATCATGTCGAGCGTCAGTTCCAGCGCCTTCATGTTGGTCGTTTCCATCGGCTGGGTCGTATACCAGCAGCTCTCGCGCATGTATTCGCTCGGCAATTTTTTCAGTTGCGGCGCTTCGGAAGGCCGCATCAGATACTGGTCATCGAGACGCTGCATCAGGAAGGGCACCCAGGCAAGCCCGCTCTCCACCCAGATGCTTTTGAGCTTCGGAAAGCGCTCCGGAATGCCGTTGAGTATCCAGTTTGTCAGATGCACCATGTTGCACCAGACGAAGCCGAGCGCGTGCATGCCAAGGAAACGGTTGATGGTCGAAAGCGACTGATCCTGCCAGTGATAGGCGGCGTGGAAGGCGATCGGCAGATCGCGTTCCTGCAGCATCGAATAGACGCGCATATAGTCGTTATGGTGGACCGGCTTGTGGCGCGTCGACGGCACGCAGAAGCCGATGACGCCGGGCTGGCCCGAAAACTCCTCGATGGTGCGCTCCGCCTCCTTGGGCACGTTGAAGGGCAGATAGGCGAGCGTCTTGATGCGGTCGTCCTTGGTCAGCACCTTGTCGATCAGCCAGCGGTTATAGGCGCGGCCGAGATAGACCTCCATTTCCGGCTGCGGATGCAATCCGAGGGTCAGCATCGGCGTCGGGAAGAGCACCATGTAGTCGACGCCGAGCGCGCTCATCGCTCGCCGGGTTAGCGTTACGTCCCGATGGATGCCGTCATCGACCTTTTCGCGAATACCCGCCTGGTGCGGAATGCGACCGCCGACATCCTGGTATTTCAGGCCCATGTCGCCGTTGAGGCCATAGGATGCGGTGCCCATCTTCTCGTCGTGGAAGAGCATCGCCTGATGGCGGATGACCGGATCCTCGATATATTGCACCAGTTCGTGCCAGGAGATGGTCTCGGTGTGATGCGCATCCACGTCGCAGATCAGCCAGTCCTGGAAGCCGCGCCGCTTGGCGGCCTTCTCGGCATGCGCGAGGATGTCGCGCGTATCGGTGAAGACGTCGATCTCCTGCACCGGCAGTTCGTGGACGCGATCCTTGTTCAAAACATCCATGTTCGCCTCCTCGAGCGAAAGTGAGTGTGGATTTTGCTCCTAAAGCTCATCAGGCCGGCGCCGGTACCAGAGCGCCAGTTCCATCGGGCCGAGATGCAGGGCCCTCAGGATTTCCGACACGGCAGACAGCGCTTCGGTTGCGGTTACCGTCTCGTCGCGGGCGCCGGTGAGCGGCCTGAAAGTCCGCTCCTCGCCGTCGCTTTTCGCCACATAGAGCCGGATCGCCGCCGTCATCATCCGCGCGACCGCCTCGTCGGAAATCCGCGACGCCTCGCCGTTTTCCAAGAGTTCGGTCGCTGCCTTCTCGATCTCGGCCGTCGCGTCCTCGATCCAGCCATAGGGGTCGTTGCGCAGTTTCTGATCAGAGAACGACATAGACCTGGCCCTCCCGGATCGCGAGTTCAGCACGGTGCAGGCGGTAGCGGCCCACAGGATTCCTGCCGGTCTCGAGGTTGAACTCCCAGCCGTGCCAGGGGCAGGCAACGTGCATGTTTCCCTCATTGTACTGAAGCGTGCGCACCTCGCAGTTCTCATCGACCGGCTCGACCACCTCCGGATAGATGCGGCCCTGACAGATCGGCCCCTGCCGGTGTGGGCACATATTGTGCCAGGCGTGCAACGCGCCCTTCACCCGGAAGATGCCGATTTCCTTGTCGCCGCAAGCGACGACCTTGCGGCCGCCATCGACGATCTCATGTTCCGAACAAACCAGATATTCCGCCAAGGTTCTCCTCCCTTCCTTCGCGTGCACTTCAATATTATTGAAACAGTTCGCTTATATTGTATAAAGATGACCGCGAACGTCAAGCGGAGCGGGATATGGATATATCGGCAGATAAAGAAACGGCCCCGAGGGGTGCGGGCATCCAGTCGCTGGAAAAGGGCTTGCGTGTGCTGACGACAATCCAGCATGCGGGCCGTGCAATGCGGCTGAACGACATTGCCGCTGCGGCAGGGATGACGCCCAGTATGGCGCATGGTTATCTCGTCAGCCTCGTGCGCACCGGCTTTGTGGTCCAGGATCGAATTTCCGGCCTCTACGACCTCGGCGATGCGGCGCTGCAACTCGGGCTTGCCGCGCTTTCCCGCACCGACTTCCTGAGCCTCGCTCGCTCGACGATTTCGGAACTCGCGGCCGTACTTGGCGAGACGGTGACGCTTGCGGTGTGGAACGGTGACGCGCCGGTCGTGGTCGACAAGATCGAAGGCCGCTCGGACAGTGTCTACGAAATCAAGGTCGGTTCGCTCGTCCGCCTCTGGCCGACGGCGACGGGCCGCGCCTTCATGGCGCACCTTCCGCGGGACGAATGGGAGCCCCATCTGCACGCCATGATGCGGCAGGGCGGCGAGAGCGAGACCTCGATCGAGCGATTTATCGCCGATCTTCCGGGGGTACGCGAGAAAGGCTATGCCGCAACCTTGCCGGCCACGGTGCCGGATTTTTCCGCCATCGCTGTCCCCGTCTTCGATCATCGAGGACACTTGAAGGCGGTCCTCACCGTTCTCGGCCGGCAGGATGGCTTCGACATCACACCCACCGGCGCGCCGCTAACCGCTACGCTTCGCGCTGCGAAATCGCTTTCGCAGCGACTTGGCGCCTCAGTAAGTTGAGGGTTTCTACTCGGACCTGCTTGTGCCGCCGCACTTTCTCGGTTACCCGCTTATATAACCATTTGGAAATAAGGGATCACCGCACCAAGATGGCTGAAGACGTGAAGCCCAAAGACACACCTGCCGGCGAATGGGCGATGGACCATCCCCGCGCCATCTATTTCCTGAACCAGGCAAACCATGCAGTCCGCAGCCGGCTTGAAGCAGCACTTGCCCCCATGCAGATGACCGGCATTCAGTACACCGTGTTGAGCGTGATCGGTGCCCGCGACGGCTTGTCCTCCGCAGAACTTTCCCGCCGCTTCTTCGTCACACCGCAGACCATGAACGAATTGATCGGCAGCCTGCAGCGCCGTAACCTCATCACCCGCAAGGAAGATCCGGCCAATCGCCGCATCCTGCGCATGAGTCTGACGGCCGAAGGCAAGCGTATGATCAAAGCCTGCGATGCGGCGGCCGACACCATCGAACGCGATGTCTTCTCCTTCCTGCCGCAGGAAAGCTATCAGCAGTTCCGCGGTCTTTGCCGCCTTATTGCCCGCAACTTGCGTGAGCGCGACGAAACTTCGAAGGCAGAGTAATAAAGGCCATGTTACGCCTTGCGATTGCAGCGCCCTGCAGCTTCGCAAGTTTGAGTGCCGATATCTTACCAAACGTTAATTTGACGTAAGGTTATGCTCCGCTCTTAGCTTCCCGCCAGCCGCCATGACGGCGGTCAGAGGCTCGCATTCCTGGCTCGAGATTCGGGCCGCGAGCCTCGTCCATGCCTTGAAAGGCTAGCCCCAGGGAAACGTCGCGGTTTCCGTCATAGCCAGGATGCGGCATTCCTCGGCAGCCGCCCGTCCGGATCGATGACGATCAGGCTCGGTTCCCCCTGCCCATTCCAGCGCCAGAGCGCCACGCATGTGCCACCGGGTGACATGAAGGACGGGTAGACGATGCCGTCAAAGCCTTGGTCGACGAGCCTCTCTCTCAAGGCATGGGTCGCCGGCAACCGCCCGGCATCAAGGTCCGCCCGCCATTCACAGTGATGGATGGCTTCATTGACGCCGTGGTCCGCAAGCGCGGCCGGATCGATGAGGTTCGCCAGCCGTGCGCCTGTGAGCCGAAGCTGCGCGATCAGGGCCGGATGCTGCACGAAGCCCTGATTGTATTCGGCCCAGGCGGTGGAAAGCTCGCGGGCGGCATAGATGGTCGGCGACCCGACCGGGTTCCAGCGCCCGCCGAAGCGTGCTGCACCATCGCCGGAAAGCGGCGCATGCGCCCAGCGCGGCACATAAGCCCGCCAGAGGAACAGTGCCTCCTCGTCCGGTTCAGGCATAGACGCCGGAACGCACCGCCTCCAGATAGGCAAGCACCTTGTCAGCCTTGCCCTCGCCGACGAGGTCATAAGCCGTCTTGCCGGCCCAGCCGGGGATCGGCTGATGCTTGAACCAGATTGCGGCGCGGTTCTCGTCGCCGGCCATCTCGCTCGCCATGGCGAGAATGCGGACGACGGGAGAGAGTGCGAGGTCGACCTTGCGTGCGCCGCTTTTGGCGGTCAGCGTGTTGCGGGCGACGCCGATCAGCTTTGCCAACTCGACCTGCGTCACGCCGAGCAATTCGGAAACACGCCGCGCAGAGAGGAAAGAGGAGTGCGCCTCACTGAAGGAGGCAGCGCTCATTTCGAATGCATGTGCAGTCATTGGACCAATCCTGATACAGGCTTAACCATTTCATGCTCAATATGAGTTCAAATCGTGTCAGTTTCAAGTCTGCCCGGTCCCGCGGCGCCTCGATCAATCGGAGTTGAGTTTTGCGGATCGGTTTGCCGCTCTACATAGAGCTTCGGCTGGATCAGGCCGGCCGGGGCCAAGGAGGATTTCAGTTTGCAGTTCCATCGTATCGTTACATCTTTCGCCGTGCTGCTCGCACTTTCCGCACCGGTCTTTGCGCAACAGGACCACGGCGGAGACGAGCGCCCTGAACGCGCCCGCCAGGCGGAACAACCGACATCCGGCGGCATTTTCAGCCTGATCCCGGCCGATTCCACGACCGAGCATGTCTTCAAGGCGCCTTCCGGCGAACTGCCCTATACAGCGACTGTCGGCACACTCGACCTTTTCGGACAGGACGGGAACCGCACAGCCAAGATCTTCTATACCGCCTATGTTGCCAAGAACCGTACCGCCGGCCGGCCGCTCACCTTCGCCTTCAACGGTGGGCCGGGGGCTGCTTCGGCCTATTTGCATCTGGGGCTGATCGGCCCGAGAATTCTCGAATTCGGCGCGAGCAGCGACAACGGCACGACGCCGGAGCTCAGGGACAATCCCGAAAGCTGGCTTGCATTCACCGATCTGGTGCTGATCG
This sequence comes from Neorhizobium phenanthreniclasticum, assembly GCF_040066075.1. Lineage (NCBI taxonomy): Bacteria > Pseudomonadati > Pseudomonadota > Alphaproteobacteria > Hyphomicrobiales > Rhizobiaceae > Neorhizobium > Neorhizobium phenanthreniclasticum. The sequence goes on from NZ_JBEAAL010000014.1 coordinate 64,435, forward strand.
ATCCGGTCGGCACAGGCTGGAGCCGGGCGGCGAGTGATGATGCAGCCCGGAGTTTCTACGGTGTGCGGCAGGATGCCGAAAGCCTCGCGAAGGCGATCGCTCTCTACGCTCAGAAGACCAACCGGCTCGATGCGCCGAAATACCTGCTCGGCGAGAGTTATGGCGGGTTTCGTGCCGCCAAAGTGGCCGCGTCACTCAGAAATACCCAAGGCATCCTGACTTCCGGCATCATCATGCTCTCGCCATTGATCGAGGGGCGTTTTCTTGCCAATTCGGATGATCCGCTCAGCGCCGCCTTGCAGCTTCCTTCCCTCGCGGCTGGCAAGTTGGAGCAACGCAATCAGTTTACCCCGGAAAAGCTTGCCGAGGCCGAACGTTTCGCCATGGGCGATTATCTCGTCGCGCTGGCAGGCCCCTCCCCCGGCGGTCCGGCCGCCGATGCGCTTTACGGCCGTGTGGCCGAGCTTACCGGCATTCCGCAGGATGTGGTGGCTCGCACGCGCGGCTTCGTGGGTGATGTCTACGCCAAGCAGATGGGTGGACCTGGCAGGATAATCAGTCCCTATGATGCGTCCTATGCGGTGCCGGATGCCTATCCGGAAGACGTCAATAACCGCAACGACGATCCCATCCTCGACGGCTATACGCGCGCCTACGGCGCTGCCTTTGCGGCCTATGCCCGTAACGAACTCAGGTTTTCAACCGAGATGACCTACAATCTCCTCAATGAGGATGTGAACCGCCGCTGGGAATGGAATGGCAGCCGCGGCGGTGATAGCCGATCCCTTGCTGGCGCTTCCACCGACATCCGCGACCTGCTCTCCGTCATCCCGACCTTCCGGCTGATGATCGCGCATGGCTACAGCGACGCGCTGACACCCTATGGCGCGAGCCGCTACGTCATCGACCATCTGCCGCCCGAGCTCGCCGCCGGTCGCGCCGAGCTGAAGACCTATCGCGGCGGACACATGTTCTACACAAAGCCGGAGTCCCGGAAGAGCTTTGCTGCGGATGTGAGGACGTTCTACGAGGCGAACGCGACCGATTGAACGCTTATCGGAGGCCGATTGTCCTGACAATCGAAGCACACCCGGTTATGATTATAAACATCGACGCTCCACGAACTGTGACTGGGGAGGAGGAAATGCCGGAGACAACCGTGAATGTCCGCTACATCGTGGATAATGTTGAAGCGGCAATCGAATGGTACACGAAAAACCTGGGCTTCACCTTGCTTTCCAAGCACGCCCCCGCCTTCGCCGACGTCAAGCTGGGTTCGCTGCGGTTGTTGCTCAGTGGACCGAAAAGCTCGGCGGGGCGCGCAATGTCCGACGGCGAGCTCCCCCGGCCGGGCGGCTGGAACCGTATCCACCTGATCGTCAGTGACTTGCAGGCGGAAGTTACCCGGCTGCAGGCTGCAGGCGTCAAGCTGCGAAACGAGATCGTGACGGGACCCGGCGGATCGCAAGTCCTGTTGGTCGATCCGTCCGGCAATCTGGTCGAGCTCTTCCAGCCCGCCCCGCGTTAGATCGAGACGATGCTCCCGCCGCAGGCGCCAACACCTCAATACGACCTCGCCTTCGTGTTGGCGTCGACCTTGTTAGTGGCAATACAACGACGATTGTGCGGCCCGCGGAACAGATATGAGGTCCGGTCGAACCAACCGCATGGGGTCATAGCAGGCTTGCCGCGTTGGCACCCACGAGTTTTCGGATGTCGGACTTCGGCATCTGGAGATCAAGCAGATCGTTGACGATGGCGCGGTATCCCTCGACGGGGCGCGGCATCTTCACAAGGCCGAGGTCGGAGCCGAATATGGTCATCTCGACGCCGGCCAAGCCCACCAGGCGCCGGAGCTCCGCAGCATCCCATTTGGACGGTCCGCGCTCGTTGGGGATGAACATGCAGATCGAATGTTCCATGTAGACGCCCAGCCGGCTGAGTTCGCGGATATCATCGTCCGAGCAGCCAATGACATAAGTGGGATGATTGATCATCATCTTCTTTACGCCGCGACGCTTTGCTTCCGGATAGAGCACTTTCAGCTCGTCCACCGAAAGGTGGCCGCTGGAGAGAATGATATCGCCCGCCGCGATGACCTCCAGCACCTCGTTCGTCTCTTTCGTCAGCTTGCCTTTCTCGTCCAGCACCGTGAGCGGAATGGGCGGCAGCATGGGATTGACGCTCTTGGGATAGTTCTTGGTTTCGTTTGCGCTCTTGTCGATGTGATTCGCCGCGGCAAATGTTGGCATCCAGACGATCTTGCCGCCGAGCTTGACGGCATGGTCCACCGCATGCGGATTGATGCCACCGCTGGCATTGTTGAGCGCGACGCCGGAATAGAGGCGCACGCCGGTATCCGGATAGAGCGTCTCGAGCAGCCTGGCATGCGCCATGCCCGGATAGAAATGGTCCTTATAGACGAGTGCCGAAAAGCCCGCTTCGGACGCTTCCATCATCGCTTCATAATGATCGAGCAGGCGGGGGAATACGGCCGGCCCGCTGTGGCAATGCAGGTCCACGGCGCCGACCAGAAGGTCGGCGATTTCAGCGTTTCGGTCGAGGGTGGCGGAAGAAGCTTCGGTCATGCTCAATACTCCCATAAGGGCTGGTTCAGCGCGCGAGAGTGTCCGGCGCGGGATATTCATCGGCATTCAGCACCCAGCCGGACTTGGCGGAAAAATCGGCGCGCGGCGGGCTGAAGATATCGACCAGGACATTCTTCACCGGGTCGATCGACCGCGATGTGTGAATTGCCGGTGGAGGGATGACGGCAACGGAAGGTGCGGCGCAAAGCTCGGCATCGTCCGGCCGCCAGGCATTGAGATCGCTGATCCATGGCCAGCGCAGGTAGTGGATGTAAGAGCCTGCGACGCAGAGCGAATATTGCTCGAAGTCGTCGTGGAAGTGCGGAGACATCTTGGTGATATCGCGAGGGCCGCTGCCGGGCAAGAAGTTCACCATGATCGTCGAGCAACGGAAGATGATGCCGAACCGGCCCGGCTCCGGCGGAACATCCAGACTGTAATGCCGCAGCTTGTGCCCGCCCACCGGATCGGGCCAGGCTTGGAAAGGCGGCACATTCGGATCGGAATGGATATAGGACTCCGCATTCGAGCACTTGGCGACGAGATCGTCCGCGCGCGTCGTGAGCAGCCGGATCACCTCGCCATCACCCTTGAGATGCACCTCGCTATCGCCCGCCGGCACGACGACGATGCAATAGCCGTCAACGGTGATGCCCTCGCCGTTCCAGCGGACTTCGACCGGCGTGTTCCGATTGGGAAGCAAAACCACATATTCGTCGAGCTGGTTGGTGCGAGAAAGCACCAGCCCGGCCTTGCCCCGCGTATGCGCCACAATCAGGTTCTGGCCGCGGGCATAATAGGTCTGGCTGCCATCCACCACTTCCTGCGGCGGCGCATCGTAAAAGCGGGCATATTCCGCGCCCTTATAGGCAGTGGGAGCGGGATTGGTGCGAGCCGCTGGAGTGTTGAGAGCCGATCTTGGGTCACTTGCTGCGTACATGGTCATGTCCTGTGATTGTTTCAGTTTGCGGCGGCGCTGAATTCGGCGCGGATGCGGTTGGCGCTGGCGCGAAGCAGGCCCTGGTCGGAGGAAACGATGAAGGCGCTCGCCCCTTCCGCGTGGAAGGGCCCGATCTCCTCCACCGAGCCGACCATGACGCAGATGGGTTTCCTGACATTGCGGGCTGCCGTCATGACGCGGGCGACCGCGTCCTTCACTACCGGCTCGCTTGCCGATTTGGCGCCGAGCGAAACTGTCAGGTCTCCGCGGCCGATGAAAATGCCATCGAGCCCATTGACCGCTACAATGTCTTCTATGACGTCGATCGCTTCGCGATCCTCGATCATCGCCACCACCGCGACATCCCGGTCCTGCGCCTCAATATGCGCCCACATGCCGGTCGCACCATATCCGCCGGCACGCGGCGAATTGGAGAAGCCGCGAGCGTCGCCACGATACCGGCTTGCGGCCACCACCGTGCGGGCAATCTCTGCGGAAGCGACATGCGGCACCAGCACGCCGGCCGCGCCGCAATCCAGCACCGATTGGATGGCGCTTGGAGCCGAGGAAGCAACGCGCACCAGGCCGGCGATATCGCTCGCCCTGCATCCGAGCAGGATTTGATCCGTCGTGACCCGATCGATCGGTGCATGCTCCTCGTCGATGACGACGAAATCGAAACCCGCACCGCCGAGGATTTCCGAGGCATGGCTCGTAGGTGTCTTGACGAAGGCGCCGAGCAGTTGCTGACGTGCTTTGAAGCGGGTTGCAAACTCCGTCCGCGGCATTCCTGATCCTCCCCGAATGTTCTGTTGTGCTGATTACTCTGCGGCGTCTGGCGGCCCAGGGGGAGTGTTCGCGTCTAGCCTTTTCAACGACTGAAATACAAACAGAGAAGCCTATCTAGGCCTGCGGCTTCATGAGCTTGAACACCGCCTGCAGCGAAGCAACCGCCTCCCCGTCCACCTCTGCCAGACCGTGGAGAAACACGAGGGTCCGCGTCTGCCGGGTGATCAGGCAACGACCAATCACGAAATCGGATGGCCGCACCGCTGCCAGGAACTGAACGTTGAGCTGCACGGTCACCGATCGAACCGGTGGCGCATCCGGCCCCTGCGCGCGCGACAGCGTTTCAAAAAGCGTGCTTCCAATCGCCTGATCACCGAAGGTCGCAAGGCACCCTCCATGCATCACACCCGCATTGTTGAGCATGTTGGGCGTGCAGAGCAGTCCGAGAAGGAACTGGCCGTCCTCGTATTTTTGCCAGAACGGCCCGATCATCTCGGAGAACGGGTTGGAGCGGCGCTTCGTCCACCCTGCCGCGGCAGGGTCGAAGACGGCCTCGGAAACCTGATTGAGATCGTTCATCAGGCAGCCGCCCTCGCCGCTTCCAGGGAGAGGATTTCGCGGGTTTCGGCCGGCGTCGCCGGCTCCGCTCCAAGCGCCCGGATGATTTCCACTGCACGTTTGACTAACGGCACATTGCCTTCGGACAGGACGCCATGTTCGAGAAACAGATTGTCCTCCAGCCCGACGCGGCAGTGTCCGCCGAGAATAACCGATTGTGCGACCATGGGCATCTGAGCGCGGGAAATGCCGAAGGCCGACCATTGCGTGCCCGGCGGAATGAGTGAGCGCATCAGAAGCATTGCCTCGGTCGTCGCCGGAGCGCCGCCCGGAATGCCGAGGCAAAACTGGAAGAACGACGGCTGTGGCAGGTGTCCCGCCTCCAGAAGCCGCACCGCCACACCCACATGGCCGATGTCGAACACCTCGAGCTCCGGCTTCACGCCGGCGGCCCGGATCGCCTTCGCCATCGCGATCAGATGCGGCGGCGTGTTGACGATCGCTCGGTCTCCAAAATTCATAGTGGCAACGTCCAGCGTGCAAATATCCGGCCGCAGGCGGGAAACATGGTCGGTCCGAACCCCCGGCGATCGAACCGGCGGCACGACCGTCTCATCCAGCGTCGGCGCGTAACCCGCGCCCGGTCCGGCGGTCAAGTTGACGATAAAATCGACGCCTGAGCGGCGGATGCGCTGCATCACATCCTCGTAAAGCTCGAACTGCATCGAAGGCGCGCCGGTCTGCGGGTCGCGGACATGAATATGTACCGAGGCAGCACCGGCCTTCGCCGCGGCGATTGCCTCGTTGGCGATCTGCTCCGGCGTGATCGGCACGTATTGGCTGTTTTTGGACAGTGCGCTGCCGCCCGTGACGGCACATGTTAATATCACCTTACGTTTCATGTGATTTTCCTCAAGTTGGAGGCACGTGGCCATGGCCGAGCCTGCCCTTGATCGAGCATCGTTCGGCAGATATCGGTTGATGTTGGCTCAGTAGCTGGTGCCGTGCAGGCTGCGCATATCCACCTGGATTGCGGATGCGGCCTCGACCATCGGCTGTATGACGCTTTCCAAAATGCGATCCGACGGAACCGCCGTGCGATAGAAACCGACCCCCATACAGGCCGAGCAGCGCTGCCCGTCCAGGATCGGAACGGCGACGAAATCGAAGACCCGGCGCGGCCCACCGACCCGGGCATAACCGCGCTTGCGGGTGGCCCTCAGATCGCGCAGCACGCGCGCCGCATCGAAAGGCCTGCCCTGCTCGCGGCGCTGCTGGGTGAGCGCGTTGAGAAGCAGTGCCCGCTCATCGTCGTCGCAGAAGGCCAGGTAGCACTGTCCCATCGCCGTCAGCTCCAGATCGAGGAACCGGTGCAGCACGGGAAACGGATAGGCCCAAGGGCTGATAGGCGCGGTGGTGAAGCTCACCAGGATATGAGCGTCGCGCAACGTCCCAAGGCTGACGGGCCACTTGATATTGTTGGTCAGCGCCACCGCCCGCGACCGCGCCGCCTCGATCAGCAATGGAGCGCCACTGAAACCGGAGGCGAGCGAGACGACCTTGGAGGTGACGCTATAGCCGCCGACGAAATTGTCGCGCACCACGTAACCTTCGCTGATCAGCGTCTCCAGCATCCGCACGATTGTCGATTTGGATAGACCCGTCACCTGATGCAGCGAACCGATGGTCGCTATACGCTGCGCATTCAGCGCCTGCAACAGCAACAAAACCCGGCGCGCGGACTCGACGGGGGCATAAGATGCCTTGTGTTCGTCGACGCTACCACGCAATGAATTCGCCCTACAGTGAAGATCGTTGTATTTCGGTAGCTGGGAATATTTGGCCGGCCTCTCCTTCAACTCGCTGTCAAACATTCAGAACTCCTCCCAGAATTCTTTTGCACCAGTCCTCCAACCAATGCTCACATGAAAGGTAGCCCCACCCCATCGGCGAAGCCAGAGGCTTCTTCTCACATTTCAAGGAATGAAATGAGGAAGATCAAGATCGGCGCTGGCGAAAGGCGAGCGCGATGAGGCCGGAATAGCAGGCGGCAAGCGCGGCGACGCCGACGACAGGGATGACCATGCCGACGAATGTGGCCGCCGCTCCGATGAAAAAACTCCCGACAGCCGGGCCGCCGCGGATGATCATGCTGTAGATGCCCATCACCCGCCCGAGCTTACCCGGTTCGCTTTCAAGCTGCAGCAGGGCCTGCCCGCCGATCCCCGCATACATGTTGGCGAAGGACATGCAGAAGATCGCGACGAGGGCGAAATGGAAGCTCGGCGTCAGCGCCAACACGGCGAGCGCGGCCGTGGCGCAAAGTGCGGCAAGCGCGATGCTAAGCGCCCCTTGCGCGCTCGGCGGCCGCGCAAGCGTGATCGTGCCCGATACGATCGAACCGAAGGCCGAGGCCGCCATCAGCCCGACAAAACCGTCAATACCTCTGGCAAACAAGGCGTCGGAGACGGCCGGCAGCATCTGCAGGATCCCGTTGACGCTGATGCCGGTCATCCCCATCAGCCCCAGCGTGGCAAGCAGGCTTCTGTTGCCGAGCACATACCGGAACCCATCGGTCGTACCGGCTTTTTGGACGGGATCGGCCGGCCTATCGGCCACCTTCTGCACCTGGATCACCGCAAGCGCATAGGAAAAGAAGGCGATCGCCACGGCGCTTGCGGCAAAAGTAACGCCGACATTGATCTCGCTGATCAGCACGCCCGCTATGATTGGGCCGACGAAGCGAGCCAGATTGAAACTCAGCGCATTCAGCGCGACCGCCGCATGCAGATAATCGGGCGGCACGATTTCCCGGATCAGCGACAGCCGCGCCGGCTGCTCCAGACTGCTGGATACCCCCAGCACCAAGGTTAGCGCGAACAGCACCTCGACGGTGGTCAGCCCGAACCAAGAGAGAAAGGCAAGCGCCACGGATTGCATGATGGCGACCGACTGAGCAGAACGCAGAACCTTGATCTTGTCATGCGCATCCGCAAGCGAGCCGGCGAAGCTGCTGAGAAAGATCGACGGCAGCATGTCGGCCGCGGCGATCAGCCCGAGCCAGAAAGGCGACTTGCTGAGCTCCCAGGCAAGCCAGGCGACGCCGATCTTCTGCATCCACATGCCGAGAACGGAGACGATGCTGCCGATCGCGAAACGGCGGTAATGGAGGTCCTTCAGGGCAAGCAGCGGATTGTAACGCCCAACCTTGGCGGTGCTCATGGGCGCAGCCGGCGGAAGCGGAAACTCGGCGGATGATGCAAGTTTCACCTGTAGAACATCGGGAGTGAGTGGCAGGCGACAGCGGCCGCCTCATTGTTTCATCGGTCCCGATGAGTTAGAGCGCCGGATGGTGGGAGGTCCACCTTCGCCACCCGGCGATTTCAAACCATGAAATACAGTCGGTGCCATCGGGCACCGATCGAGCGACGATCAGTCCTCTTCCGCGAACACCACCTTGCGGCGATTGCGGATCGCCGGGAACAGCACGGCGAAGAGCGTCACTGCCGAGACAATGAGCAGGCCCGCAGTGATCGGCCGATGGAAGAAGGCAAGTGGATTGCCATCCGCCAGCAGCATGGCGCGGCGCAGGTATTCCTCCAGCATTGGCCCCAGAACGAAGCCGAGAAGCAATGGCGCAGGTTCGCAATCGAGCTTTGTGAGCCCGTAGCCGACCACGCCGAACACCGCCATCACCACGAGGTCGAACGGATTGTTGCCGACGCTGTAGACGCCGATCGCCGAGAACCCGATGATGGCCGGGAACAGGAGATGATTGCGAACGGAGAGCAGCTTCACCCACAGCCCGACAAGCGGCAGGTTGAGGATAACGAGCATCAGATTGCCGATCCACATCGAGACGATAACGCCCCAGAACAGTACAGGCTTCTCGTTGACGAGGCTGGGGCCGGGCGCCACGCCCTGCAGCATAAGCGCCCCGATCATCAGTGCCATGATGGCATTGGAGGGAATGCCGAGCGTCAGCATGGGAATGAAGGAACTCTGGGCGCCGGCGTTGTTGGCCGATTCCGGACCTGCAACGCCACCAATCGCACCATGGCCGAAGCGTTCCGGATGGCGCGAGAGTTTCTTTTCCAAGGCATAGGAGGTGAAGGAGGACAGCATGGCGCCGCCCCCCGGCAGGATGCCGAGGATCGAGCCGAGCCCCGTGCCGCGCAGGATCGGCCCCGCCGATTCCTTGATCTCCCCCCAGGTGAGCATAAGGCCGGTAACGCGCGTGGTCAGCACTTCCCGCTCCTGCTCCTTTTCGTCCTCAAGGCCGCGCAGGATTTCGGCGAGCGCATAAACGCCCGAACCGAAGGCGATGATCGGAATGCCGTCAGCGAGATCGAGCGTACCGAGCGTCAGACGCATGCTGCCCGTATAGACATCCGTCCCCACACAGCCGAGCAGCAGCCCAAGCACGATCATCACCAGCCCCTTCAACACCGAGCCATGTGCCAGCGCGATCGAGGCCACGACGCCGAGCACCATCAGCGCGAAATAGTCCGATGGTCCGAAACTGAGGGCGAGCGAGGTGAGCGGCACGGCGAAAATCGCGATAACCAACGTGGCGACACAGCCGGCGAAGAAAGAGCCGAGCGCGGCAATGGCGAGTGCTGCACCCGCCCTGCCCTGGCGCGCCATCTGGTAACCGTCGATGGCGGTGACCGCGGATGTCGCCTCGCCCGGCAGGTTGATGAGAATCGCCGTGGTCGAGCCACCATATTGGGCGCCGTAGTAGATGCCGGCCAGCATGATCATCGAGGCCTCCGGCGCAAAACCGAAGGTAACCGGCAGGAGGATGGCGATCGTGCCTAGCGGCCCGATGCCCGGTAGCACGCCGACGGCGGTACCTAGCAGACAGCCGATGAAGCAGAACATCAGGTTTGAAGGTTCGAGAACCGCCCCGAAACCGAGCGCGAGATTGGCAAAGATATCCATGGCTTTTCTAACCCGTAATCAGGTCGCCCCAAAGGGGGATTGGCAGGTTCAGGAGGAAATGGAACACCGCGACGCAGAATACGGTGAAACCCACGGCCAACAGGAGCGATTGGCGAAGCGTGGCGAAACGGCTGGCAAAGCTGGAGAAGAAGATCGTTAGAGCGACCGCCGCGACGAGACCCAGCGATTGGATCGTCACCGCGAAGATGAGCGGGGCACCGAGAACCAATACCGAGGATTTGATGGAGGCGAAGCGCAGAGGCTGAGCGCCTGCCGAGATCGGCGTGAAGGCAACTGCCAAAGCCAGGAATCCCAGAACGATCGACAGCATGACCGGAAAGAAACCGGCGCCCATTTCCGCCGCCGTACCGATACTGAGCGTACGATAGGCGTAGATGCCGACGACCACGCTGAAACACACGAAAATAGCGGTAAAGGTGACATTCCGGCGACTGAGCGCGCGCTCCTGCGGCTTTCTCGTCTCGATACTCATGCTGTTCTCCTCCTCAACGGCATTTCGATCGTCTATGCGGATACTAGCTTTGATCCTCTCGAACCGGCTCTGACAACAGGCTTTGCCGCACATGCGCCGGCATGGTCGTCGTCGGCTCGTTGCCCTTGAACAGATGAGTGAAGGTCTTCGACCGGATCTTCCAGCCTTCCGCACCGCGCACCAGCACTTCGAGAACCTCCGAAATGCTGTTCGGGGCATTGACCGGCAGCACCGGCACGCCGTCTACCGCATAGATCGTCATGATATATTTGATCGTCGCCCGGTCCGCACTTTCGATCGAAACCATCGGATTGTTGATAAGATGACGCGCGACGCGATCCCCGCGACCACGGCGCCAGTCGTAAAAGGCCTTGATCTGTTCGCGGCCAACAAAGGCGGAAGGGCCGGAACCGAACACGCCATCCTCGGCAAACATCATATGGGCACGTGCACCCCAATTGGTGTCGACCTCGTTCCAGTATTCGGTGACGAGGGACAGGACTTCTGCCTTGGCGGCCACTTCTGCAAGTGCATTCATTTCCGGTTCCAGCCGTTACATGCAATAGAGTTCAAGTGCGTTGCGCCCGCCGATACGCCGCCGCATGGCAGGATCCGGCACCCATTCGGAAAGCGCCGCCATGGTCTCGCCATAGGTGACGCGGTTCTCATAGGCCGCGAATGGCCAGTCGCTCGCCCAGACAAGCCGTTCTCCGCCCGTCCGCTTGATCAACTCCCCGGCGCAGTCCGCCGCCGCCGAAGGCGGTTTGAACCGGTAGCCGGCCGAGAGCTTGACCCAGGTCCTGCCCCGGTCGATCGCCTCAAGCACCAGCCGGAAGCCGGGATCGTCCACGCCTTTTCCCGCTTCCGGCATGCCCATATGGTCGATAACCATCCGCGCGCCGGCCGCCTCGATCTCCCGCATCATCGCCGGCAGGCGGTCCGCCCGCTCGATCAGGTGGACATGCCAGCCGAGATCGGCCACCCGCCGCAACAGCCGGCGATAGTCCGGCGATGCAATGTCCGGCGCCTCGCTGAGCGTCCGCCACATCAGCCTGATACCCACGAAGCCATCATCCCGCATCCGCTCCAGCTCATAGACGCTGATCGACGGAGAGACGATGGCCGTCGCCCTCAGGCGGCGATATCTGCGCAGCGCATCGCGAACATAATCGTTGTATTCGCCATGCAGACTGGCAGCTGCAACGACCCCGAGCGCTATGCCATGCTCGTCCAGCAGCCCGATCAGTTTCTCGACGCCTGCATCTTCCGGGGGCTTGTGCCAGGCATTTGGCGCCAGCGGCAGGTCCGTCGTGTAGATGTGAAAATGCGCGTCTACCAGCGGCGGTTCATTATCGGTATCAGGCATGCAAATGCGTCCCATGCATTATTCGTTCTTCCAGACCAAGCAGCCGGCGCGGATTGTCACCGATCGCCCGCCGGATTTCTCCTTCGTCGAGACCAAGCTCCAGCCACCCCCGCAAAGCGGCGATGTAATGGCTTCGCAATGAGCCGGAAGCTTCAGCGGAATGCAGGCCGAGAATCAGCCGTTCGGGATGCGTCCGGGCAAGGCTGGCAGCCAGCATGCGGTCGCGCCCCTGGCTACTCGCCGAGATCATGATGTAAGCGCCCTGCCGCAGCATCCTATCCACATCTCCCGGTCGAGCTCCATTATTGCGCACCGGGTCTGACACCAGTAGCCGAGTCACGCCGCATACCTTCGCCGCCTCGAACAGCGCGAGCAATTCGCTTGTATGCAAGAATCCCGCCCCGAGGACGCCATCCCTTGTCGCGATAACCTCCAAGAGCTCCTTGAGCTCAGGCAGCACCCTGCCACGTGCACTCACCACACTGAGCGCGGGCTCGGCGCCATCGAACCCTACCGGCAGGCGGGAAGGCCAACGCTGGCTCCTCAGGAAATTCTCCGCCGAGAGCGTCGGCATGTGAACCACCTTGCCGGCCAGCATCAGCGTGTGTTCGACGGCATAGACATTTAGGCCGCCGACTGTCGTGTTCAGCGCAACGCTGCCGAACAAGGCGATAGGCGTGTCCTTGAAATCGGCATCCGCCAGATAGGCCGCAACCGGCGCAGTGCAGTAATCATGGGCCTGCAGCACCACGGCCCTTATTCCCAACTCCAGCGCCTGGGCACCGATTTCGATCGAATCCAGACCGGTATCCGGGTGCAGCAGGCCCTCGAGATCACAGGCCATGTCAACCGATCCGGAAAGCCAGCCGGTCAGATGGCCGGGGGGCTCATGCGATCGGGCTAGGACGCCACTCGACATCGGATACGCTCCCGGATTTTGGAATTTGGCTAGGGCCGTCATTCTCGCTCCCCGAAGAGGGAGCGGAGTTACTTGCTGCGGATATCGTACTTGGCGATGATATTCCGCCACAGCGCCTCTTCGTCGACGACGATCTTGTGGAACTCTTCCGGCGTCGTAGGCGCCGCGACCTGACCAGCGACGGCGAATTTCTGGATTGCATCGTCCGACTTCAGATATTCGGTCAGCACTTCATTGATCTTCTTGACGACAGCCGGCGGAGTGCCTTTCGGCGCCATGATGCCACCCCACGGCACGGCCACCAGATCGAGCCCCGCTTCCTTGAGCGTCGGCGTGTTCGGCAGGATTTTCGCCCGCTTGGCGGAGATGACGGCGATCGGCTTGAGGCTGCCGGCCTCGATATGTTTGATATAGGCGTCGCCGAGATAATCGACGGAAAGATCCAAGCTCGCCGACAGCATGTCGGTCACGATAGGCGGGCTGCCCTTGTAGCTGACGAGCTTGATGTCGATGCCAACCATGTCCATGATCGCTGCCTCGATCATATGGCCGTAGGAGCCGATGCCATTGTTACCGGCGCTCACCTGCGAGGGATGCTCCTTGGCATAGGCGATCAGTTCGCTGAGATTGTTGGCCGGAAAGTCTTTACGGGCCACCAGCACCATGTCACCCACGGAAAACTGGATGACGTGCTCGAAATCGGTGAGGGGCTTATAGTTCAGGCCCGGCATCGTGTTGGTGAAATTCGCCGCAGGTCCCGGATAAGCGGTCACCAGCGTATAACCGTCCGGCTTCTGGCGGGCCACGTAACCCGTACCGATCGCACCACCGGCACCCGGCTTGTTTTCGACTATGACGGTTTGCCCGATGCCCTTTTCGAGCGCCGCAGCAATCAGACGTGCCAGGTAGTCGCTGCCGGCCGCGAAAGCGTGAACCAAGGTAATCGGCTTGTCCTTAGGCCATTCACCCGCGAGGCTCGTACTACTCGTGGCGCCGACGCTGGTAAAGGCCAGCAAGGCAATACCGATGGATGTCAGTATCTTGTGCATTGTTTGTTTCTCCTCCCTCAACCGCGGCGGCGCTGACGCTTCTTGTCTCGGTCGACTAGGGATCATAATCGAAACCTTGGGCTCGGCCATGGCGACAGGTCAGCTGTTTCAACCCTTGAAATAGGTTTTCGCAATCCATGGACGCCGAACCGCATCCCCCACAGCGTGGAAAAAGCCAATCGTCTCGCAAGGGTTTCGGCCGATGTTGCTCCACCATACCAATAACGATCAAGCCGTCGATGCTTTGCTGCGCGGCGCGGTGGATCTGCATTGCCATAGCGGCCCCTCTGTCATGGGCCGCAAGATCAACCATGCCGAAGAGATCGCCGAGGCGGAAGCAGCTGGCATGCGCGCCATCCTGATCAAGGACCATTTCTATTCGGCGACACCAGTGCTGGAACTCATCAAGCGCCACCGGCCGGCCGGCAGTGGACTTGAAATCCTTTCCGGCGTGCCGTTGAACAACGCGCTCGGCGGCCTCAATCCGAAAGCCGTCAAAGCAGGGCTTGACATGGGCGCGCGGCTGGTCTGGATGCCGACGCTCTCGTCCACGAACCATTTGCGCATCGCGCATTATTACAATCTGGCCGGCAAGCTCGGCATGCTGTCGCCGGAGGGCCTCAGCGTTCTGACCGTCAACGGCATTCTCCGCGACGAGGTCAAGGAAATCATCGACCTGATCGCCGAACACGACGCGGTACTCTGCGGCGGCCACCTGCATGTCAGCGAAATGTACCCGCTGTTCACGGAAGCAAAGCAGCGCGGCGTAAATCGCATGCTCGTTTCGCACCCGACCTTCTGGATCGATGCCAACCTGTCAGACCTGCGCGAACTCGCATCGATGGACGTCCATCTGGAACACTGCGCCTGCATGCTGATCGATTGTCCGTCGCGCCAGTTCCCCGCCGAGGAACTGCGTGACTATGTGGAAGCCGGCGGCCTGGACCACACCATCCTCGGCTCAGATCTCGGACAGCCGACCAATCCGCGCCCGGTAGAAGGTTTCCGCTCGGTCATCAAGCTTTGCCTGGACAGCGGTTTCACGTTCGAGGAGACACGCCAAATGACCTCATCCAACGCAGCCAGACTGATCGGGCTATAGCCCGTTGGCGACTGGACAAGAAGCTTCGTCCGGTTTCGAGCCGGTCGACTATCGCCTCGATCAGCTACCATGGTGGCTTGATTATCCGCGCACCGTACGATTGCGCTTCGTTGTTGCCTGGTAGAGAAAAGGGAGCGCTGTTAGACCAGTAGCGATTACCACAATCCAATTGATCATACTCCAGCCGGCAAGGTGGATCAGCGCCCCGGCGGAGAGCGACGAGATCGCCACGAAGGCGAAGATCGAGAAATCGGCGATCCCCTGTAACAGAACCGCCCTGGGGCCGACGGCACTGCGAGCGATCATCACCGACGAGCCGGTGAAACTGAAATTCCAGCCAACTCCGAGCAAGATCAGGGTCGCCCAGAAATGCGCAAGCTCCTGACCGGACAGTGCGATGACCGCACCGACTGCAACGAGAGCGATGCCGAACAGCATGACGTTCTGATGGCCGAAGCGCTCGATCAGCCGGCCGGTGACGAAGCTCGGCGCGAACATGCCGAGGATGTGCCACTGGATGCCATGCGCCGCATCGTCGACGCTGAAGCCGCAGGCGATGATCGCCAGCGGCGAAGCGGTCATGGTAAAACTCATCGATGCATAGGAAACCGCACCGCAGATCACCGCCAGAACATAATCTTTCAGCGAGACCTTCGCATCCGATGGGGGTGCGGATGTTACAGCCCCCTTCCTCAGCGGAGTGGACATGGCCGGAAAGCGCAGCAGCAGAAGCGCCGGCAGAGTCGAGAGCGCCAGCAGCGCCTGACACAAGAAACTCAGAGCGAAAGGCGCACCGATCACCACGTTGCTGGTCCAGACGACGATCTGCGGGCCGACAACGGCCGAAACGAGACCGCCGGCCAGCACGAAGGAGATGGCCCGCGGCCGCATCGTCTCGGGCACCAGCAGCGTCGCGGCGAAACGATAGCTCTGCACGCAGGCGATGTTCAGCCCGAAAAGGAAGGCGCCCAGACAGAACAACAGGAACGAGTTCTGCAGCACTCCGAGCGTGCAGGTCAGCCCGCCGATCATCGAGACCAGTGCACCGATACAATAGACAGGCTTGCGGCCTAGCAGGCGGATCAGCATGGCGACCGGGATCGTGGCTGTGCAGGTGCCGATCATGAACATGCTGATCGGCAGGGTGACGAGCAGCTCGTTGGCGGTCAGCGTCTGCCCCACCATGCCGCCGACCGAGACCATGATGGGCGGGATCGCGCCGGCAAGCCCTTGAGCAATCGTAAGTAGAAAGACCGACACGGGAAATTTCGGCCGGGCATCGAGTTCAGCGACTGCAACGCTCATTCTGTCTTCTCACTCATGCTGGGAACCCGCAGGACCAATCGCCCGCTTCCGACATGCCGAAACGTCTCCGGCGTGGGGCAGTATCCTTGCTGGAGACCATCTGCGATACGGGGCGAACCGAATGGGTTTATTGCATATTTGCACGAATGCTCCCGGCGCCTGCATCAATCTGCAATCCTTTTTTGTGCGATTGGCCGCCCAATTTATCTAAGGTAGATTCCAGCGGACTTAATCGTTTCGCTGAATGCCGATTGACTAAAAAAAATTCAAAAATCCCCATGAGCTAAAATTTGCGCAATTCGATCGGAATGGTGTATCCGGCGCCCTGAAACCTGCGGTTCGGGAGCGGGATCGTACCAACTTGTAGAATGATTTTACGCAAGCGCGGGAATGCCGCAAAAATGAGTGGCTTTCCACCGCCCATACGAAGGTCCGCAGGGAAATTTTTCCATTGTCAGCCTTCGTTCTCGCATGACACACTACCGTCACATGAAGTTGCAGGTCCCCGCAGACCTCCCAGTGCGAGAGAACGACGCAATGAACATGCACGCCATTGGCCGGGGTCAGGCCATTCTCGATATCGAGCGCATTCATCTCGTCGCAGCATTCGCTGTCGTCGCCGAGAAGTTGAATTTCGCTCAGGCGGCAAGCCTCGTCGGAGTGTCAGCCTCAACCCTCAGTCGAAAAGTGGCGAAATTGGAATCGCTGCTCGGCATGAGGCTCCTCGAACGGACGACCCGGACAGTGGCCCTCACCGAGGTCGGGCAACTCTATTTCGAGCGATGTCGCGAGATCCTCATGCGCCTTGAAGAGGCGGACGCGATGGTATCCTCCTTCAATACCGAACCACGCGGCCTCCTCCGCGTGAGTTTTCCGGTCGCTTTCGGGCGGCTGCAGCTCTCCGACATCATCGCCGAATTCATCGAGAAATACCCGAACGTGCAGATCGAGGCGAACTATACCGACCGCTTCGTCAATCTCATCGAAGAGGGTTACAATGCCGTGGTGCGCATTGGAACGCTGTCGGATTCGAGCCTGATCGTGCGCAAGATCTCCCGCAATCGCCGCGCTCTGGTCACCGCCCCTTCCTACATCGCCCAGCACGGTATGCCGCAGCACCCTGCCGAACTTGCCGACCATCACTGCCTCTGCTTCAGCCGCTATGCACGCGCCGGCAATACCTGGACTTTCAGCAGGGGCGAGGAAACGGAAGAAGTGCGGGTGGCGGGCGAATTCCGCTCCGACAGCTCGGAAGCCATCTATGAGACCGCTCTACGCGGCACAGGCATTGCGATCGTCGCGCGCTACATCTGCGGAAACAATCTCGCGAACGGCTCGCTCGTACAGCTCCTGCCCGACTGGACGATCACGCCAGAATCGTCCGTCTACATCGCCTATGCCAGCAACAAGCATCTCGTACCGAAGACCCGCGTATTCTCGGATTTCCTGGTCGAAAAGCTGCGTGACGTCCAGTGGTGAGGCAGATCAGCTCCCGAGAATTACCAGTTCGCGCGGCATTGTATTGATGACCTCGGCGCCCGTCTCGGTCACCATCACCTGATCCTCGATCATCATTGCCCCGAGGCCGTGGCCGTAGAACGGCGTCTCGAAGGCGAGCATCATGCCGGGCATGATAGGCTCCCTATTGCCGGCGGAAATGAAGGGCCATTCTTCGCTGCCGCAGCTTGCGCCGATCGAATGGCCGAAATGGCCGCGGCAATAGTCCGGCATCCCGCGCCGGCGAGTGACCGCGAGCACCGCCGCAGCCGCCGCAGCACATCCGATCCGTCGATGAAACGGACATTCGGCAGGGCCTCCTGCAGTGCAGCGAAATCGGCGGCGGGGACGAATTCCAGGTCACATCCGATCGTCGCCGACAACAGGCCACGCGTATCCAGAAGTTCACCCAGCAATCGGAAGGCTTCGGCGCGATCGAAACTTTCGGGCCGTGCGCCGCCAAGCCCCTGAGCGGCATATTGCCGGGCAAGTTCGGGGAACGGATCTTCTCCGAGGGCCGGCGGCAGGACGAGATAGTCGATCCAGATGCGCTGCCGCAGCACATCGACATTGCGAGTGGAAAGATCGAGGAACTGGACGGCGTGGTCAGCAGCCACCGCCCCGGTCCGCAGCCGCTTGTCCGCCGGGACGAGGGCGATGCAAGCCCCTGCCCTGCGCCACATGGCCGCCACGCCCGCATCGAGCTCGGTCGCATATCGAAAGGCTTCCGGCTGAAAAATCGCCAGCCCGTCCATGCCGGCGGCCTGCATCAGCGCCTCGGCGCGGTTTCGGTCGAGATCAGACATGCCAAGGCCTCCGTACGTATTCATGGATCGGCCGGCCGGCGGCCGATCCATTTCTGTCGGCGTCAGTAGATCAGACGATCTTCATCCGCGCCATGCTGCCTTCGAAGCCTTCGGCATTGGTCGTGTGATCGACGAGCCGCTTGTTGGCGATCGTCTGCCACGGCGACATCACCAGCGGGAGACTCGGGACTTCCTTCATGACGATGCGCTGGATCTGCTTCCACATCTCGATGCGAGCCTTCTGATCGGTGGAAACCGCGGCGTCCTCCAGAAGCTTGTCCACCTCGGCATTCTGGTAGCCGGTACCGTTCGAGAAGGCGACGCCCTGGATGATGTTCTTCGACCAATAAAGGCGCTGTACGCCGACCTGCGGGTCGAAGAGGTTGCTGATCGAGGCGAGATGAAGCTGGAACTGCCGGTCGCGATAGACGCGGGAGATCAGCGTACCCATGTCCTGGCCGCGCAACTCGATGGCGATACCGGCGCGGCTCATCGCGGCGCGCAGGAATTCGCCGAGAATGCGCTGGTCGTCGCCGACATATTCCATCGACAGCGTTAGGCGTGGAGCAGTGCCCTTCTTCGGGAAACCGGCCTCGTCGAGCAGCTTTTCGGCCGCCTTGATATCGTAGGCATAGGGGCTCGGCTCGGCGAGATGGAAGTCCTTGTGGTAGGGCACGACGGGCGAAGCCGACGGCGTCGCATACTTGTAGAACACGACGCGGCTGATCGCGTCGCGATCGATGCAATGGGCGAGCGCCTGCCGCACCTTGATGTTGGAAAGGGTCGGGTCGCGAAGGTTGGTCTCGACGATGATGATGTTCGGCGGATCGTATTCGTAACCCTTTGGGTCGAAGGCGATATGCTTCATCTTCTGGAGCGTGTCGACGTCACGGAACGGCACCGGCGTACGGTATCCGATATCTACGTCGCCGGTCTCGAAGGCGATGACGCGCGCTGACGGATCGAGAATGGTCTTGGCGACCAGCTTCTTCACCTTCGGCAGGTCCTTGTTCCAGTAATTCGGATTGGCTTCCCAGAGGACGTGGCTGCCGCGCACCCATTCCTTGAAGATGAACGGTCCGGTACCGATCGGCGCGGTATTGTTCGGATGGGTCAGCACGTCCTGGCCTTCCTTGTAGAGATGGCTCGGAACGATCGGCGTCTCCATGGAGGACATCGCCTTCAGGAGGAACGGCGTCGGCTTGGCGAGATTCAGGATGACGGTGTAATCATCTGGAGCGTCGATCTTGGTGATCTGCGCGAACGTGGAGCGGTTGCGCGAGTGGAACTGCTTTGACGTATTGATGGAAAAGACCACGTCCTTGGCAGAAAAATCTTGGCCGTCATGCCATTTGACGCCTTGGCGGAGCTTGAACGTATAGGTCAGCCCGTCATCCGAAACCTTCCACTCGGTCGCGAGAAGCGGCGACGGATTGAGCTTGTAGTCGAATTCCAAGAGCCCCTCGGTCGTACGGGCGGACCAGATGAGACTGGACGTATTGACGAACGACAGAAGCGCTGGCGCCTCCGTTGCGCCAACCATCGTCACCACGTCCTTCTGCACCTGCGCCATGGCGACGTCAGGCCCGAGCAGTGGCCCCAGCATGCCGGCCGCAGGCAGTGCGCCCATGCCGGCGAGTACGGCCCGGCGAGAAATGCCGCGATCGTTCATTGCCATATCGTTGTTCCTTTCTGTGCCCCGGCGGCACCCTCTGTTGGGTTTTTGCGGGTTCTTTGCCCGCTGTTGTCATGCGTAGTAGCGGTAGATCTCCCGCGCCGCCGCCGGTGAGATGAGTTCGTTTTCGAGGTCCTGGCGTATCAGCGCCGGATCGCGTTTTGTGGGATCGCCCACCCCGCCACCGCCGGGGGAACTGACGAGCACGCGCAGCCCTGGCTCCACCGCGTGGATCCCCTTGCCGCCGAGGATGACACCGTTCGACAGCATCACCCGGCCCGCCGCGCCGGGGCTCCCGCCGAAAGCTCCAAGCGCCGGATACTGGATGCGTTCGAAAGAGCAGCCGAAGGACAGGGTTTCGGGTATGATGTTTTCGATCTCGATTGCCTGGCCAAGACCGCCGCGAAACTGGCCGGCACCGCCGCTGTCCCGCCAAAATTCCTTGCGCCAGACGACCGCCGTCGACATGGACTCCCAGATCTCCACCGGCCCGCCGCGAACGCCGGAGGGAAAGCCGGTGGCCGACATCCCGTCGCGATACGGAAGCGCGCCCATGCCGCCGGTCGTCACGACGCCGGCCATGAAAGTGTCGCCAAAGACCGGCGGGCTCTTCCAGGGACCGATCACCCGGAGGTTCCAGAGCACCCCGGCACCTTCAGCCGGGATCAAGTCCGGCATAGCCTGGCGCAGCGCCCCAAACACGAGGTCCGGAAGCATCAGGCCCATCAGGTGACGTGAGACGACGGCTGCGGGTTTGAGCGCATTGAGGATGCAGCCCTCCGGCGCCGAAACCGTCCGTGGCGCAAGCGAGCCTGCATTGTTCGGAATGTCGCGGACGATCGAGACGCCCAGCGCGTAGGACGTATAGGCCATCGTGTAGCAGATCGGCACGTTGAAGTTATACTTCGTCATCGGCGCCGAGCCGGTATAATCGACATGGATGCCGTCGTCGGAAATCGTCAATGCCGCTTTGAGCGTGATCGCTTCGCCGCCCTGCCCGTCGAGCGTCAGCGACGAATGCCACGTACCCTTCGGCAACTTGCGTATCTTGGCGAGCACACCTTCGCGCGATGTATCGATGACGTGGTCGGCGAGTTCGTCGAGCTCCGTCAGCTCGAACTCCTCCATCATCTCCAGCAGCCGCTCGCAGCCGACGGCATTGCAGTTGATCAGCGAATAGACGTCGCCGACTGTCTCCACCGGCTGGCGGGTATTAGCCCGGATCACCGCCATCAGCGGCTCATTCATGCGCCCGCCATCGACGATCTTCAGGATCGGCAGATAGATGCCTTCCATGAAGACGTCAGTCGACGACGCCCAGTCGTTGAGACCGCCGATATCGAGGATATGGCTGTTGCAGGCAAGGAAGCCGATCAGCCTGTCCCCCTTGAAGCAGGGCGTGGTTATCGAGATATCGTTCAGATGGCCGGTCCCCATCCACGGATCGTTGTGAATGAAGACGTCACCCGGGCTCATCGTGTGCAGTGGGTAGGCATCGATCACGTGTCCGACGGCCAGCGCCATGGAATTGATGTGACCCGGCGTACCGGTAACGGCCTGGGCGAGCATGCGGCCCTTGGCGTCGAAGACGCCGGCGGCAAGGTCACCGGATTCGCGAACGATCGTCGAGAACGCCGTACGCTGACAGACCTGCGCCTGCTCCTCCACCACCGCCAGCAGCCGGTTCCACATGATCTGCTTGTCGATCAAGCTGATCGACGGTTTGACTGACACCTTGTTCAACATGATGATTTTGCTCCGCTTCGGTCGATTGAGGCCATGGCCGTAAGGCAGCCACCGCCTTGCCTCTGTCTCAGGCGACATATCCGTAGAGGTCGCGGGCGATTTCGCTGGAGATCAGCCCGTATTCGACGTCGCGGGAGACCATTACCCGGTCGCGTTTCTTCGGATTGCCGACGCCGCCGCCGCCAGGTGAACTGACGGCGATCCGCACGCCGGCCGGAATCTCGGAGCAACCTTTGCCGGGCAGGAACTCGCCGGTCTCAAGCCGCAGCCGACCCGGCGCGCCGTTGCCGCCGCCTGCAGCCCCCTTCGCCGGATGGTCCACCCGCTCGTAGCCGGTGAAATACTGGAAGCTCTCGGGAATAATGTTCTCCATCTCGATCGCCTGGCCAAGACCACCACGGAACTTGCCGGCGCCGCCGCTGTCCTGGCGGAATTCCTTCTTCCAGACGACGAGCGTCGTCATGGATTCGAAGATCTCGATCGGCCCACCGCGGACGCCCGAGGGAAAGCCGGTCGCCGACATGCCGTCACGATAGGGAAGCGCGCCCATGCCGCCGGTCGTCATCACCTGGGTAAGATAGCGGTTGGCGATGTTGGGAGGGCTGTCCCACGGACCCATGACGTTGATGCCCCAGAGTCCGCAGGTGCTCTCGGCCGGAATCTGGTCGGGGATTGCCTGGCGCAGGCAATTATAGACGAGGTCGGGCAGCATCAGCCCCATCTGCGCACGGCCGAAGACGGCTGCGGGTTTGAGCGCATTGAGGATGCAGCCCTCCGGCGCCGAAACCGTCCGTGGCGCAAGCGAGCCGGCATTGTTCGGGATATCCCGGACGATCGCCACGCCGAGCGCGTAGGACGTGTAGGCGAGCGTATAGCAGATCGGCACGTTGAAGTTATACTTCGTCATCGGCGCCGAGCCGGTATAATCGACATGGATGCCGTCATCCGAGATCGTCAGCGCGGCCTTCAGCACGACCGGATCGTCGCGGCCGTCGAGTGTCAGCGATGAATGCCAGGTGCCCTTCGGCAGCTTGCGGAACTTGGCGAGCACACCTTCGCGCGATGTATCGATGACGTGGTCGGCGAGTTCGTCGAGTTCGCGAAGATTGAACTCGTCCATCATTTCGAGCAGACGCTCGCAGCCGACGGCATTGCAGTTGATCAGCGAATAGACGTCGCCGACGGTCTCCACCGGCTGGCGGGTATTGGCGCGGATCATGGCCATCAGGCTTTCGTCCACTTGCCCGCCATCGACGATCTTCAGGATCGGCAGGTAGAGACCTTCCATGAACACATCGCGCGAGCTCGTCCTGTCGATCACCCCGCCGATGTCCATCACATGGCTATTGCAGGCGAGGAAGCCGATCAGCCGATCCCCCTTGAAGCAGGGCGTGGTTATCGAGATATCGTTCAGATGGCCGGTCCCCATCCACGGATCGTTGTGAATGAAGACGTCACCGGGCCTCATTGCATGAAGGCCCCAGGTGCGGATGACATGGCCGACGGCCAAAGCCATGGAGTTGATGTGACCCGGCGTACCGGTAACGGCCTGGGCGAGCATGCGGCCCTTGGCATCGAAGACACCGGCGGCAAGGTCACCGGATTCGCGAACGATCGTCGAGAACGCCGTACGCTGACAGACCTGCGCCTGCTCCTCCACCACCGCCAGCAGGCGGTTCCACATGATCTGCTTGTCGATCAGGCTGATACGGGTCTGGATGTTCATGCAGCGATCCCCTTCCGATCCATGACGATCGAGCCCGCCGCGTCAATGAATGCGTCGAAACTGCCGGTCACATAGGTCGTTGTTTCCTTCTCGACGATGATCGCAGGGCCGGGGATGACGACGCCGGGAAGCAGCGCCTCCCTGCGGTAGCGTTTGACGTCGACCTTGGCTTCCGCCTTGCCGTCGAAGATCTGGATCACGTCGGCGGATGTCTCGCCCTCGGTAAGCGTGATCTGCGCGATCGTCTCCGGCAGGACGGCGGGTGTCGAGCAGTTCACCGACCAGGCCATGATCTCGATCGCCGCCTGCGGAATGGAGCGGTTGAACATCAGCTGGTAGGTCTTTTCGTACTGGGCGCGCAGACCAGGGACGTCGTCAGCGGTGATATCGCGCACCGGCAGCTCGACGGGAATTTCATGCCCCTGGCCGACATATCGCATGAAGGCGACGCGCTTCTCCTCGATCAGCTTGCCTTGGGCGGCCGGAGCGACCCACGCCATGATCTCGGCGGATGTCGTGGCGAGCAGCTCGCTTGCGCCTTCGTGATCGAATGCATCGAGCCGCATGTATTTCGTCTTTACGATCTCGTAGGAGACCGGCGCGGCCAGGAAACCGACCGCCGAACCGACACCGGCATTGGCGGGAATGATGACCCGGGGTGCGCCGATCTTCTCCGCCACGCGGGCGACATGCAGGGGGGCCGCGCCGCCGAAGGCGATCATCGTATGCCTGTTGGCGACAACGCCGCGCTCGACGGTGTGGGCGCGGGCTGCGCTCGCCATGTTCTCGCAGACCATCTCATAAACGGCGTAAGCCGCCATTTCCGGACTGAGGCCGAGTGGCTTGCCGATCTGGGTATCAAGCGCTTCAAGGGAGAGATCGGGACGGAGCTTGATCGAGCCACCTGCAAAAGCCGCAGGATCGATGAGGCCGAGTGCTACGTCGGAGTCGGTCACCGCCGGCGTCGTACCGCCGCCGCCATAGCAGGCCGGGCCTGGCACCGAGGAGGCGCTTTCCGGACCGACGGTCACGCGCTGCAGGGTATCGATGCGTGCTAGCGAACCACCACCCGCCCCGATCTCGACCATCTCGATGACCGGGATGCGCAGCGGAAGGCCCGATCCCTTGAGGAAGCGGGCCGCGCGGTCGACTTCGAAGAAGCGCGAGCTTTCCGACTCGTAGTTTTCGATCAGGCTGACCTTGGCGGTCGTGCCGCCCATGTCAAAGGCGATAACCTGCTTTTCACCGAGCCGGGCCGCGATCTGCGAGGCAAAGATTGCTCCGCCGGCCGGTCCGGATTCCACCAGCCGCACGGGAAAGGCGCGCGCCGTATCGACCGAGGTCAATCCGCCGCCCGACGTCATTAGGCTCAGCACGCCCTTGAAGCCCATGGCTTCCAGCCGGCTTTCCATGCGGGCCAGATAACCGTCCATGAGCGGTTTCACATAGGCGTTGGCAACGGTGGTGGAGGTGCGCTCGAACTCGCGGATCTCGGGGCAGACCTCGCAGGACAGCGAGATGTAGAGCCCGGGCACGGCAGCGTGAAGCAGCTCCCGCGCCCGAACCTCGTGAGCCGGGTTCATATAGCTGTGCATGAACGCGATCGCGACGCTCTGGATATCCTTCGCCTTCAACTCGGCAGCAATATCCAGAAGCTGTACTTCGTCGAGCGGACGTAGCTCCATCCCGCGTGCATCCACGCGACCTCGAACGGTCAAGCGCAACGGACGGGCGACCAGCGGCGCCGGCCTCACGAGCGCAAGCTCGTACTGATCGTAACGGCTCTCGGTACCGATCTCGAGGATATCGCGGAAACCGTCGGTGCCGATCAGCGCGGTCCTGGCGCCACGCCGTTCGATGATGGCGTTGGTGGCGAGCGTCGTGCCGTGCACGAAGGCTTCTACATTGCCAATCTCGTTGCCGGACATCTGCAGGATTTCAGTGATGCCGCGCAGGACACCCTCTTCCGGCGCGGATGGCGTGGTGAGGACCTTCGTAGTCCAGCGCTTATTGGCGCCCTCCAGCACCACATCCGTGAAAGTGCCTCCAACATCGGCTGACATTCTGAGATTGACCAGCTTGCTCACGCGATATTCCCCTTCTTCTGTCGTATGATCGTAAAGACGTCGGATGATGTTACCGCGGGCTTGACCCGGGACTGTCAGCGGACTATGAGGCCGCTTTCGCAATGCAATATTTCCGCAGCGTTGCACGGTAAGCCGCGACTGAGTAGCGGCAATAATGAAATAGTCTATTGCAGCAGCGAAGGCTCGAAAGTGCCTGCGACGCTTGGCCGTTTTGAAGATCTACTGTTAACATCCGCTCATGCTGCAGGGCGGGATCGGCATCTTCCTCTTCATCCTGCATCGCACAAAAATACCCCTTCGAGGGGATAACGGGAACAGATGCAGCGATCGAGGAACGGGATGTCGGGCAACATCGAATACTATTTTTCCATCACCTCCCCCTGGGCCTATCTGGGCGCCGAAAGGCTTGTCTCGATCTGCCAGAAAGCGGGTGTCGGAATCAGGCCCTTTCTCATCGCCAACATCTCCGAGAACGGCTGGATCACCCTCAGGGAAAAGCCGCCGGTCAGGCAGAAATACGTTTTCGAGGATCTCTCCCGTTGGGCGAAAAGGCTCGGCGTCCCTCTGAAGCTCAAGGACCGGGCAGGCCTGAAGGATGCAGCGCCGGCCTATCGCATCGTCATCGCCGCCGAACTAGCCGGCAAGCCGACGCTTGCGCTCGCCATTGCTCTCCAGAAGGCCTTCTGGGGCTATGGTGAGGACATCGGCGATCCGGCCGTCCGCGCCGCGGTTGCCAGCAAGGCTGGTTATGACGGAGCGGCGCTGGTCGCGGCCGAAGAGGCGCCGGACGTGCCGGCCGCCTTCCAGAAGAACATCGCCCTCGCCACAATGCGCGGCGTCTTCGGCTCTCCCACTTATCTTTATGGCAAGCAGACGTTCTGGGGCCAGGACCGGCTGGATTTTCTGGAGGAGGCACTCGCCAGAAGCCCGGTGGAGGCCTGAGCCATGTTTTTGCCCGCCGTCAGACGCACCCTCCTCCAGGCGATACCGACCATGATCGGCATCGTTCTCCTGAGCTTCTTTTTCCTGCACATGATGCCTGGCGACGCCGTCGACGCGCTGGCCGGCATATCCGGTTCGGCCAGCAAGGAGACGATGGAGGCGATGCGTGAAGCCTATGGCCTCAACGCGCCGCTTCCCGTCCAACTCCTCCGCTATTTCGGCAATGTTCTGACGCTCAACTTCGGGCAATCGATCAACTACAGCTCGCCCGTCTTCAACCTGATCGTCGAACGCCTGCCGAGTACGCTCATCCTGATGCTGACGGCCTTCGTAATCGCACTGACGACGGGCATCCTCGTCGGCTGGGTCATGGCCGTCTTCGCCGGCCGCTGGCCCGACAGGATGCTGACCTCGATTTCGCTGCTCTTCTATTCGGCACCGAATTTCTGGGTCGGTCTGATGATCATCGTGCTATTTTCGGCCAAGCTGCAGCTTCTGCCGGCCGGCGGGTCAGAAACCATCGGCGTGACGCTCGAAGGATGGCATTGGCTCGTCGACCGACTGCAACACCTCGTCCTGCCGGCCTGTTCACTCGCAGCCTTTTTTGTCGCCATCTATGCCCGCCTCACCCGTGCCTCCATGCTGGAAGTGCTGCGGCAGGACTATATGCGAACCGCTGCCGCCAAGGGTCTGCATCCGCTGCTGCTGCAGTTCCGCCACGGGCTACGCAATGCGCTGATCCCGGTTACCACCGTCGCGGGCCTGCATCTCGGCAACATGCTGAGCGGTGCCGTCGTCGTCGAGACCGTTTTTAACTGGCCAGGTGTCGGCCGCCTCACCATGAGTTCGCTCGCCGCCCGGGACGTCAACGTCCTGCTCGGCATCCTGCTCATGTCCTCCGTGATCGTCATCGTCACCAACCTGATCATCGACTGGCTGGTGATGTGGCTCGATCCCCGGATCTCCGCGTGAAGAAGGAAAGCTCCGCCATGTCGCAAGTCCTTTCCAACCCCATCCTCAAAAGCGCCAAATCGGAGAACATCCGGCCCCGCACCCTGCGGCTTCCACGTTTGCCGAAGAGCCTGCGCGACCCGTTCTTCGTCTTTTCCGTGCTCGCGCTCCTTACCGTCTTTGCAATGGCGCTGCTGGCCGACACGCTCTACCCGGAGGACCCGCTGGATATGGTGGCCGACCCCTTCCTCTGGCCGGGCGACGACCTGATGTTTCCGCTCGGCACCGACAGCCTGGGACGCGACCTCACCGCCGGCATCATTCACGGTTCGCGGGCATCTCTGCTGGTCGGTTTTTCCTCCGCGGTTCTGGGCCTGCTGATCGGCACGACGGTGGGCTCGATCGCCGGATATTTCGGCGGCTGGATCGAAGACGTTCTGGTGCGCATCACCGAGATATTCCAGACCATTCCCACCATGCTCCTGATCATCGTCATCCTCGCGATCGGCGATGCCTCGCTGAACCTGATCGCCCTGTCGATCGGGCTCGCCTCCTGGCCGATGATCGCACGGCTGGCACGTGCCGAGTTCAAGTCGCTGCGCGAAGCGGATTTCGTCATGGCAGCCCGCGGGCTCGGCTACGGCACGCCGCGCATCATCGTCTCGGAAATCCTGCCGAATGCGCTGCCGACTCTCATCGTCGCGGCATCGGTGCTCGTCGCCAACGGCATCCTCCTGGAATCGGCAGTGTCATTCCTCAATCTCGGCGATCCAAACATGGTAAGCTGGGGAAGCCTGATCGGCGCCGGCCGCACCCAGATCCGCACGGAATGGTACCTCTCCGCCCTGCCCGGAATCGCGATCGTCCTGACCGTTCTTTCCCTGAACATCGTCGGCGACCGGCTGACCGATATCCTCAACCCGAAATCGAGGGAGCGGACATGAGCCATCTCCAGGAAAAACATCCGGTCCTCGAGTTGATCGATCTGGATGTCGGGTTTCCCTCCGCGCAAATCGTCAAGCGCGTCAACCTGCGGATCGAGGAAGGCGAGAAAGTGGCGCTGGTCGGAGAATCCGGCTGCGGCAAGTCGCTGACCGCCTTCTCCATCCTCCGGCTGCTGCCGCCCGGTGCTTCGATCAATGGCGGCCAGGTCATCTTCGACGGTCAGGACCTTGCCGCGATCTCGCCCTACCAGCTGCGCCGCATTCGCGGCAAGGGCATCGCCCTCATCCTGCAGGAGCCGATGACGTCGCTCAACCCGGTCTTGCCGATCGGGCAGCAGATCGCCGAAAATATCCTCCAGCACGAGGATGTCACCCGAAAGCAGGCCGAGGAGCGGACGATCGAGCTGCTCGACATGGTGGGTATCGTCAACGCGCGCGGCCGCTACGGCATGTTCCCGCATAATTTCTCGGGCGGCATGCGCCAACGCGTGATGATCGCCATGGCGATCGCCTGCGATCCGCAGCTCTTGATCGCCGACGAACCGACCACTGCGCTCGACGTGACCATCCAGGCGCAGGTCATGGATCTTCTGGAAGACCTTTGTTCGAAGCTCAACATGGCGATGCTGCTCATCACGCATGATCTTGGCGCCGTCGCTCAATGGGCGGACCGGATCGCCGTCATGTATGCCGGGCGGATCGTCGAGGAAGCGCCGGTCGGCACCTTCTTCTCCGGCCCCCGGCATCCCTATTCCCGCGGCCTCCTCAACTCCTCTATCGGCAACGGCTGGCACTATTCGAACCGCCGCCTGACGGAGATCGTCGGATCGGTACAGTCGGCAGCTGGAGAAACCGGTTGCTCCTTCGCGCCACGCTGCCCGATTGCCATGCACGAATGCCGCGCCGCGCCGCCCGAACTCGGCGGTACGAACGACGAATGGTCCGTCGCTTGTTATCGCGATCCGCTCGCGGTTGCTGCCAAATGAAATCGCGAAAGGGAAATGGCTGATGGCGCTCCTGTCGGTGAACAATCTGAAGACCGCCTATACCTCGCGCGGCAAGACCTTTTATGCGGTGGACGGCGTCTCCTTCGAGGTCGGCGAGAATGAGACGGTCGGCCTTGTCGGTGAATCCGGTTGCGGCAAGTCCACTTTGGGCAAGAGCGTGGTACGGCTCATCAAGCCGGCTGAGGGTGAGATCCGCCTCGAAGGCTGGGACATCGCCGGCATGGACGATCGGCAATTGCGACCGATCCGCAAATCCGTGCAGATGGTCTTCCAGGATCCCTACGCATCCCTCAATCCGCGCCAGACGGTATTCCAGATCCTCGATACACCCCTTAAGGTGCACGGCATCAAGAATCCCGCCGAGCGCAGGAAACAGATCAACGAGATCATAGATCGGATCGGCTTCTCGGCCGCGGCGCTGCAGCGCTATCCGCACGAGTTCTCCGGGGGCCAGAGGCAACGCATCGGCATCGCCCGGGCTCTGATCCTGAAGCCCAAACTAGTCGTCTGCGACGAACCGGTCTCGGCCCTGGACCTTTCCATTCAGGCACAGATCATCAATCTGCTCGTCGACCTGAAGCGCAGTTTCGGCCTGTGCTTTCTGTTCATCTCGCACGATCTTTCCGTTGTCCGCTATTTTTCCGATCGCGTTCTCGTCATGTATCTCGGCCGGATCGTCGAAAGTGCCGATCATTCAAGTCTCTGGCGGGAAGCAAGGCATCCCTATACCCGGGCTCTTCTGGCTGCGGTGCCAGAGGCGGATCCCGGCCGTAAGATCGAAAGCCGGCTTTCCGGCGAAGTCGCGGGCAGCATTCCCGAAACTGGGTGCCGCTTCCGTGCGCGCTGCCCCATCGCTGCGGATCGTTGCTCGGTAGAGGACCCGCAGTTGAGAACCCTGCCGGATGGTAACGCGGTGGCTTGCCACCTCGCATGACGATGGGCACGCGGAGCCGTCTCCGTATTGCCGCAACAGAAGAATAAGGACCGAATACAGGAGAATACGCATGGATTCGGAAACAGTGATCTTCGCCGCCGAAACCGGCTCATTCGAGATGCGCAAGCCGGAGCTTCTGGAGCGGCGCAACGCCAAATGGCGGCAGTATCCGTCCGACGTGATCCCGGCCTTCGTTGCTGACATGGACTTCCGCATCGCCCCGGCTATCCAGCGCGCCATCCAGCATAGCGTCGAGGCCTTCGACTACGGGTATCCGATGCGCGACGGAGGCAAGGCCGACCGCGCGGTCGCCTCGGCTTTTGTCAACCGCATGAAGAACGTCTGCGGCTGGGACGTCGCGGAGGCCCAGGTGCTTGTCCTCGCCGACCTCGTCCAGGCGATCTACGCTTCGGTCATGGCCTTCTCCGACCCGGGCGACGGCGTGATCGTCCAGATGCCGAGCTATCCGCCCTTCCGCGACGCGATCGCCACCACCGGCCGCACCTGCGTGCCGCTCACCATGCAGGCGACCGACCGGAGTTATGTCTTCGACCTCGAAGCCCTGGAAGCCACGGTCGATGCCAATACGAAGATCTTCATGCTCTGCAATCCGCAGAACCCGACCGGCCGTGCCTTCACCAGAGACGAACTGCTGGAGGTTCTCGCCTTCGTCGAGAAACACGACCTGATCGTCATTTCGGACGAGATTCATTCCGACCTCGTCTATCATGGCACCCGCCACATCCCCTTCGCCTCGCTGTCTCCCTCGGCTGCGGCTCGCACCGTGACACTGAACTCGGCGACCAAGAGCTTCAACATCCCCGGCCTGCGCTGCGCCGTCGCATATTTCGGCACCGAGGAACTGATGCAGCGCTTCCACAAGCGCATTCCGGTCCGCCTGATCGGTTCAGTCAACAGCATCGGCATCGATGCGACGGTGGCCGCCTGGACGGAGGCGCAACCCTGGCTGGACGAGGTGCTGAACCACCTGAAGGAGATGCGCGACCATGTGGTCGCGACGCTGCGGCGGGAAATCCCCGGCATCCGATTCCAGGTGCCGGATGCGACCTATCTGATCTGGCTCGACTGCTCCGATCTCGGCATCGAGGGTTCCGCCTTCGACTTCTTCCTTGAGCGGGCGCGCATTGGCTTCAGTCCCGGCGAAGCCTTCCATCCGGAATGCGAGAAGTTCGTCCGCATGAACTTCGCCACTTCTAAGCCCATCCTCGACGAGATGCTCGACCGGATGATCACCGCCGTCCGGTCGAACCGAAGATGATCCAGAACTTCTTTTACACTCGCCGAGCCATCGGCCATTGACTGTAAATGTGCGGCATGGGGCAGGTACTGCTCATCGACGAGGTGCACAATATACTCGCTGGATCCTACCGCGAACAGCGCATTGTGCTGAACACGCTGCGGTTCCTCAGCAATCGTCTGCAGATCTTACTAGTCTACGTTGGCATTGCGAGGACTTTGCACCAGCCGGGAAGCGATGGTTTGTAGCCGACAGGATTACCGATCATGGCTCCAGCTAATAACCATCCCCTTCAATTGGAGTTAAGCTGACATCACCGTCCTGACCTTACGCGCAGCGCCTACCGAGTACCTGAAACTCAAACCTCCACCGTCGGATATTCCCTGCCCTTCCAGTGCTGCAGCTTGGCGGCGAATTCGCGTTGGAAGGAAAGAGGGCCCGATTTCTGGATATAGGGTTCGTCGAAGATGCCGATATACATGGTCAGGTTCAGGAAGAAGTGCGCGCCCATTTCAAACAGCGCGACATAGTCGTGGTTGATAAGCGCCTCGCGCTCGTGGTCGGTCAGCGCGACGACGGTGGATTCCTCGACGTCGTTGCCGATCAGTCGCGGTCCGATCGACTGTTCCCAGGTCGCCACCAGATTGCGCGGATCCTCGGCGTAGCGCTTCATCAGTTCCGGGTCGCGGTCGACGGTGTAGAGGAACTTGTTGACGTAGTACTTGCTCATGCCGCTTGCTCCTTCGGATACCAGGTGAAATAGGCTTCCATCGTGTGGAAAAGGTCGAGATTATCGACGTAGTCGGCGCCTTCGGGACCGGCGACGCCCAGCATCAGGATAAAGTTCAGGAAGCCCTGGGTGGCGTTGCCGCTTTCGACCATGCTTTTGTGGGTGACGTTGGCGAGTATAGCGTCGACATCGCCCGTGCGCAGCCATTCGATCGCCTGACGATCGAAGACCGGATCGGGGCCGGTTTCCATGAACTGACGCGGTCCGCCGAGTTCGAGCGAGAGATGTCCGGTACCGATCGCCGCGACACGCTTGGCGGACGGGTAGTCCTCGATCGCCTTGCGGATCGCGCGGCCAAGTTCGTAGAACCGTCTCGGCGAATGCAGCGGCGGCGCGAAAATGTTGGTGTAGATCGGCACCACCGGCAGGTCGTTCTGCGGGCGCACCGTGATGATCGGGCATATGATGGAATGATCGATCTTCAGCTCATTGGAGAACGCGAAGTCGAAACTCTGGTCCATCAGCGACTGGTGCATGAAGCGCGACATGTCCTCGTCGCCCTCCAGCACGTATTTCGGAATGCCGAACTCGCGTTCCTCATTGTAGAAGGTCGCATCATAGCGCGGCGCCTTGCCGATCAGGAACTGCGGGCAGTTGTCGAGGAAGATTTGATGGAAGTGGTCGGAGCCCACCATAACGAGGATTTCGGGCTTCGCGGCCGCTAGGGTTTCACGATAGGCTTCCACCTTGTGCTTCCACTCCGGCGCCTGCGGCATCTGTTGCTCGGGCGGCATTGTGGTTGCCTTGAGGTAGAAGGGGTGATGCGTCGAAGCCAGTGTCGCAACTAATTTTGCCAATGTTCTTCTCCCACGATTACGAGGCGCTTGCGGCGCCGACAGTCGGGAGGAGGCGGACCGGAAGCCCGCTTCCTCGCAATCTCAGTCCGCGAACAGGTCGCGGCTAATGCCAGCCGTTTCGAAGATCGCGTCGCGGCTTTTTGCCAGTTCCGCGCTCAGCCGGGCGGTGTCGAAGCTGAGCAACTGGCCCTTCCACTTCTTCACCTTGCCGGCGACGAAGAGGCATCGACGTTCGAGCGCTCCATGAGCGTGACGACGGCGCCGGGCGCGTTGTTGAGCGGCGTGACGTTCAGCGCGTCGGCGTCGAGAAGGATGAGATCCGCCTCCTTGCCGGGCGTCAGCGAGCCGATCTTGTGATCAAGCTTCAGGCCCGTCGCGCCGCCCATGGTCGCAGCGCGGATTGCATCGCGCGCGGTAACGAGGCGCGGATACTTCTCGCCGGCGAGCGCCTTGGTATTTGCCTCCATGCGCTGCAGGGTGACGAAGGACCGCATCTGGGTGAAGAAATCGGCAGTCATCGTACATTCGACGTCAGTCGAGAGCGAAAAGCTGATGCCGAGATCGATCACCTTCTGCAGCGGCGGCGTGCCGTGACGCATCTGCATTTCGATCGGCACCGACAGCGAGATATGGGCGCCGGCATCGGCTGCATATTTCCAGCCGGCATCCGACATGCCGGTCATGTGGATGAAGATGTTGTCGGGGCCGAACATGCCCGTGGCGCCGAGTTCGTCGAATGTCGGCTGCATGCCGAAGGTGCCAACGACGTGGAGCGCGATCGGCATGTCGAGTTCGCGCCCGATCCGCCAGGCTTCCTCGTAACCTGGAATGTAGATCTCGCCGCCCATGACCATGGTCATCAGCTGGTCACCGGATGCGAAATACTGGTCCCTGATGCGCTTCGCGTCGACCGGATATTTGGCGGCATCGCCCCGGCCCTCGAAATAGCCGAAGACCGAGCGTCGGCCCGCGTCGCGAATACCTTCGATGGCGGCGTCGGAATGTTCGGGCGAATGATGGATCTGGCTGACATCCATCACCGTAGTCACACCTGCGTCGAGCTGGGCGAGCGAGCCGAACAACTCGTTGATGTAGACGTCTTCGGGCCTGTAGGCGTTTGAAAACTTCTGAAGAACGGTCTCGTAGTAGTTCTGCGCGCTCTCCGGCCGGCCGTCATTGATCAGGATGCCGTTGGCGAGCTGGCTGCGCAGCGCAGTCTCGAACTGGTGGTGATGGGTGTCGACGAAGCCCGGCATGACGATCTTGCCGGTGGCATCCAGCACTGCGGCGCCGCTTGCCTCGATCGAAGGGCCGACGGCGGTGATCTTTGCTCCCTCGAGCAGTACGTCGCCGACCGCAAAATTACCCACCTTGTCATCCACGGAGAAGACGATGCCACCCTTGATCAACGTCTTCCGGCCAGCATCGCCAATGCCTTTGGGCAGGCTCGCGGCAGCCGCCGCCTGGGCCGCGGCATTGGCCGACAGCACAGTGCCGGCGGCATTGGCCTGCGCCTCGGCCCTCGCCGCATCGAAACTCGTCGGGCACAGAAATTCGAGCTTCCCTGGATCGCAAAGTCTGCACATGGCTTATCCTCCCATCGCCCTGCGGCTCGGTCTTCGTTCGTCAGGTCCCCATGATCGATTGCAGCACCGGATAGCGCGTGATCGCGTGGGCGATGTGAGACGCCGCCTGCCGCAATGCCGGCAGGCGCTCCGTGACCAGCGATTCCGGAGTCAGTATCCCGGTGTAGCCGGACGTATTAAGTGCGGCGATCGTGCGTCCCTCCATGTCGCGGATCGGCACGGCCAGCGCCGTGATGCCGTAATCGAGCTGATCGACAGTCGTCGCATAGCCGGATTCGCGCACGGCGAGGATCTCCTCCCGCAGGATCGCCGGATCGGTGATCGTCTTCGAGGTGAGCGCCTTCGGGTGTACGTTTGAAAGGTATTTCTCCAGAGCATCGTCGCTCAGTCCGGCAAGCAGAACGCGGCCAAGAGAGGTCGCGCAGGCCGGATAGCGCGCGCCCATAACGGCGGCGGCGCGGCGGGCGCGCTGGACCGAAACGTGGGCGATATAGATGACGTCCTCGCTGTCGAGCGTGCCTACCGAGGATGCGTCGCCGAACTTCTCGACGAGTTCCCGCAGATCGGGCTGCAGCACTTCCTCGATGCGCGCCGAGAAGTAGAACGACGACCCGAGCGTCATGATCTTGGGGCGCAGGTGGAAGCGCTTGTCCTTCTGCTGCACGTAGCCGAGCGCCTGGAGCGTGATGAGGCTCCGCCGGGCGGCAGCCGGTGACAGGCCGACCCGCCGCGCCACTTCACTGAGCGTCATTTCCGGATGGGTGACATCAAAGGACTCGAGGATAGCGAGCCCTTTCGCCAGCCCCTCGACGAATTCGGCCGGCCTTTGATTGTCTTCGATAGTCGCCATTGCTGCCTGCTGCACTTGCATCATCCCTGATCGAGAAAAACGGCAATCGATAGCGCATTTGGCGTGGCTTCGACAAACGCGGCGCGGGCGCCGTTCGCAACTCAAACGGTGATATAATCTCCTTGCGTCTGATCTGTCCGCATTTTCCCCTCCGTGCTGCCGTCTCCCCGCTTCCGGCTCTCCGGCGGCGGTTACGGATTGTCACTTGACGGCAAATTAAATGCTGATAACGTTTTCGGCAAGAGCAAATATTTTCGCATACCGAAAAGAGGAGCGCAATGCGAATCGGCAAGCAGGACAACGCCCGCACGGCCATCGCGACTTCGGATGCCGACAGCATAACGGTCAGGGGCTATGACCTCTGCGACGAGCTGATCGGCAAGATCGAGTTCACGGACTACTTCTGGCTACTGGTTCTTGGAGAAAAGCCGAGCAAGACGCAAAGGGCGATGTTGGATGCCTGCCTCGTCGCAATCGCCGAGCACGGTCTCGTTCCGAGCGTGCAGGCCGCGCGCATGACGCTCGCCGCCGGTCCGGAAGCCTGGCAGGGGGCGATGGCCGCGGGCCTGCTCGGCATGGGTAGTGTCGTGGCCGGCAGTTCGGAGTCCGCGGGCCGCTATCTCGCGGAGGTGATGGCGCTTGCCGAGGCGGACGGCACCGATATCGAGACCGCCGCGATCAAGAGTCTCAAGAAACTGAAGGCGGCGCGGAAGAAAGTGGCTGGCCTCGGCCATCCGCAGCATAGCGCTGGCGACCCCCGTGCCAACCGGCTGCTGGCGATCGCCGATGAACTCGGGATCAGCGGCCGCTACATAGAGACGCTGCGCATGCTGGCGAAGCACGCGACTGCCATCATTGAGCGGCCGCTGCCGATCAATGTCTCCGGTGCCATCCCCGCCACCATCCTCGATGCCGGCTGGCCGCCGGAAGCGCTTAAAGCGGTGCCGCTGCTCGCGCGCACGGCGGGCCTTGCCGCCCATCTCTACGAGGAATCGCTGCGCTCGATCGGCTTCATCATGTCCCACAAGGCAGATCTCGCCATCA
The DNA here is from genome assembly GCF_040066075.1 of Neorhizobium phenanthreniclasticum. Lineage (NCBI taxonomy): Bacteria > Pseudomonadati > Pseudomonadota > Alphaproteobacteria > Hyphomicrobiales > Rhizobiaceae > Neorhizobium > Neorhizobium phenanthreniclasticum. Next base: position 101,128 of record NZ_JBEAAL010000014.1, read on the forward strand.
GCTATGACGGAGCTCTGGCCTCGAAAACAAGCAGGAACGGCGAGGCTTGAGGAAATAGAGCATGGTCAAGATTCTCAAGGACATCCGCGTCGTCGAACTCGGCACCTACATCACGGGGCCGGCCGCGAGCATGCATCTCGCCGATCTCGGCGCGGACGTCATCAAGGTCGAGCGTCCGGAAACGGGCGATCCCTTCCGCGCCTTCAAGGGCGGGCTCTACTCGCCGCACTACCAGACCTACAACCGCAACAAGCGTTCAATCGCGCTCGACACGACACGGCCGGAAGACCTCGCGGTTTTCCGGGACCTGATCTCTACGGCGGATGTGTTCATTCAGAACTTCCGGCCTGGCGTCGCGGAAAAGCTCGGTTGCGGCGAGGCCGATCTCCGCAAGGTACAGCCGTCGATCATCTATTGCGCCATTTCCGGCTTCGGTCAGAGCGGCCCGTCGCGCGACCGCCCCGCTTTCGACACCGTAGCGCAGGCGGCAAGCGGTTTTTTGCGGCTGGTGACGCCGCCGACCAATCCGCGCGTGATCGGCCCGGCGATCGCGGACGCCATCACCGGCCAGTATGCCGCCATGGGCATTCTCGCGGCGCTGCTGGAATGCTCGAAGTCCGGGAAAGGGCGCCGGCTCGACATTTCCATGCTCGAGGCCATGACGCATTTCAACCTGGACAGCTTCACCCACTACTATTCGGCTGGCGAGATCATGGGCCCACTGTCGAGGCCGGTCGTTTCACAGAGCTACACGTTCGAATGTAGCGACGGAAAGTGGATCGCGATCCATATGTCGTCGCCGACGAAGTTCTGGGAAGGGCTGCTGGCGGCGACGGGACAGCAGGACCTTGCCACCGACCCGCGCTTTGCCGAGCGCCTGCAGCGCATCACGCACCAGGACGATTTGATCGCGATCTTCACCCCGGTCTTCAGGCTGGAGACGCGCCAGACATGGTGCGACCGGCTGCTGGCGGCGGAGGTGCCGCATTCGCCCGCCTACGATGCCAACGAGGCGCTCGAAGATCCGCAGGCGAAGTACCTGCAGATCGCGGTGCCGACCGAGCATCCCGAGATGGGCAAGTCGACGACGGTGCGCGCTCCCTACAATTTCGACGGCGCGCCGGAACTTGCCGTGACCCCGCCGCCGACGCTCGACCAGCACGGCGCGGAGATCCGTGCGGAACTGGAAAGACGGAAGGCGGGCTGAGGTCCGCGACGGGAGAAGAGAACCGATGAGTGCCGAGGACAATCCGACCGCTGTGCCAGTCGGGGCCGTGCTGGAAGCCAGCAAGGCCATGCTGCTGAAGCAGCTCTACGCCATTTTCACGCAGCCGGTGAATGGGCTCGGGCCTGTCTTCGCCAACATGGAAGAACACCTGAATTTCCAGATCGGGCTCGAGAAGGAAGGCGTGATGTTCGCCGCCGGGCCGATGTGGACCGATGACGGGGAAAGCTGGGAAGGCGACGGGCTCGTGATCGTGCGGGCCACTTCCCGGGAGGCAGCGATCGCCATCGCGGAGCGCGATCCGATGCACAAGGCGGGGGCGCGCGCATTCCGGGTCCGGCCGTGGTTGATCAACGAAGGAACGGTAACTGTGAAGCTCGACTATTCGAGCCAGACATTTTCGATGGCCTGAACGCAAACTGGGGAGGAGACCAATGCGTATTCTGTTCGGACTCGTGACTGCGGGCATGATTGCCTTGCCCGGCGCCCTCGCGGCGCAGGAAACCATCAATCTGACCATCGCATCCAGCCACCCGACGGTGATCCCGTGGGTCGGCATGATGAAGACCCATTTCATGGCGAAGGCGGACGAATTGCTCGCCAAGACCGGCAATTACAAGATCGAGTGGAACGAAGCCTTCGGCGGCCAGCTCTACAAGGCCAATGCCACGCTGACGTCAGTCGAAGAGGGGATCACCGATATCGGCTGGGTCTTCTCCTTCCTCGAGCCGTCCAAGTTGCCGCTCAGCCAGGCATCCAGCTACGCACCCTTCGCCACCGTCAATCCGCCGCTTCAGCTCGAAGTGATGGAAGACCTGATGGAGAACAACGAAGCGCTCCGTCATGAATGGGAGCAGTACAATCTCAAGGTGCTCGGTCTCACCAGCACCGACATGTACGACATCTACACCAAGACACCGCTCAAAAGCATCGACGACATCAACGGCATCAAGCTCTCTGCGCCGGGCGTGCTTGGCACCTGGCTGCGTGGAACGGGTGCGAATGCGGTCGACGGTTCGCTCACCAGTTTCTACACCGATATCCAGACCGGTATTTCCGACGGTGTGCTATCGCTTGCCCTTGGCGCCCTGCCGGCCAAGCTCTACGAGGTGGCGCCCTATATCAACCGCTTCGACGTGGGCGTCGCATTCTCCGGTGCGGTCGCAATCAACAAGGATAGCTGGGACGGACTGCCGGAAGAGGTCCAGACCGCGATGATCGAGGCGGGCAAATATTACACCGTCGCCCATGGCAAGGATCTGCTCGAACGGCACGAGGCGGCGCTGAACAAGATGGTGGAACTCGGTGCCAGCCAGGACTCGCCCGTCGAAATCATCAAGATGTCCGACGAGCAGCGCCAGGCCTGGGTCGACAAGCTGCCGGACATCGCCGGCGACTGGGCGGCGGATCTCGAGGGCAAGGGCCTGCCGGCCAGGGCCTTCCTGAAGGCCTATATGGACGGCTTGCGCACCAAGGGCGAAAAGCCCATGCGCAACTGGGACGAATAGTCCGGCGTCTCATGGCTTTGGAAAGCGACAAGACATCGGCTTCCGGAACCCGAAATCCCCCTTCCTCCGGGATTGGCCGGGTCTGGCTGGTCTTCGTCGACGCGCTCGCCGCGCTCGGCACCGCGCTGATCGGCGTGCTGATGATCATCATCTGCGCCGACATCATTGCCCGCAACATGCTGGGGTCGTCCCTGCCGCTGGTGTCCGAACTCGGCGCCCTGCTGCTCGTGATGATCGTCTGCCTGCAACTGGCGACGACGGTGCGGGCGGACCGGCTGGCCCGGACGGAGATCTTCTTCATCCCGTTCCGCGAAGGCCGTCCTAGGGCCGGTGCGCTGCTTTCGGCACTCTTCAATCTCGGCGGCGCCGCCGTGATCGGCGGCATCGCCTCGGTCAGCCTCTCGATCTTCGAGAAGGATTATGCGAGCGGCGAGTTCATCGGCGTCACCGGTATCGCGACCCTGCCGACCTGGCCGTTCCGCGCCCTCATCCTTGTCGGTATGACGGTCGCCGCCATCCAGTTCGTCGTCGCGATGGTCAGCGATCTTCGCGACGTTATCGCCAACAGGAGATCGACATGAGCCCCGTGGAAATCGGTTCCGCCGCGGTGGTGGCGCTGCTCGTCCTCATCTATCTCGGGATGCCCATCGGCATCGGCATGTTGGCCGTTTCCTTTGCCGGCGTTGCCGCGATACGAGGCGAAACGGTGTCCTTGCGGATGATGGGCGCCGTCGCTAACGACTCACTTCAGGAATATCTGTTCGCGGTCGTGCCCCTTTTCGTGTTGATGGGCCTTCTGGTTACGGTCTCGCGTGTCGGCAAGGACACCTTCGACGTGTTCCAGAAGCTGCTCGGGCGTGTCACCGCCGGCCTCGGGGTCGCGACGGTGTTCGCGAACGCAGTCTTTGCCGCGATCACCGGAATCTCGATCGCCTCTGCGACGGTCTTCAGCCGTGTCGCCGTCCCGGAAATGACGCGGCACGGCTATACCCGAAAGTTCGCGACGGGGGTCGTCGCCGGTTCATCGGTGCTTGGTATGTTGATCCCGCCCTCGCTGCTGATGATCGTCTATGCCGTGCTCGCAGAGGAATCCGTGGGCCGCATGTTCCTCGCCGGTATCGGACCCGGTATCCTGATCGCCGCCGCATTTTGTGTGACGATCGTGTTGCTCGCACGGTTTCGCAAGGATTTCGTCTTCGAGGACGGAGAAGACAGCGCCGAATTCGGCGACATGAGCCTCGCTGAGATCGCCCGCAAGTCCGCGCCGATCGTCTCGCTGATGCTAGTGGTGCTGGGCGGGCTCTATGGCGGCTTTCTCAACCCGACCGAGGCCGGTGCCGCCGGCGCCTTCGGTGCATTGGTGATCGCGTTGGTGCGCCGGTCCCTCGACCGGCGCCTCTTTTGGAACCTGCTGGTCGAGGCCGGCCAGATCACCGTCTCGGTGCTGTTCCTGATCCTCGCCGCGACCTTCTTCAGCCGTATGTTGGCGCTTTCCGGCGTGCCGCGCGCTTTGGCCCAAGTGTTCCTGACAGGGCCGATCGGTCCCTACGGCTTTCTTCTCGTCTATCTTCTGCTGATCACGGCGCTTGGCTGCCTGATCGATTCCATTTCGATCATGCTGATCCTGCTGCCGATTGCGTTGCCGATCGCCAATGCGGCCGGTTTCGACCTCATCTGGTTTGGCGTGCTGACGGTCGTGACTGTCGAGGTGGGTCTCCTCACGCCGCCCTTCGGGCTATCTGTCTATGTCATAAAGTCGGCCATGGATGAGCCCGATCTGAGAGTGGGCGAGATATTCCGCGGCGCGTTGCCATTCGTCCTGGCCATGTTCGTGTCAATCGCCCTGATCGTGGCCTTCCCGCTGATCGCGACATGGCTCGCCCGTCTATGAAAGTAGAATGCCGATGATCGAACTTCTCTTCATTCCAGGAAGCCTGAGGCAGGCTTCATCGTCGCGCGCCACAGTAAGGGCGTTGATCAAGCGCGTGGAAGACAGCGCGACCTGCGTGACCGCCGATCCGGGACTGCTGCCGCACTACAACGCGGACATCCTCGACGATCCGGCGGTCAAGGCTTTCATCGATCAGGTAGCGCATGCCAATGGGCTGGTCTTCGTGACACCCGAATACAATTACAGCGTTCCGGGCGTTCTAAAGAATGCAATCGACTGGGCCTCGCGCCCGGCGATGAAATCCGTCTTCAAGGACAAGCACTGCTTCGTCATGAGCGTCTCCGGCGGCGCACTCGGCGGTGTGCGCGCCCAAGGGCACCTGAAATATTCGCTCAACGGGATGCTCGCGAAGGTCTTCGGCTGCCCGGAAATCGTCGTTCCCATGGCAAACGACAAGGTCGAAAATGGCTTCCTGACTGATGAACGCATCCTCACTTTCGCCGAAGAACAACTGCGGGCGTTCATGACCGCGCTGAGCGAGTCTGTCCCGGACATTCGATAAGACTTCTGCCGCGTCGCCTTCTCATATTGCAATGAGGTTGGCTGTACCCACCACAGGCTTCAGCCAGGGTCAGGACTCATTGACCCAGAAGATGATTCTCGCTGCGATGCAGATTGCGGAGAAGAAGGTGTAGCGCATCGGTCGTACCTGGTTGCGATACGACGCCAGCGCTTGAGCCGATACGAACCAGACAATACAAGTCGCCTGTGGGTGCCGCTTCATTCTGGATCTGTTAAGCCGTCAGTACCGGTACGACGAGTGACAGCCCAGACATCAACAGCAGCACGAAGGCCAACCGACGCAGGGCGGCGGGCGCCAGGCGCGGTGACCAGCGGCGCGCGGCATAGGTGGCGATCAGCACGCCCGGCAGGCCGGCCATCGCCCAGACCACCGCATGTGATGGCAGTTCTCCGGATGCCATCACCAGCACGAGGCGGAACATGGCGTTGATTGAAAAGACCGCCACCAGTGTCTCGCGGATCATGCTGTGCGGCAGTGGTTGCCGGTAGAGATGATAGACCAGCGGCGGCCCGGCTGTCGAAAACAGGCCTCCCATAATGCCGCCGAGCGCGCCGAAAAACACGAAACTCGGATTGGACGACAGGCGTTCGCGCGGGCTTGGCCGGAAAATCAGTTGCAGGCTGGAAACGATGATGACGAGGCCGAGGATTAGCCGCAGAGCAGCCAGCGACGACGAGGCGAGCAGATCCAGAAGCATGTAACCGACAAGGATCGGCGGAATGGCGCCGACAAGCGAAAGAAGAAACGGTCCCCGGGCAATCTCCCGCCATCCCTTCAGCAAAACCATCAGCGCATTGGCAAGCGTTAACAGACTGACGATGATGGCCGCTTCGGGCAAGGGGATGAGCCCGGTCAGGGCCACCGCCCCCATCAGCAGCAGGCCAAAGGCAAAGCCGGTCAGCGTCTGCATATAGGCGGCGACGAAAGACAAAAGCACGAAAAGGGCGATGCCGCCGGACGGCATCATGACCGCTCTTCTGCAACAAGGCGCATCGTCTGGAAGGATGCCAACTGTTGCAGATCGGGTTCGACACCAAGCCCCTTGCCTTCCGGCAAATCGACCCAGCCTTGCCGTACGATCGGCCAGCGCGGCACGATCGCGTCGCGCAGTAGATTGGGATTGATGTCGACCTCTAGCATTCCGTCGCCGCCGGCAGCCGCCAGAATATGGGCCGAGGCGACAAGACCGATGCCGGCCCCAAGAAAGTGCGGGCAATAACGCCGCCCGGCTGCGCGGGCGGCCTGTGCAACGGCAAAGCAGCCGCTCGGACCGCCCCATTTCGCCGCATCGGGCTGGATCACCGAAAGGCTGCCGGATGCGATGGCGGACTGGAATGCCGGTTCGCCGATCAGGTTTTCGCCACCGGCCAAGGGGGTCGATGTCAGCCCGGCAAGGTCTGCCCAGAGCACATCATCGGAATCCACCCGCACCGGCTCTTCCATCCAGCCAAGGCCGAGATTGTCGGTTGCCCGGAGAAAGGCTCGGCCCTGCTCGGCCGAGAAGCCCTGGTTGGCGTCCGCATGCAGCGTCTCGCCGGGACGAAGATCAGCATGCAGGCGGCGCAGGAGGTCGAGGTCACGGTCGAAATCGAACCCGACCTTCACCTTGAAATCGCGATAACCGACAGAGCGGGCCTCCGCCACCATGCGCTCCGCGTCGAGTATGTGAATGCCGCTGGCATAGGCGCGGACCTGATGGGCGGCCATATCACTCATCGCCTTTGCCAGAGATGAACCGGCGCGGCGCGCCGTCAGGTCCCAGTAAGCCATGTCGAAACCGGCAATCACCTGCGCATAGGGACCGACCTCACCGGTCTGCAATACAAGGATTTCGGTGGCGGCGGTCAGTTCCCTCCACAGGTCCTTTGGGGACGGCAGAGATCGCCAGAGAATACGCGGAGCAATATCGCTGACAAGCAGGCGCGCCCGGTGTTCGGCACCGCAGGCGGGCCAGTTGCACCAGATCTCCCCCCAGCCGACGGTGCCGCGATCGTCCTCCAGGCGCACGAACACTGCCGGCCGGTCGAGCATAGTGCCGAATGAGGTTGAAACCGGTTTTTCCAGCGGCAAACGGAAAACCAGGGCGTCGGCCGAAACGATCTTTATTTCATCCTGCACGCGGACATTCTCCCTTCGTCATCCCGCCAGAAAACCGCCGTCGATCGCATAGACGGTGCCTGTCGCGTATTCGGAGGCAGGCATGCAGAGGAAGACGACCACTCCGGCCACGTCCTGCGGCTTCCCCCAGCGTTTCAGAGCCGTTCGGCCGGCGATCCGCTCGTGATGCGCCACGTCCTTGCGGCCCTCGGCATTGATGGCCGTCTCGATATAACCGGGTGCTACGGCGTTGACGCGAATGCCTGCCTCGGCCCAGGCGAGCGCCAGCGCCTTGGTCAGCATCACGACGCCGCCCTTGCTGGCGCAATAGGCGGGAATGCGCGGCAGTGCAGCGAAGGCATTCATCGAGGCGATATTGACGATCGATCCTTTCGAGGCCTCGAGACGCGGCTTGAACGCCATGCAGATGCGGAACGTGCCGGTTAGGTTGACGTTGAGAACCTTCTGGAACATCTCGATCTTGAACTCTTCGTCGCGCGCAAGGATGCTGGCGCAATTGACCACGGCATCAACCCGCTCGAAACCACCGGCAAATGCACTGACCGCCTCGTCCGAAGTAACGTCGAGAATCGCGACCGCAATCCCGTCGATGCCGTTGAGCCGGCATCGATCGACGGCAGGCTGGTCATGGCCGGTCACCGTCACCACCGCACCGCGGGCATGAAACAGTTCGGCGATGGCCGAGCCGATGTCGCCCGCCCCACCGATGACGACAGCGTGAAAGCCAGGTGGAAAACTGAACGGGTCCTGCATCATCCTCGCCTCGAACTTCTTATCGGTTTATCGAGTTCCGCCTGGGCGCGCGATCGGCTCACGGCACCCAACTGGTCTAATCTCAGGCTGCGGTGTAGCTCTGGGCGAAATCGCCTTCGCTCTTGATGACGTGAAAGGCCGGCGCCGGTGCCTTCCACCTGGGTGCCTTTGCTGCGGTCAGGCGGCTGAGGCTGTCCAGAACGGCAACGCCTTCCTGCGCCAGCGACTTGCCGACAGCCTCGGTGTCGGGGAAATGCGAGCGGATCGAGTTCAGCCAGATCGTCCGGCCGGCGAGGAAACCGCCGGCGCCAGCCGCATAAGCATAATCAAGCACCAGCTCGAATTTCTCAGGTGCTGCACCGCCCGAGAGAAGCACCCAGGGAATGCCGGCATCGGCGCAGATCTTGCCGACAGCATCGAATTCCTTCTGCACCGCCTTGGAGGCCTCGCTGCCGTCGCGGGCAGGCAGGCTGTTGGCGGCAAGCGGGCTTTCCAGCTTCAGGAGATCGACGCCATATTCCGGCTTGGCGAATTCCCGCACGCTGTCGATCACCAGTTCCGGCAGTTTGGTCGGGGATTCGACATAGTCCCCCGTATGGCCGGCCTGACCGAGGAAAGGGAAGACCAGAAGTTCGAGCACATAGGCAATGTCGAACCGCTTGCAGTCCTCGCCGATCTGGCGAACGAAATTCTTCTGGTGTTCGAGCACGTCAGGCGACGCATCCGGGCGGTACCAGGCGAGAACCTTGACGGCGTCTCCGCCGAGGCGGCGAATCTTCTCGACACTCCAGTCGGCGATCACCTTCGACTTGCGGCCGCCCTCGGTCTCTTCGGTGCGGTGATCCTCGAGCGTGACGATCAGCCCGCAATCGGCCGGCAGAATATCGATCGCTGCGGGGATCGCATAGTTGGGATCAAACAGCATCGAACTGCAATGCGGCGACAGGTTCTCGACCAACAGGCGCTTGGCGGTGATGACGTCGGAAAACGGCACCTGAGCCTTGTCTATGCCGCGCGCCGCCGCAATTGCTTCGAAAAGCGGCGGACGCTGGTCGAGCGCGACCATGCAGAAATGGCCTTGCTTGTTGGCCAAGCGGGCAAGGCCGCGGGTTTTACCGAGAGTAAGCATTATTGTTCCTTTCAAGAGACCTGATTTCGTCGAATGTCGGAATGGCGGCGCGACCACCCGCGCGGGTGCATTTCAAGGCGGCGACGGCACTGGCGAAGCCCATGCTGTCGCGGGTTTGAAGGCCGGCGCCGATCGCGAAGGCATAGGCGCCGTGGAAGACATCGCCCGCAGCCGTCGTGTCGATGGCCGAAACGCTTGGCGACGGGATTTCATGCATCCGGCCGCCTTCGAGCCAGGTTACGCCCTTGTCGCCGCGGGTAACCGCCACCATGGGCGATCCGAACGAGGTGGCGTGCGAAAGGGCTGCGCCGATCTCGCGCCCGGCGAAGCCAGCGAGACCGGGTTCAGAGAAGATCGCATGATCGGTGAGCGGCAGAAGCCGTTCGAAGATCTCCGCATCGGCGACGTCGCCATCGAGCACGGTCGGAATGCCCTGTTCTCTCGCCCTGCGAAACAAGGCCTCCGCCCCGTCCGGCCAGCGCGGATCGGCGAGCACACAATCGGCCTGCAAACTGCCAAGCGGCAGCCAGCCCGGATCGATGGGGTAGGAGCCTCGAAAATTGACGATCTGTCGTTCGCCGGCCTGGTCGACGATCACCCCGGAGACGGATGAGGCACCATCTTCGAAAAGCCGGAAGCAGGCGATATCGACGCCTTCGGCGATGAAGGAATCCGCCATTGCACGGCCGGCATCATCCTTGCCTGCTCTGCCCCAGAAGGATGCGGTCCCGCCCAGCCGCGAAACCGTCACCGCAGCGTTGGCGGCCATGCCACCCGGTTCCGTCAGATGTTCGTCAGCGCGGATCTTTTCGCTGCCGCCGGAAAACGGTGCCTGCACCCGCCAGATGCGGTCGAGCGCCGACAGGCCGAGGCAGACGACGCGCGGATGCCTCGCATCGGGAATGACGCGTTCCTCACTCATCGGATCGCCCTGCCGGACGCCTTATCGAAAACATGCGCCTTGCCCGGCTGCGCGGCGAGTTTCAGTTGCTCGCCGACCTTCGGCCGCAGTTCGGGATTGACTCTCGCGACCGTGTTCATGCCCGCGAGATTGAAATGCACCAGCGTGTCGGAACCGAGCGGCTCGACGAGGTCGACGGTCACGGCAAACGCCTTCGGATCGTGGGGCGCATGGAGAAAATGCTCCGGCCGGATGCCGATGACGGCCTCCTGCGCGGAGTCGAGGCCAGCCTTGGCCGCGTCCGGCACCGGTGCAGCCAGCCCGTCAGCGCCGATAAGAGCAAAGCCATCGCCCGAACGGCGGATATCGAAGAAGTTCATTGCCGGCGAACCAATGAAGCCGGCGACGAACTGGTTGGCCGGCGTCTCGTAGACCTCTTCGGGACGGCCATATTGCTGGATCTCGCCGCCCTTCAGGACGACGATGCGGTCTGCCATCGTCATCGCCTCGACCTGGTCGTGGGTAACGAAAATCATCGTTGTCCTGAGTTCCTGCGACAGTGCCTTAATCTCGGCGCGCACCTGGTTTCGCAGTTTCGCGTCAAGGTTCGACAGCGGTTCGTCGAACAGAAAGACTTTCGGATCGCGGACGATGGCGCGGCCCATGGCGACGCGCTGGCGCTGGCCGCCCGAAAGTGCCTTCGGTTTGCGATCGAGGAAGGGCTCGATATGCAGCAGGGCGGCGGCGCGGCGGACACGCAGGTCGATCTCCGACTTGGTCATGCCGCGCAGTTCGAGCGCGAATGCCATGTTGTCATAGACCGTCATGTGCGGATAGAGCGCATAATCCTGGAACACCATGGCGATATCGCGCTTCGAGGCCGGCACGCCATTGACCTTGGTGTCACCGATGAAAATCTCTCCATCGCTCAGGGGCTCAAGGCCCGCAATGATGCGCAGGAGTGTGGACTTGCCGCACCCGGACGGGCCGACGAAAACGACGAATTCCTCATCCGCTATCTCCAGGTCGAGGCCCGGAATGATGGTGAGTTCACCGAATTTCTTGACGAGATTGTTGATGCTGATGGAGGCCATGGATCACCCGAATGACAGGACAGGTTTGATCAGCTTGCCTTCGGCAAAGCGGGCGAAATTTTCCGGCAGCGTGTCGAGTCCGAAAGCGGCATCGACGAAACGGCGGTATTTTTCCATGTTCTTCCTGAGCAGATCGATATTCGGCTCGAAATCCCGGATCGGGAAATAGAAGGTCCGGATCATGTAAAAATCCTTTCGACGGAAGATCTTGCCCTCCTCGATCGTCCAGGGCGCGGCGTTCTCGCCGACCAGCATCAAAGCGCCGCGCGGCAGGACGAGTTCGATGCCGAGATTGCGGGCCGCATGCGCGCCGGAGCATTCGAAGATCAGCTTGAACCGTTTTTCCCGCGAGCCGACCGGGCGGGCCTTGGCGCCGAAGGAGAGCGCGATCTGCAACCGTTCCTCGTTCGGATCGGCGACGTGGATGTCGGTGTAGCCGAGGCTCTGCAAGGCCAGAACGACGCCCAGGCCCACCGGACCAGCGCCCATGACAAGCACAGGCGCGTTTTCCTCCGGCGGCACCAGCGGCATCGCAAAGCGGACCGCATGCGCCGAGGTTCCAATAGTATCTAGCAGAAGCGGCGCCAGATCGTCCTCTATATCGTCGGGGACCGGCAGGAGGCAATTTTCCGGCACCGGCAGATATTCCGCATAACCGCCCGGCCGGTTCCAGCCGATCAGGCTCGACACTTCCAGGCACATCTGCGTGTCGCCGGCCCTGCAGGTTTCGCAGTGATCGCAATGCAGAGGGATATAAACGACATTGCGCTCACCATGGCGCGGATGGCCCGGCTGCTCCACGGTTCCGAAGATCTCATGGCCGGCGGTGAACTCCGCTCCCTTGTACCAGAGCTTGAGATCCGAGCCGCACAGCGCGGTGCGGCTGACCTTTATGAGAACCTCGCCCTCGCTGACGGGGGGAATGTCCTGGCTTTCGATGGTGATGCGCCGGTCTCCATGAAAGACCGAGGCCCGCATGCGTGAATTTAATATTTCCCTCATGATGGTCATCCTTTGACGGCGCCGAGAGTGAGACCGGCGACCAGCCAGCGTTGCACCAGAATGGCGAGCGCCAGGGGCGGCAGCGCGATCAGCGTTGCCGCAGCCATCAGCGATCCCCATTGCGTGGACCCCTCTCCGACGAAATTGAATGCGGCTGCGATCAGTGTCTTCGTGTCGGAATTCGACAGGATCAGCGAGAAGAGGAAGAAGTTCCAGGAGAAGACGAAGGCGAGGATGGAGGAGACAGCAACGCCGGAGCCGACGAGCGGCAGGGCGATCTTCCAGAGCACCCGCGCCACCGAGCAGCCGTCGATCTGCGCCGCCTCGAAGACACTGCGCGGAATATTGTCGAAGAAGGGCAGGAGAACCCAGATGACGATCGGCATGGTGATCACCGCGTGGCTGAGGATCAGCGCCGTATAGGAGCCGATCAGTCCCATCTCGCGGAACATGATGTACCAGGGCAGGAGGAACAGCGTGCCCGGCGCCATACGGGCGGCCAGCGTCAGGATTGCCGGCCAGGTGACGCGCGACCAGGAGACCGCGAAGGCAGCCGGAATACCGAAGATCAGACCGAGCAGGGTCGAGCCGAGGGTGACGACGAAGCTGTTGACCGCATAGGAGAGAAACGGTGTCGTTTGCCAAAGCGTGACGTAATTCTCGAAGGTCGGCTGGAAAATCAGCGTCGGCGGATAGGACGTGACCTCGAAGGACGGCTTAAAGGAGGACAGCACCATCCAGACGGTCGGCGCGAGGATCAGGATGCCGGCAATGGTGAGCTGGATCGTATGCAGCCAGCGGAGCCAGCGATCGGAATTCTGGGATCCGTTCATCGTCTTCTCCTTACCAGGCCACAGCTGAACGCAGGCGACTGAGCATCAACACAGCGACAAGCACGATGGCCGACAGCGTGATCATCAGCGCGCTAGCGTAACCGATGTTGAAGAATTCGAAGCCGACACGGAAACCGTAGATGTTGAGCGTATTCGACGCATTACCCGGCCCGCCCTGGGTGGTGATATAGATGATGTCGAAGAAGCGCAGCAGATCGACGCTGCGCAGCACCGCGGCAGTGACGATTGTCGGCAGCAGCAGCGGCAAGGTGATGCGGCGGAAGATGCGGGCCGGCGACGCGCCGTCGATCTGGGCGGCTTCATAGACGCTTGGTGGCAGCGATTGCAGGCCGCCCAGCACGATCAGAGCCACATAGGGTGCCCATTGCCAGGTATCGATCAGCGCCACGGTAGGGATAACCCAAGTCGGCGAGGCTAGCCATTCGGAAGGCGGCAGGCCGATCGACTGGAGGATATAGTTGGCGGCGCCGAGCGACGGATCGAGGATAACGAGCCACATCATGCCGGCAACGACCGGCGGCATCATGAAGGGCGAGATCAGCAGCGAGCGCAGGAACCCGGACAGCCGCTTGGAATGGAACAGCAGCATGGCGAGATAGATGCCGAAAACGAGCTGCAGGACCATCGACAGAATATAGAGCGCGAAGGTGACGTAGAGCCCGTTCCAGAACTCGCCGTCCTTGATCAGTGCCGCGTAGTTGGCAAGCCCCGCGAAGCTGGACGCGCCGGTGCTGGAAAAGGACTGGAAACCGAGCCAGATCGTGTAGACGACCGGAAAGGCGATCATCGCGACGGTGAAGATCACCGCCGGTGCGGACAAGGCGGCAAGCTGCCGTCCCTGGCTGTCGTTCAAGCCTGGTTTCATGGAGCGATCTCCAATCAGGATCGGGGAACTGGCGACCCCGACTGTCGGGGTCGCGACTGAGCTTGGTTCCGGTCGGATTGCCGACCGCATTATTTGCGGGCGATCAATCCATCGAGCGCGCTGTCGGCTGCGGCACAGGCCTCGGTGACCGGCTTCTGACCGAGAAGAATATCCTGCACGGCCTGGCCGATGTAATCACGCGATTCCGGATTGGCAACGATCGGGTAACCGACCTCAGATGAGCCTTTGGTGGCCAGTTCGCCGAGAGCCAACTGCCAGCTGCCACGCACCGGCGCCTCGGAGATCCACTTCTTGTATTCCGGATCGTCGGCAACCGAGGAACGCGGCGCCGCGACGCCCTGGATGGCCAAACGTTTCTGCATTTCGGGGCTGGACGCCCATTGAACGAAATACCAGGCGGCATCCTTCTTCTTGCTGTGGTTGGACACTGCCAGGCCCCAGCCGATTGCCGTCGGCACGCTGCCCGCGTCACCCGCCGGAAGCGGGATTACGTCGGTGTCCTTAAGGCGCTCGCCGCCTTCCATGATGGTGCGCAGCTCGTTGGAGGATTCGAACGCCATTGCCGCGCGGCCAGCGCGGTAGAGCGCCGAGATCTGGTAGAAGCTGTAGTTCGACGAGCCGGGAGGACCGTAATCCTTCAGCAGCTCGCCATAATAACCGATCGCCTTCTGACCGGCCGGAGCGCAGAGCGCCGACTTGCCATCGACGATATATTTGCCGCCCATATTGTGCAGGACGTTGCTGAACGTATACGCGAGCGCCGCCTTAAGGCCGCGCGAGGTAAACGGCGTGATGCTGCTGTCGCATTCCTTCAGCTTCTTCGCCGCCGCCTGGACGTCGCTCAGCGAAACCGGCTTGGCGATCTTGCATTTCTCGAAGATGTCAGTGCGATAATAGAGGAGCGGGCCTTCGAGATTGAGCGGAATGCTTGTCAGCTTTCCGCCGAACGTCGCAGCCTTGACCAGCGCCGGGCTGATACCGGCGAAATCATAGTCGGGCGCCACGTCCTTCTGCGTATAGGCAGAAAGATCCGCGTACCATCCGGCGGCCGCGAACTGCTCGCCTTCGCGCGACGCAAGCGTCATAAAGACGTCGACCTCGTCGCTCTTGGAATTCATCACGGTCACCAGACGCTGACGCATCTGCTGTTCCTGATAGGAGTCTACCTTCAAGTTGATGCCGGTCAGCTTGGTGAACTCGTCCTTGTGGGAGAGGACCGTTTGGGACCAGGGATTGTTGTTGGCGAGAAACGAAACCGTCTCGCCGTCATGGGCCTTCCAGTCGAACGCGAATGCGGGGCTCGCGGCGCCGGCAAGGACGCAGGATGCGATAAGAATACGGGCTGCGGAGATTCTTGGCATGCTTTCCTCCACTTGGCCGCCTTGAGGCGGTGTTCCAGCGCTCGCTCCTCGAGCGACACGACCTCGCTTCTCCCGAGCCCAGGTCATGTAACCGGTTACATAGACCCGCCCTTCCAGCCCTGTCAACCATGCAGGGCGTTTTTAAATTCTAGTTGCAATGCAGCGCATTATTCGTTTGACAGCAGCTTCAAAAGCGTTGCTAAGGTATGTAACGTTACATATGAGTGCACGAATGAGCGCCGAAAAAGAGAAGACCGGAATAAGAGCCATCGCGCGGTTGGCAGGGGTTTCCACCGCAACGGTGTCACGCGCGCTCAACAGGCCCCAAAGCGTCAGCGAGGAACTTCGACAGCGCATCCAGTCGATTGTCGAAGAGGCGGGTTACGTGCCGCACGGTATGGCACGCGCGCTCTCCAGCAATCGCACCCGAACGATCGGCGCGATCATCCCGACCATCGACAACGCCATGTTTGCGCGGGGCATTGAGTCCCTGCAGAAATTTCTTTCGTCGCGTGGTTACATGCTCATCCTCGCGACCAACGAATACGACATAGACGTGGAACTCGAACAGGCGCGCAATCTGATCGGCCGTGGTATCGACGGGCTTATCCTGCGCGGCGACTGCCATCATCAGGCCCTCCGGGAGTTGCTCGTCGCTCGAGACATGCCCTCAATCAATGTCGGTGTTTACAATCCGAACGGAACCGCAGCCAGCATCGGCGTAGACAACGAGGCAGCCGCTCACCGGGCAATGATGCACCTGATCTCCCTTGGACATAAAAAGATCGGGGTTGTAAGCGCGCTCCAGCGAAACAACGATCGCGCCAGCGCCCGTATTCGAGGCTTCCGGCGCGCCTTGGCCGAAAACGGTCTCGACCTACCGGCCGAACGGCATGTCGAAGTCCGCTATACGCTGGATGATGCACGCGACGCCGCCCGGCAACTCCTGACGGGCAAGACTGCACCGACCGCGATCGCCTGCGGCAACGACGTGCTTGCCTATGGTGTCATGCTGGAAGCCGAGCGACGCGGCCTGCAGCTACCGAAAGACCTTTCCGTCGTCGGCTTCGACGACCTCGATTGGAGTCGCCACTTGAGGCCAGCCCTCACGACCCTGCACGTACCGACCGACGTGACATGGCGCGGCGCGGGAGAATACCTGCTTGCCCGGCTGGATGGACACAGGGTGCCTAATCACTATCAGATTGATTATTCGCTCATTATCCGTGAATCCACATCGGCGCCGTAGTGAGGAGCATGATTTGATCTTGCGCCCTGAAGGGAACCGAACTGCCGGCCCCCAATTTTGGAGAGCGGATGATACCTATGGAATTGGCGCGGGAAGGTTTGTTACTTTTGAAGGCGCTACTCACCGGCGCATTGAAAGTTCGTGTATCACTCGAACGGCGACGCCCCGATCCGTCCAGACTTTCGAGACCAGTGATGTTGAAAGACTTCAGCCCGTCGGCGCCGAGACACGATCCGCCGATGACCCGTGGATTGGGCGATATTGCTATCAAGGAAAAGCATGATTATAAAACTCATGATATTGTGATGTGGGCAGCAGGATTGCGTGAGGCCTTATTGGAAGTATTCGTTGCTCGCTGGCTGCTTCTCGCGATGATTGCCCAATCCAGAATATCATTGCCATAACGAGAGACGGATTTTTGCATTGAATTTTTGGCATTCAATGATCTGGCGGACCGAAGGGATTCGCGTCGTTTCCCCGGTCCGGTGGCGCCAGCTCGATGGTCTCGTCAGCGTGCTCTGGGAAGCAGAGAGCCAGGCCGGGGCGAACGGCTATTATCTCGCGGAGGATCCGCGGATAATGATTTTCTTCAACGACGTGTCTTCGCAGGTCCGCATCTCGAACCGGGGAGACAATTTTTTAGGGGATTCCCGCCCGATGCCCCGCGCTGTCTATATTCCTGCGGGCGTCCCGATGTGGACGAGCAGCAGGTCTATGCATCGGTTCTCGCATCTCAATCTACACATCCATAAGAACAGGCTCTTGAGGTTCCTGGCCCCATCTGTTGGAGCTTCGGCGGCCCAGGCCGCGTTACGACGGCCGGTCGAAATACAGGATATAGCCGCGGTTCAGGCCCTGGCTGACCTGCTGGTTGGCGAAATATCCAGTCCTTCAAAACACCCCCTCTACGCGGAAAACCTGGCGGGCAGCATCATCGCCGGCCTTCTCGATATTTCCGGGGAAGACGAAAAAGCCAGCGGCCGCCTGACCACGGCCCAGATGAACAAGCTCACATCGCGCGTCGAAGCACTGGGCGATTATCGCATGTCGGTCGCCGATATGGCCGCGATCGTCGGCCTCTCGGAAAGCTGGTTCGGCAATGTCTTCAAACAGACCACCGGTCAGACGCCCCTGCAATGGCAGCATGCAAAGCGTGTCGACTTTGCGAAGAGGCTATTGTTGGAAAGCGACGTAACCATTGCCGGGATTGCAGCCCAGCTTGGTTTTTCCGACCAGGCCCATTTCACCAAGGTTTTCCGGCAGATCGTCGGCGAGACGCCAGCCGCCTGGCGGCGGCTGCAGCAGGGCCGCTGATCCCAATGATGTCCCGCCCGGCAGGGCGCGGGCAGGACATGTTTCGTCACCAGGTCTGACGTAGCGTCGCCATGATCGCCCGGCCGGGATTGTAGTAATAGGCGCCGCCATCATCGTTGGCGATATGCTTCTCGTCGAACAAGTTGGTGGCGTTAACCTGGAATGTGGTGTTTTCCTGGATCTTGTAGGTGAAGGCAGCATCGAAGACGATGGCTCCATCCGACTTCCGGCTATTGGCGTTGTCGAAGTAGTAGGAACCGATATAGCGAGCGCCAAGCCCGAAGGTCATGTCACCGCGGTTACCGTCACCTTCCAGGGTATAGCTGCCCCACACAGAGGCCATGTGTTCCGGAACCTGCGCGAAAGCTTTTCCGTTGTAACCATTGATATTACCGGGTTCTTCGATCTTGGAGTCGATATAGGCATAGGCAGCGATCAGGCTGACATTGCTCGTCACTTCGACCTTTGCCTCGAGATCGACGCCACGATGCCGGACCTTGTCGATCGTCGCCGGCAGGTAGGTGGGAGCCTCGTAGGTCGTGATGTTCTCCATCGTCAGATCATAGACGGACGCGCTGAACAGGGCCGGGAACGCATCCGGCCGATATTTGACACCCACTTCATACTGCGTGCCGACGGTGGGCTCGACTCCCGCGCTCGGCGGTGCGACGGATTCGGCGTAGCTTGCAAAGGCCGCAAGTTCGTCCGTGATCTTGTAGCTCAAGCCCAGGCGCTTGCTGAATTTGCTGATATCGGATTCACCGCTGAACGGCCCGGTGAAGGCGTTGTTGCCGACTTCCTTGAGATCGAACCAGTCGTTGCGCAAGCCAACACTGACCGCCAGCCTGTCGAAAAAGGCCATATCCTCCTGAAAATAGATCGCCTGGGTCTTCTGATTGCTTTTCACGGTATTGTAAGGCGCTAGCGCTCCTGGCCCGCCGGAATAGACCGGGTTCTGCCAGTCGATAGCCGGTGCAGCGGCGTAGAAAGTGTCATTATCCGCATCAAACTTGTTGTATTCGACGCCAAGAAGCGTGCGGCTTTCGACATCTTCGAAATTCGTCTCGTAGAGTAGGTGCGCGTCTACGATGAACTGTTTGGTGGACTTGTCACTCCCGAAGAAAGACCGGTCGATCATCGTGTCCGCCGGGTCGCTGGCACCCAGCGCGTCGTAGATGTAAGCATAGCCAAATCCGGTGTCGGTCTTGCTGTAGCGAGCGCTGGCACTGAAAGTCAGGCCGCTTCCGAAATCATGGTCGAAAATGACACTGTAAGTGTTCCTGTTCGCCGTATTGTAATTATAGTCCGGCTCTCCGAAGAACTTCTCCCTGTCGAAATCCGTGAACCGGGGGTGACCGCCGCTGCTCGGCGTGCCGTCTCTGTCCAGGTGATCGAAGACGAAGGAAAGGCTGGTCATATCGGTGGGGCGCCAGGTAACGCCGCCCATGATGAAGTTTTCGTCGTCCTGCGAGTGATCGTACTCGGCGTCCGATCGCTGGAACTTGCCGGTCAGGCGATAGGAAAGCGTGTCGTCATCGGTGATGTTGTCGCCAAAATCGAAACCCGCCTCCTTGTGGGCGAACGAACCGCCGGTACCATAGACCTCGCCGAAGCGCTCCTTTTTCGGCAGCTTCGTCACATAATTTACCGAGCCGCCTGGATCGGAAACCCCGAAGCCCGTGGAATTGGCGCCCTTCAGCACCTCGACGCGCTCATAAGCATAGGGCTCTTCCAGAAGCCCGCCCCAACTCCTGCCAATGGCCAGGCCGTCGCGATAGGTGAAGGGGCTGAAACCGCGGATCTTGAAATAGTCATAGCGGTCGTCCGAACCGTAGTAGTCGGTGACCACCCCGGCGGTGTATTGCAAAACCTGCTCAACGCTGTTTGCGCCGCGCTCCTCGATTTCCTTGGAGGTGATGACAGAGACGGAAGCCGGCGTCGTCAACACATCGCCCGGCATCTTGCCGACGCCGGTAGTTTGCGTGGCGACGATCGACTTCGAGTCGTCGCTCGTATCGAGGACACTCGCCGAACCGCTGCCCTCCAGCACGATCGGCGCCAGCGTGGTGGCGGAACTCGAATTGTCGGCCTCCTGACCAAAGGAGACAGCCGGAGAAAGGGCACAAAGCGCCGTGCAACCCGAAAGGATGGCGCTCCGCCCGAAAAGGCGGGTCCGGTAGGAGCGACGGCTTATTTCAGTTTTCATATTCGCGTTCCAGAAACTGATTTCACCATGGCTGCCGCCGGGCGGGAGATTGCGGAGGCATGCCGGTTAGCGGGAACGTCCAAGCGGCAGCGACCGGCAACCCGAGACGCCCGGGAAATGTCCCGGATCCGGCTGCCGTCATGCTCTCGTCGATGTCCCCGACCGGCTATTAACTTGAGCAAATTTATCCAGTATTGTAGATTTCCCGAGTTTTGTATAATCCCACGGGAATCTCACCGATCCCACCGGTCGCAGCCGACATAAAAGTTGACGCCTGTTTTTTAACCTGAAACTGGAAGTCCACTTAAACGTTTGGCGGAGTCTGCACAATGTTTCGGTTTTTGCTTTCGGCTCTGGCAGTAGCGGTCACCTGCATCTGGATAGCCGCGCCCGGCAGCGCCTCTGCGGATGACGCCACGACCTATCCGATCGTCATAAAGCATGCGCTGGGAACCACGGTCATTCCGAAGAAACCGGAGCGCATCGCGACCGTCGCGTGGGCCAATCATGAAGTTCCGCTGGCGCTCGGAGTGGTACCGGTCGGTTTCGCCAAAGCCAATTTCGGTGACGATGACGGTGACGGGGTACTCCCCTGGATTGCCCAGAGGCTGAAGGAACTGCATGCCGGCAAGCCGGTTCTCTTCGACGAGGGTGACGGAATCGATTTCGAAGCGGTGGCGGCGACAAGACCGGACGTGATACTGGCTTCTTATTCCGGTCTAAGCCAGTCCGACTATGATACGTTGAGCCAGATCGCCCCGGTCGTCGCCTATCCCGAGGCCGCGTGGTCGACCGACTGGCGCCAGATGATCCGTCTCAACAGCACCGGCATGGGCATGGCGGTGGAAGGCGAGACGCTGATCAGGAAAATCGAGGCCGAGATTTCCGAAGCCATTGCGACACATCCAGAAATCCGCGGCAAGAAGGCGATGTTCGTCACGCACCTGAACCCCCTCGACCTGAGCACGATCAACTTCTACACGACCAACGACACCCGGGTAAAATTCTTCAAGGACCTCGGACTGGAGAGCCCGAAGAGCGTCGTGGATGTGTCCGAGCCCGGCAAGTTTTCAGGTTCCATCAGCGCGGAGCGTATCGACCTCTTCGATGACGTGGACATCGTCGTCGCCTACGGCAACACGAAGCTCCTGTCGTCGGTGACGGCAAATCTGCTGATGTCGAAAATGCCGGCCGTCGAAAAGGGAGCGATCGTCATCCTGGGCGCGAATTCAGTCGGCACGGCTGCCAATCCGACGCCGCTTTCGATTTCCTGGGTCCTGAAGGACTATGTCGCACTGCTCGCCGAGGCTGCCGGGAAGTCGACCAGAAAATCGAAATGAGATCATCGAGAAGATCAGCCGTCCCGGCGTCCACAACGGCGCGGTCGAACGGCGCAAGAAGCCTTTGGCTCGCTGGGCTCGTCGCCGTGCTGGCCTCGTTGCTGATGCTGTCCGTCACGGTTGGCACGCGAGAGGTGGCGTGGGCCGACATCACCGCCGCTCTTTTCGGAAAAGTCGACGATATCGGCCAGGCCGCGGTCGCGGTCCGTGTTCCGAGGACCGTGCTGGCGCTGCTGGCCGGCGCGGCACTCGGGCTAGCCGGGGCGATCATGCAGGGCGTGACGCGCAACCCCCTCGCCGATCCGGGCATCCTCGGGGTTAACATGGGCGCGTCACTCGCTGTCGTGATCGGCGTCGCATGGTTCGATATCGCGTCGGCCGAGGCCTATATCTGGGTCGCCGTCCTTGGTGCGGGCTGTTCTGCCGTCTTTGTCTACACGATCGGTTCACTGGGACGCGGTGGCGCAACGCCGCTGAAACTGGCACTTGCCGGCGCCGCAACCTCGGTCGCATTCTCTTCTATGGTAATTGCCGTCGTTCTGCCACGGGCCGATATCGCCGGCGGCATCCGTTCCTGGCAGATCGGTGGCGTCGGCGGCGCGACATTCGAACGTATCCTGCCCGTACTGCCCTTCCTGGCGGTCGGCTTCGCGATCAGCCTTCTGTCGGCACGGAAGTTGAATTCGCTGGCTCTCGGAGACGAAATGGCAGCCGGACTTGGCGAACGGGTTGCCGTCGCCCGCGCGGTGGCTGCACTCGGCGCAATCTTGCTGTGCGGGGCGACGACGGCCATTTGCGGGCCGATCGGCTTTCTGGGCCTGGTCGTGCCGCATCTCTGCCGGCTGCTGGTCGGCGTCGATCATCGCTGGCTGCTGCCCTTCTCGGCAATAGCCGGAGCATGCCTGCTGCTGGCCGCCGATGTCGTCGGGCGCGTCTTGGCCCGGCCGGCCGAACTCGATGTCGGCATCGTCACCGCCCTGATCGGCGCGCCCTTCTTCATCTGGATCGTCCGGCGCCAGCGGGTGCGAGAACTATGATGACAATCTCGCCGACGCTTGATCTCATTGTTGACGGCCGCCGGCGGCGTGGACGCAGGCATCTGCTGATCGTTGGCCTGCTCGGCCTTCTGGTTGCGGTAGCCTTTGCGCTGACCCTGTCGATCGGGCAGTCGATCACGCCGCCGAAAGACGTCCTTCGTATCCTGCTCGGCGAGGACGTGCCGGGCGCAGCCTTCACGGTCGGGCAGTTGCGGCTGCCGCGCGCCGTGCTCGCCGTTCTTGCGGGCCTCAGCTTCGGTCTCGGGGGCGTCGCCTTCCAGATCATGCTTCGCAATCCGCTGGCGAGCCCCGATATCGTCGGCATCAGTTCCGGCGCGAGTGCAGCCGCCGTGTTCGTCATCATCGTGCTGGGAATCAAGGGGTCGGCGGTTTCGATTTTCGCCGTGGCTGCCGGCCTCGGCGTGGCGGTTCTGGTCTATGGGCTCTCGTCCAGGAACGGTGTTGCAGGCACGCGGCTCATCCTGGTCGGGATCGGCGTCTCTGCAATGCTGGAAAGCGGGATCACCTACATACTCTCGCAAGCCCCCACCTGGAGCCTGCAGGAGGCGATGCGCTGGCTGACCGGGAGCGTCAACGGCGCGCAAATCGGCCAGGCGCTGCCGCTTCTGCTTGCGCTCGCAGTCTTCGGCGGATTGCTGCTGAGCCGCTCGAGGGATCTGGAGGCACTGAGGCTTGGAGACGATACGGCCGCCGCACTCGGCGTGCGGGTTGCTGCGACACGCGTGACGATCATCATCTGCGCAGTCGGCATCATCGCATCGGCGACGGCGGTGACCGGGCCGATCGCCTTCGTCGCCTTCCTGTCCGGGCCAATCGCCGCCCGTATCGTCGGCAATAGCGGATCGCTCCTGATCCCATCCGCCCTCGTGGGCGCATTGCTCGTCCTTGGAGGCGACTATGTCGGGCAGTTTCTTTTGCCGGGCCGTTATCCGGTCGGCGTCGTCACCGGTGCACTGGGCGCTCCTTACCTGATTTTTTTGATCGTGCGCGTCAACCGGACCGGAGGCTCGCTATGACCGTTCATACCCTCACCGCCAGCGAACTTTCCGCCGGCTATGGCGAAGCCGATATCCTGCATGATCTCGACCTTGTGGTGCCGCCCGGCAAGATCACCGTCATCGTCGGCGCCAATGCCTGCGGCAAGTCCACGCTTCTGCGCACCATGTCCCGGCTGCTTTCGCCGCGTCGGGGACAGGTCCTGCTGGATGGCAAGTCGATCCATCGAACACCGCCGCGGGAACTGGCGCAAACCCTCGGCCTGCTTCCCCAATCGCCGATCGCGCCGGAAGGCATCACCGTCGCCGATCTCGTCAGCCGCGGCAGGCATCCGCACCAGAACCTCTTTTCCCGCTGGACCCGCAAGGACGACGAAGCCGTGGATAGCGCGCTGACCGCGACCAAGACAGCCGAGCTTGCCGAACGGCCGGTGGACGAACTGTCCGGCGGGCAGCGTCAGCGGGTCTGGATCGCCATGGCGCTGGCGCAGGAGACAAACGTCCTGCTGCTCGACGAGCCGACGACGTTTCTCGATATCAGCCATCAGATGGAGGTTCTCGACCTTCTGACCGACCTCAATCACACACGCGGCACCACCGTCGTCATGGTTCTCCACGACCTTAACCTCGCGGCCCGGTATGCGGACCATCTCGTCGCCATGAGGGAAGGCCGCGTACATGTTTCCGGCCTGCCAGAAGACGTGTTGACCGAGGAGAACGTGCGGCAGGTTTTCGGCCTTGAAAGCCGCATCATCATAGACCCCACATCCGGCCGACCGATCATGCTCCCGATCGGCCGCCATCGCATGGCAAAACAGCAAGATCTCAAAGAGAACCTGGCATGACGCGATCCAGGAATTCAGCTTCTCGGGCATTGCGCTGCCGATTGATGCCGGCACTATGCGAACAAGCCTTGCTGACCAGCAGGCTAGGCTCTGCACGCATTCGCATTGAGGACGGGAGGCTCCTGATCGAATTGAGGTGCCTCTCGGAGCAGGCGCTCCAGATGAGCCGCACCAGCATTGCGGAACACCTGTTCTATTTCGTCGGTGAGGATCCTTTCGTGCCGATCTGATCCGAGCCGGCACCCCGGCGGATGATCGAGAACCTTCATCACGTCACCGTCGTTTCAGCCGAGGATGTTACGTCGCATATGCGTCCTCTATCCTCCCAGAGCAGGTCCGCGCGAGGAAGGCAATCTCGTCGCCGAAACGTCTGACCACGAAGCGGTGCTCTTCGAGTGACGCTTCCGGATCGAATAGCTTCACGTTTACTGCGTGGAGTGGCCGTGCTTTGAAAGAAATCTTCGGGAGAGCTCTTGCCGGCTTTTCTGGTGCTTGCATGTGAGGGTTCTCTTTAATGCTCCTTCAACGAGCGGCCGATATCCTGCGTTCATGAGAATAAGCACGATCACCAACTGGGCCTATGCCATCACAGTCGTTCTCACGGCCCTTTCAGGCGCTGCCTTCATCATGTCGTCGCGGAGCGCCGTCCAGGAACGGCTTGCCGTCGAGGAGCACCTGACCTTTGACACATTGGCGGAGGAGCTTGCGCTCGGAGCCGAAGTCAGAAGCGATGAGGCCAGGCTCTATGTCATGCACGGTGAAGAGCGGCATCTGCAAGCGTTTCGCGCGGAAGAGGAAGGGGAGCGGCGGCACGAGGCCGCCGCAGCCAAGCTCGCTTCTCAAGATCTGTCACCGACGGAGGCCGGGGCGCTGCAGGAGATCGACACGGAAGCGGAGGAGCTGGACAAGATCGAGATCACGGCAATCGAGGCCTTCCAGCGCGGGGACAGGAGCGGCGCGCAAGGTATGCTCTTCGGGCCA
This sequence comes from Neorhizobium phenanthreniclasticum, assembly GCF_040066075.1. Lineage (NCBI taxonomy): Bacteria > Pseudomonadati > Pseudomonadota > Alphaproteobacteria > Hyphomicrobiales > Rhizobiaceae > Neorhizobium > Neorhizobium phenanthreniclasticum. Next base: position 126,421 of record NZ_JBEAAL010000014.1, read on the forward strand.
GAACACGAAAGACTGCAAGCCGCGCTTCTCGACACCGTTACTCATTTCCGGGATTTGACCGCGACACGCACGGGTATGCAGCTCCAGGCGGCACAGGCACGCAGCGACTGGTGGGGCCTTGTTGCCAAGATCATGCTCGCGATAACAGGGCTGCTTTTCCTCGGCGTTCTCTACTTCATCTTAAGACGACGGGTCGCCGTACCGCTTGTGCGCATGACCGGCATCGTCGGCAGGCTGGCGAAACAGGACTATACAGTCGATGTTCCCGCCGACCCGCGGCGCGATGAAATCGGCGAGATGAACCAGGCCATCCAGATATTCCGCGCCAATGGCATCGAACGGGAGCGGCTCGACGCCGAAAGGAGAGCGGATCAGCGCACCAAGGACCTTATCCTGCAGATGATGCATCGCCTGCAGGCATGTGCAAACGGAGCGGAACTCGCCGATGTCGTCGCTCGCTTCGCTCCTCAGATTTTCCCCGACATCGCCGGTGGCCTCTACGTTCTCGATGGAAGCCAGGTGTCCCTGACACGTGCGAGCGCATGGCTCGACCCTCATCATTCCGAGGTCACCTTCCCGGCGTCAGCGTGCTGGGGTCTACGGCGCGGCCGTCCCCATGCAAGCGGCGGAGACGACGCTGACGTTTCTTGTCTCCATCTCGACGGAGCGGAAGTGACTGCCCTTTGTGTCCCATTGACGGCTCAGGGCGATACGATTGGCCTTCTCTATCTTGAAGAGCGTGGGGGTAAGGCGCTTCGTCTGGAAAGCAGCCGTCTTTATCTGGAGCTGATTGCCGAGAATGTCGGTCTTGCAATCGCCAATCTTCAACTCCGTGAGAAACTTACTGCTCTCGCCGCACGTGACCCGCTTACGGGTCTGTTCAACCGCCGTTTCCTGGACGAGACATTGGAGAGGTACAGCCGAGATCTGGCGGATCAACCGCTTGCATGCCTGATGATTGATATCGATCATTTCAAACGCTTCAACGACGAGTTCGGCCATGACGCGGGTGACATGGTGATGCGATATGTTGGGCGGGTGCTGCGCGACGTGGTCGGACAATCCGGCCATGCGTTCCGCTTTGGCGGCGAAGAGTTCACCATCCTGCTTCCCGGCCTTAGCGAAGCGGAGGGGTTTCAGTTGGCCGAGGAGTTGCGGGAAAAGGTCAGCAGCGGCGTGCTCTCGCATTCAGGCCGGATCATCGGGAGTGTCTCGATCTCCTTGGGAGTAGCAGCCTCTCCGATGGAGGGGTCGGTGGAGACGCTGGTGGCACGCGCTGATGCCGCGTTGCTGAAAGCCAAGTCACAAGGTCGCAATCAGACTGTCGCGGCAAGCCGGGGTGGTCGGTAACGGGCTTCGACACGGCGCGGAAAACCGAACGGAGTTTCCGGTCCGTGGCCTCAAAAGCCGGCAACAATCTGTGGAGAATTTATCCAAAATGGCCCGTTCGGGAATGTTAACAACCCGTTAAGCATATTTGTTGTTTATTGAATTCTAATAGTCCTGCGTCGTTGAATGCAAAATTCCCCGCCCGAATTGCCGAGGTCATCCAGGGAAAACGACATTGCCGATTTCAATTGCGCGCATCCTGTGGATTGTTACCGGGCTGGGCGCCACGGTTACACTTTCAGCATGCAGCACGACCGGAAATGTCGGACACCCGTCGGGACCGCAGCTTGTACCCAGTGAGAAAGCCCTCATAATGCCGCCTCCGGGCGGGCCGGCAATCGTGGGAGTGGTGGAGCGCATCCGGGGTAACGGCATCGAGCAGACCGTGGCGCTTTCGACCTCCTCGAAAATCCCGGGACAGAACTATCTCAGAATTCATTTCTTCGGTGCTCAAGGATCTGCGCCGGACGTCCCCGGCGCGACGTTCAGGACCATCAACGAAAACGACCTCCGGCGCGAGATTGCCCGCGCCGCGCCAGGCGTCCCAATGGTCCGTGCGGCGACCTTTCTCCAGAATACCTACGGCCCATTCGGCTATGCGTCCGGACGAGGCCAAGGCGGCGATACATGCCTGTTTGCCTGGCAGCAGATTCGCTCCCCCAGCACATCCTCTGGCATAGGCCGCGGGTTCGGCATGATCCAGGTAAGGCTCAGGCTCTGCGACAATCAGGCAACTGCGCGGCAGATGCTGAATGCAATGTACGGCTTTACCATCGTCGGAACGTTCAAGGGTAGAATGTGGAATCCTTACGGCGACGTAGCCGAGGCGGACGAAAGACTAGGCCGCACCGGAGAACCGATTTATCCGGAAGGCGCGTTTTCCCGGCGATCCGTCTCCCTCGGCTACGGCATGTCAACGGGCGCCCCCCAACCCCTTCCTGCTCGTCCCAAGGCGGTGGAGCAGGTTTGTCAGCCGGAGACCGAAGCGGCAGCTCCAGCCGGGCCGCGTGTTCCACTGCCGGATCCGGGAGCGGGCGTATCCGGCAGCTCCAGTTCAACCGAGGCGACGGGAACCACTGTTCCTTCACCTGATTGCATAGGCACCGCAGCCATGACAGCGGCGTGCCGGAAATAATGGCGCATCCGGCACGTTTTCGTGCCGACTTTCTGCCAGAGGAATGCCAATGCGTAAGGTGCAAAGCATCATTTTGTGGGCAGTCATTACGGTTTGCGTAATCGGATTGATCACGCTTCCGGTCAATCTTCAGACCCAGCTCATCGCCAGCACCACTGTCGTTTCGCTCATGGCCATCATCAAGATTCTGAAGGCCGGCGGGGTCTGGCGTCTGATAGCCCTCGCGTTCGGCACTGCCATCGTCCTGCGGTATGTCTACTGGCGCACGACCGAAACGCTTCCTCCCGTGAACCAGCCCGAGAACTTCATCCCCGGCCTGCTTCTCTACCTCGCCGAGATGTACAGCGTCATGATGCTGGGGCTGAGCCTTTTCATCGTCGCTATGCCCATGGCGTCCCGCCCGTCCCGCGTCACGGAAAAGAAACTCTATCCGTCCGTCGATGTCTTCGTTCCATCCTATAACGAGGAAGTCACACTGTTGACCAATACGCTCGCCGCGGCAAAAGCCATGGATTATCCGGCTGACAAGCTGACGGTCTGGCTATTGGACGACGGAGGGACCCTGCAAAAGCAGAACTCGCCGGATGTGCGCGAAGCCGAAGCGGCAATAGCCCGAAATCAGATCCTGAACAGTCTCTGCGACGAACTCGGGGTCAACTACCTCACCCGCACCCACAACCAGCACGCCAAAGCGGGCAATCTCAATAACGGCCTGAAACATTCGAAGGGAGAACTGGTTGCCGTTTTCGATTCAGATCACGCTCCCGCGCGCGATTTTCTACTGGAGACGGTGGGTTATTTTGCGGATGACCCGAAGCTTTTCCTGGTTCAGACGCCGCACTTTTTCATCAACCCGGATCCTCTGGAGCGAAATCTCCGCACATTCGACCGGATGCCGAGCGAAAACGAGATGTTCTACGGCATCATCCAGAGGGGGCTTGATAAGTGGAACGCCGCCTTCTTCTGCGGTTCGGCCGCTGTACTCAGTCGCCGTGCGCTGGAAACCACAGAAGGGTTCAGCGGGATCAGCATCACGGAAGACTGCGAGACAGCGCTGGCGCTTCACAGTGCCGGATGGAATAGTGTCTATGTCGACAAACCGTTGATTGCCGGTCTGCAGCCGGCCACATTTGCAAGCTTTATCGGCCAGCGAAGCCGCTGGGCGCAGGGAATGATGCAAATTCTGCGCTTCCGCTTCCCGCTTTTGAAGCGCGGCTTATCCTTTCCTCAGCGGCTCTGTTACATGTCGTCGACATTGTTCTGGCTGTTCCCCTTTCCACGCACGATCTTTCTCTTCGCGCCGCTTTTCTACCTTCTGTTGGATCTGCAGATATTTACGGCTTCCGGAGGCGAGTTTCTGGCCTATACGCTCGCCTATATGCTCGTGAATCTGATGATGCAGAATTACCTTTACGGATCATTCCGCTGGCCGTGGATTTCGGAGCTCTACGAATATGTCCAGACCGTGCATCTGTTGCCCGCCGTTATTTCGGTCATGGTCAATCCGCGCAAACCAACCTTCAAGGTCACCGCCAAGGACGAGTCGGTTGCGGTCAGCCGGCTCTCGGAAATCAGCCGGCCCTTCTTCGTCATCTTTGCCGCCTTGGCCATTGCTCTGGGAATTGCTGTCTATCGTGTCTACACCGAGCCTTACAAGGCGGATGTCACGTTGGTTGTCGGCGGCTGGAATCTGCTCAATCTCATTCTTGCCGGCTGCGCGCTGGGGGTGGTCTCCGAACGCGGAGAACCTTCGTCATCCAGGCGAGTAAAAGTCCGCCGCCGCTGCGAATTCGGCATGGGTGGGACCTGGCATCCCGCGTCCATCGAAGATGTTTCCGTCGGCGGCACCCGCCTCCAGGTCTTTAGCCGTGCCCTGTCCCAGTCAGATCTTTCCGCAGAAGCCGCAATCAGATTTCAACCCCATGGCGGAGGAGAACCTGTCATGCTTCCCCTCGTTATCAGACGGGTCGAGCCTTCAGGGGATGCGACGATGCTCGGCTGCCAGTATCAGCCGAAGGGGCCGCTGGACCATCGTTGGATTGCCGATCTGATTTTTGCCAACTCCGCCCAATGGGCTGAGTTTCAACAGAGCCGACGTCGCAATCCCGGGCTTCTGCGCGGAACGATCTGGTTTCTTGGGTTATCCATCTACCAGACCCATCGGGGATTGCTATATTTCCTCCTTGGGATAACGCGGAGGCGCGATAATAAACCCGGCGGGAGCAACAGCCAATGAACCGCTCCCTTGCATGCCTGACACTCGCTCTGACAGCTCTTCTCGCTGTCGTGCGGATTTCGGACGCCCAGCCCGCGCCCTTCGACATGTCGGGCGAACGACCGCCAGAGCCGCCTGCCCCACCCCGCTTGGTATTTCCCGATCTTTCCCGCCCTCCCGTCCCCCAGGATCGGACATCCGCTCCTCAGAGACATGCGCCAGCGCCTTCCGACGCCGCACCTCGACCCGCCGCAGATGCACGGGAACAGGACAGAAGCCGCCGGTATCTTGTCCCAGCGTCCGATCTCGCCCTGGCAGGAGAGTACGACCGCCGCTCCTGGTCGATCTACCTGACGGAAGAACAGGCCGCATCGCCGGCAAAGCTCAATCTCCAATATCAGAACGCAATCGTCGTTGCTCCGGAAGCCTCGTTGCTGACGGTGTCGATCAACGAACACGAGATCGTACGGCAACGAATCAGCTCACCAAACGGTCCAAATAGGCTTGCGTTTGACGTCCCGCCCAACGTCCTTCATCCCGGCGGAAATCTTGTCGAGTTTCGCGCGACTCAACGTCATCGGACGGATTGCGATATACGATCTACCTATGACCTCTGGACCAATGTCGACCCTTCGCAAACCTATCTTGAATTTACCGGTATCCCCGCTCCCGCGCCGTCGGTGACCGAGGCAGTCCGGGCCGTGGGCGGTGATGCAAACGGCAATACTGAATTCCAGTTTCTCGTACCGGCTGCGGGGCAAGCGGGCCGCACCAAATCATTGCTTCGGCTCGCACAAGGCTTGTCGCTTCTGTCCGGAATGCCAAACCAGCTCTTTTCTTTCAACTCCGACCGTCTCGGAGCACTTGGCCCTGGCAAGTTCGGTGTAATCATTGGTACTGTCGCTGAGCTGCAGCCCGTTTTCCCCGCACTCCCTCCGTCAGCAGGATCCGCGGCGACAGCAGCCCTGGTTAAGGATCCCAACAGCGATGAACAGGTGCTTCTGCTTACGGGGCCTTCCTGGAATGCGATCGATGCAGCTGTCGAGACCATAGTTGCGCCCACGGATCGCCCCCCCGAAATTCGGCGCGATGTCATGGCCACGCAGCGCTGGGCAGCACCCGATGCGCCGCTTCTCTTCGGCGGAGAGAGACTCTCCTTCTCTCAATTGGGGTTAAGGACCACGGAATTTTCGGGCCGCCGGTTCCGCACCAGCTTCAACATAGCGGTTCCGTCTGATTTCTATGCAAGCGCCTACGGCGAAGCAAACTTGCTGATCGATGCAGCGTTTGCAGCGAATGTCCGGCCCGGCAGTCATCTCGACGTATATGTGAACGGAAACGTCGCCACGAACTTGCCGATCACATCCGATAACGGCGGCCTTTTTCGGCATCTCCCCATCCGTATGACGCTCCGCCACTTCAAGCCTGGCCTCAACTCCGTCTCGCTTGAGGCCATTCTCCTTACCGACGAAGATGATGTCTGCATTCCCGGCAGCACGGCTTCCACTGAACCTCGCTTCGCGCTTTTCGACAGTTCCGAATTCAACATGCCGCAATATGCGCGGATCGGCCGGAATCCCAGCCTGGAGGCGCTTTCAGGGACGGCTTTTCCCTACAGCCGCAGGACGGACCCAATCATGCTCTGGATGGATCGCTTCGACGCCAACACGCTGACGGCCACCTCGACATTTCTATCACGTCTTGCATTCGTAGGGGGACACCCGATTACCGTCGAACCCGTTGCCTCCCCGGGTGCCATTGGCAACCGCGATGCTCTTTTTGCAGGATCGATCTCGCAAATACCCTCGACGGTGCTATCTCAAGTCAATATCGCGCCGGAAAGCGTTGCCACGTGGCGTGCCGCCGGAGCGCCTGTCCAGAACGAGGACACGATGGCGACATTTGAAAAGTGGCGCACGCAAGTCCGGGGAAGCATCTGGCGCGACCAGATTGCTCGATTTCAGGAATGGCTGAATCGTAATTTCAACATATCGTTGAGTTCGTTCCAGCTTTTGCCACAGCCAGAGCAGATATTTCATCCTTCAAGCAACGATACCTTTATTCTCGCGCAGGGCCAAAGCACCAACGGAAACGGCTCCTGGACCGTGATCAGCGCCCGAACCCCGGAGGAACTTCGACAGGGCGCAGAGGCGCTCACGCGTCAGCAGAACTGGCAACAGGTTACAGGGCGAATTACGACTTATGAAGGCAAAATACAGAAAGTTGCGTCTCTGTCTGCCTCACGCTTCACCTTTGTGCAGACCGTCAGCCCATCGCTCGGAAACTACCGCCTGATCGCAGCCAACTGGCTTTCGAACAATATACTCTTCTATTCATTGGCGCTCGTGGCTCTGGCTGTCTTCCTGGGGCTATCGACGGCGGCTCTGCTTTCCTCCTTTGGGAGGAGCAGATGAAGGACCGGCCCCGATGGATCATCATAGGCATGTTCGCCCTTGCAGTTTCGGTCAGTTCGGCGGCGGCGCAACAGCCGCATGTCTCAAAGGAATTCTGGTCTCTTTATAAAGCCAGGTTTCTGAACGGGAGCGGCCGGATTGTCGACAATGCCAATGGCGACATCAGCCATAGCGAAGGACAGGGATACGGTCTGCTTCTTTCCTTCCTCGCCGACAATCCTGCCGATTTCGAGCAGATCTGGTCGTTCACCCGCACCGAGCTTCTTATTCGCGATGACGGTCTGGCGGCCTGGAAATGGGATCCTGCCGCGACCCCTCATGTTACTGACAGCAACAACGCGACCGATGGTGACATTCTGATCGCTTATGCCTTGGCGCTCGCGGGCTCTTCATGGCATCGGCTCGACTATGTGGAACAGGCGGTAAGGATCGCAAACAGTCTGCTGTCGCACACTGTCGTGGGAGTCAAAGGGCAAACCGTTCTCTTACCGGCCACAGCAGGGTTCGGCGCAGGTGAGCGAGAAGATGCTCCGGTCATAAATCCTTCCTATTGGATTTTCGAAGCCCTGCCGGTGATGGCGTTGCTCGCGCCTTCCGACGATTGGGCCAAGCTGTCCGAGGATGGGCTGGCATTGCTGCGTGTCTCGCAGTTTGGTCCACGAAGGCTTCCGGCAGAATGGGAGAGCCTTGCCCAAAAGCCAAAGCCCGCCGCCGGTTTTCCGCAGGAATTCGGCTATAACGCCGTGAGGATACCGCTCTATCTCATGAGGGCGAACATATATGACAGGGACCTGCTCACTCGCCTCTCTCAAGGCATGACCAACGAAGGAGGAACCTTATCGACGATCGATCTGGAAACAGGCCGGACCAAGGAACCGCTGAGCGACCCAGGTTATCAAATTATTAACCATGTTATAGGCTGTGTACTTAACGGGACAAAGTTGCCAGCCTCGGTCCAACAGTTCGAGCCAATCCTGTATTATCCGTCCACGCTGCAGCTGTTGGCACTTGCATTCGTCAGGGAAAGGCATCCGGAGTGTCTTTGAAGCTGTCATGGATTCTTTTCTTGACTGCGGCGATATCGGGGGGCCTCCTGACGTCGATCGCCGGCGACGCTTCCGTTGATGACATCTTCACCCAGTCTCAGACCGCGCTTGGCGCTTCCGGAGCGCCCAGGGGAAACCGCCTGGCCCAAAACGAGCAAAATCCCGATGCCGGGACGATTGCAGAGCAGATTCGCGCGACGCAACGGCCTCCGCGATCAAGCCAACAGGGCACCGATTCCTTCCCTGCCCCGATTGTCTCTCAAGTTCAGCCGCCCCCGACCGGAGAAGACGGAACTGGCCAGTCCGCCCCAGAGCAGCCAATCGAACCGGAGGTCGACGAAAGCGCTCTGCGGTATTTTGCGGCACGGGGGGATCGGGCCAGGCTCGAAGCGGAGATCGCCCGCTTGCGTACGCTTTATCCGAACTGGACGCCTCCCCCAGATCCGCTTGCCGTTCCGGAAAATCGCGACCGGCAACTGGAAGACATGTGGCAGCTTTATTCGGAAGGGCATTACGCGGAAGTCCGCAAAGCGATTGCCGAAAGGCTGGCAAGGGAGAGCGGATGGCAGCCGCCCCCCGATCTTCTGGAAAGGCTCCAGGTCGCGGAATCGCGTGTCCGGCTGGTGAACGCGTCGAATCTCAAGCAATATTCAACCGTCATCGAGATTGGAGCTGCCACTTCGAGCCTCCTCAATTGCGGCGACGTGGACGTGCTGTGGCGTATTGCCGAAGCCTTCATCCGGACGGATCGCCGACAAAGAGGCGTTGATGCCTATACCTATATCCTGAAGAACTGCACTAATTCTCAGGAACGATCTGCGACGATCGAGAAGGCAGCCGAGCTCCTGCCCTATGGTTCCGTTCAGGCTCTCCTTGCGCTTGAACAGACCGGTCAATCCGGCAGTCGCGAGTTCGACGGAATTCGCAACGAGCTGGCTCGTCGGTTCGTGGGCGAAGCCGGCGAAAAACCAGAGCTTACAATCGACTCGCAATATTTGGAGCGCATCCGAGGGCTGGCTGCTCGGGAGCAGCGCGCTTCGGACTCTCTACTGCTGGGCTGGTACTATCTTCGCCGCAACAATATGGCGGAAGCCGAGCGATGGTTTCGCGCCTCACGAGAGAAGGAAAATTCTGCCGCAGCGTCGCAAGGGCTTGCCGTTGCGCTGATTGCCCGAAATGCTGCGGCCGAAGCCGAAGAGGTTATGTACGGTTGGAGGAGCGACTCCGAGGAAGCGACGGCGACCTATCTGGCTGCAACCGCCAATCTCCTTTCCGGTGATCCGTTGCCTTCTATCCCGGAGCCTGTCTTACAACGCATGGCTGTGGCGGTACTCCAGGAAAAATATGTGCCGACTGCTCAACAACTGGGCTGGTATGCCCGTGCGCTGGACCAGCCGCAAACGGCCATACGCTGGTTCGAGACGGCTTTACAGTGGAAACCGGATGACGAACCATCGGCCTACGGGCTCGCCATCACGAAACAGCAGATCAATGACAGGGCCGGAGTACAGGCGCTTCAGCGTGCCTGGGCCGGTCGTTCCGAACGCATAGCCAATCTGGCTCTGTTGACGGCCCGCACGCCCTCCTCCGCCCCCACAAGACCGCCCGTTTCCAGCGGAACATCAATACAAGCCCGCCCTTCGGCCAGCCCAGACGGTCCCTCGCCGAAAGCGGTAGTCGCCGGCAGGGAAGCAGGGCCGGCCGAGACGCGCAGGTCGATCGGCTGTTCGACGACCGCGCAGATAACAGGTCTTTCCTCCGATCAGGCGCTTGCGCGCGGATGGTGTCTCATGGACCTCAACCGGCCGATCGAGGCAGCTGCGGCATTTGAGGTCGCACTTCAAAGTCGCACGCAGCGCGTCCGCGAGGACGCCGCCTATGGGCAGAGCCTGGCTTATCTCAGGCTCGGTCTCACAAGCAAAGCTGCAGTGGCTGCCACAAAGGCTCCGCAGAGTTCGCAAAGGGCTGTGGAGCTTCAGGTCGCGATCCTGGCCGATTACGCAATTTCCGCCTTCGATGCCGGACGTTACAGGGAGGCCCTCATCTATCTCGATCAGCGGTCCGAACTGCGGCCGGAATCGGCTGACCTGACGATCCTGCGCGGCTACAGCTACATGAATCTCGACAGGCCTCGGGACGCGTTGAGAATTTTCGAGGCGGTGGCGGCAACCGGCAATCGGGACGCAAGCCGCGGCATGGCGGACGTGCGGGCAATGCTACAGCTGGGAGGTGGCACCTGATGCTGCATCCGCTGCGCCCTGTTGAAGGATGTGCTCGCAGGCAGATATAGGCCGGCTGCCGTTGACGATTTAGCGCGCCACTTCACACTCCTTTGCGGTCAACACCGCCGAACTCGGCGGGCAGTCCCGCAAGTGCTCGAAGGTCCAGACCATCAGATGGAACGGACCGGCGGGCGTCAACGTGCGCCCGCACGCCCGTGTCCAGATGATCGCACTGCATGAAGCGTTCGGGCACCGTCAAGTCATTAAGATCGGGAATTGAAGGTGCGCTGGCCCATCAGCGCCAACGTCCGGTCTATTTCAACCTGCAGCAGACCGACGACGTCTACGACGCCCTTCTCGCCACCGGTGGCAAGGCCGAAAAGAGCCGCCCTGCCGATCATCACCGCACTTGCACCCAGCGACATCGCCTTGACGATATCGCTGCCGCGACGGATGCCGCTGTCGACAACGATCGGCGCCTTGACGGCTGAGAAGCCGGGCAGAACCTCGATCGGCGCAGGAGCGGCATCGAGCTGGCGTCCGCCGTGGTTGGAGACGACAACCGCATCAACGCCGAGGGAAACGGCGCGTTCCGCATCGGCCGGATGCAGCAGTCCCTTGACCAGCAGGCGGCGCGGCCAGCGGTCGCGCAGGCGCTTCAGGTCGTCCCAGTCGAAACTCGCATCCATCTTACGGGAAAGCAGTGCCGCCTGGGTGTTCGGATCGGTGATCGTGGCGGTCGCAAGATTGGCCATGGCCGGCGCACCATGCCGACCAACGTTCCAGAGCCATCGCGGATGGCAAAGCACATCCGCAATCGTCTTCGGCCGGAAGTGGAACGGCATGATGAAGTTGTTGCGCTCGTCCCGCTCCCGTTTGCCGCCCATCGGCACGTCGACCGTCAGAACCAGATGGCTGAAACTGGCCGCCAGTGCCCGGTCCACGAGTTGATCGGCGAAATCGCGGTTCATGACATAGAGCTGGAACCAGAGATCGCCATTCGAGGCATTGGCGACCTGTTCGATGGAATTGTTGGAGGCCGTCGACAGTGCGAATGGTATGCCGAGTCGTGCCGCCGCTCTCGCAAGCAGGATGTCGCCGTCTTTGCGGTAGAGACCGTTCAGCCCGGTCGGCGCGATGACGATCGGGGTCGGCAGGCGCCGACCGAACCAGTCGACGCTCTGGTCGCGCACCGAGACATCGTTGAGCAGCCGGGGCGTCAGTCTGATCTGTTCGAAGGCCGCGCGGTTTTCCTTCACCGCCACCTCGTCTTCCGAACCGCCGTCCAGATAATCGAAGACGAAGCGCGGCAATAGCCGCCGCGCCTCCTGCCGATAATCCTCGACGTTCAGCAAGGCCATCAGGGCGCGATCCGGATTTCGACCAACGCTTGCGTCTTCTTGACCGTGACGTGCTCGATGGCGGCTTCCAGCACCGCGCCGAGATCCTCGGCACGCTCGACCTTGGCCGTCCAGGCGCGGCTTGCGGCCGCGACCTGGGTAAAGTCAGGCGTCGGGACAAGCGAGACGAGCGGCATGGAGTTCGTTTTAGCCGCAAACCCGTCCGGATAGACACCGAGTACGGACTGGCGCACCGCGCCCCATTCGACATTATTCAACACCAGAACGAGAAGCGGGATTTCCATAGCCTCAGCGATCTGGTGGCAGGCGACGGGGTTCGAGAACATGTACGAGCCGTCACCCATCGTCGCGATCACCAGCTTGCCCGGATCGGCAAGCTTCATGCCGAGACCGGTCGGGAAGGACCATCCGAGACCGCCCGAATGCGGTTCCTGATACCAGGATCCGTGATCGCGCAATGTCAGCGGCTCGAGTGGGGCGCCGAGTTCGGACAGGACCGTCGCCTTCCTGCCCTCGATCGCCTTCGAGAGGGTAAAGCTCACAAAGGCTTTGGTCATCAGTTCGCCATTGCCGGCTTTGGCCTGCGCCTGCACCTCGGCACGACGCTTGCTGGACGCCTTCTCCACGCTTGCCCGGCGAGTGCTGCGCTCCTTGGACGTCGCATCAAGATAGACGCCGGCGGCCTTTTCGAGCTGAAGGATTACCTCCGCGGTATCGCCGGTCAGCGCCACGTCGGAGGGAAAATTGCGGACCGGGAAGCGGGAATAAAGCGGATCCTGGCCGATATGCACGACCTTGCAGCCCTCGCCCAGAGGGTGGATGTCCGGCGACCAGGGTGCAAGGCAATCAATCACCAGCACGAGATCCGCTTCCGCCAGCCATTTGGCCGGATCGACCCCGACGGCCATCGGATGGTCGGTCGGCACGCCGAGCTGGATCGCCCAGTACTGGCAGACCGGAATGCCCCAGTCGAGCGCCAGCTTCGACAACGTTTCGAAGCCTTCCTGTGAGCCGGCACCGCGCTGGGAGATGATCAGGGGGCGCTTCGCCTCACTCAGAAGTCTTGCCGCCGCCTCGATATCGGCGGAGCGGGGTGCCGCTATCGCCGGCGCGATGCGGCCCGGATTATCCAGTTCATCGGACGGGCATTGTTCACAGAGCACTTCGCGCGGCAGGCTGAGATAGACGGGCCCGCGAGGTGTCGAATTGGCGATCGCATGGGCGCGATCGATGATATCCACCGCCTGTTCGGGGAACCTAAGTTCGTAGTCCCACTTCACCGTTTCGCGGATCATCGCGGCCTGGTCACGCATTTCCTGACCCCAGCTGATCGGCACGGTGCGGGCACCGAGGCGGCCCTTTTCGACGACGGGCGTGCGGCCGGAGAAGATCAGCATCGGAATATGTTCCGTCGCGGCATTGATCGCCCCGATGGCGCAATTGGCGAGGCCGACATTGGTATGGGCCATAACGGCCTGCGCCTTTCCGGTCGCGAGATAATAGCCGTGGGCCATGCCCATCGCGGCATTTTCATGCGGGATGACGATTGCCTTCGGCAGGGGGATCTGCTTTGCCGAGGCTTCCGCCAGCCCTTCGATGATCGGCGGGAAGTCCGTGCCGGAATTGGCGAAGATATAGTCCACTCCGACCGCCTTCAGGCGCGCCAGGATGGCGCCGCCGGCGGTGATCGTGTCAGCCCTTGAAGTGGCCTTTGCATCGGTCATGGAAAGTCTCTCTTGCATGTAGGGTCAAAGGTGGCTTGGCAGCCAGGTAACGATCACCGGGAATGCGATCAGCAGCGCAAGCCGCACAACATCGGTGACGATGAAGGGAGCGACGCCCTTGAAGATCCTGGCAAAACTCAATTCAGGCACGACGCTCTTGATGACAAAGACATTCATGCCGACGGGCGGAGAAATCAGTCCGAGTTCGACCGTCATCACGACGATCACGGCAAACCAGATCGGGTCGAAACCGAGCGCGAGGATCACTGGATAGACGATCGGAACCGTCAGGATGACCATCGCCATGGCGTCCATGATGCAACCGAGAACGAGATACATCAGGATGATCAGCAGCAGGACACCATAGGACCCGATGCCAAGTCCGCCGAGAAAGGCCGTCACCTTTTGCGGTGTGCCGGTGATCGTCAGGAAATAGCCGAACAGTAGGGCGCCGATGAGGACGGTGAAGACTGCCGCCGCCGTACGGGTTGCCTGCAGAAGCGAGGTCAGGATCTTCAGCCTGTCGAGCTTGCCGCGCAGCAGGCCGATGATGAAGGCCCCACCCGCTCCGACACCGCCGGCTTCCGTCGGCGTGAACAGGCCTCCGTAAAGGCCACCGATGACGAAGAAAAACAGAAGCAGCGGCGCCCAGACATCCTTGAGAGCATGTAGGCGTTCGTTCCAACTGCTCCTCTGACCAGCACTCAGCATGTCGGGGCGCAGGCGTCCGATGATGATGATGGTGATCATGTACATCAGCACGGCGAGAATGCCGGGCACGATTCCTGCCATAAACAGCCGGCTGATGTCCTGTTCGGTAAGGATGCCATAGACGACGAGTACGGTGGACGGCGGGAACATGGCCCCCAGCGTGCCGCCGGCGGCGATCGTCCCGGCAGCGAAGGATTGCGGATAGTTGAAGCGCCGCATTTCGGGATAGGCGACGGTCGAGAAGGTCGCGGCGGTGGCAACCGACGAACCGGAAATTGCGGCGAAGCCAGCGCAGGCAACGATGGTGGCAAGCCCAAGGCCGCCGCGCAAATGCCCGATGAACGTGTTGGCCGCACGGAACAGCTCCCGGCTCATGCCGGAATTGGTGACGAAGGCGCCCATCAGCAGGAACATCGGGATGACGCCGAACGTATAGTCGGTGACAGTGCGCATGGAGGTTTGGCCGATCAGCTTCAGCGCCGGACCGAAACCGGCCAGGAGACCGAAACCGGTGACGCCGACGAGACCCATGGCCATACCAACCGGCACGCGCAGCAGCATCAGGACAAACAGCAGGACGAATCCCGATACGGCAACCAAATTCTGTGTCATGGGATTATTCCACCGGATCTGTGGTGTGTTCTCTGTTCACACTCTGGGGATTGAAGACGAGGCGGAAAGTGCGCACGGCGATCAAGATCACAGCGGCAACATCGCCGAGCCATGCCACGAGAAAAAAGGGCCAGGTGGGAAGCTGCAGGTCGTAGGTCAAGACGTTCTGCGCCCTGGTCTGGACGACCTTGTCGAACAGCATGATGGTCTGGACCGTCACGACGAGCAACAGTACCAGTGTCGCGAAGACGTCGATGTAACGCTTGTATCTCCGGCTGGCGCCTTCCCAGACGAGATCCACGGTGATGTGCGCGCCGCGATAGCTGGTCGCGGCAATTCCCCAGAAGATGAGAATGCCGAGGAACAGGCGGCCGAAATCATAACCGTCGGGGATGGCGTAGGAGAAAAAGTAACGCAGCATCACCGAGATGAAGATATCGGCGGCGACGAGACCCACAAAGCCCGCCGCGATCCACTCGATCCCCTCGATGAAACGGTCCATGGCGTTCTTGGGCGGCTGCGGCCGCACAGGCGGGGCCGCTCCGCCTGCTGTTTCGGGCGTCATGAGCCCCTCCTCTCTTGTCGTGAAGGAACCCGGCCGATGCTGCGATCAGCTTCGGCCGGATCGAGGATCAGAACGCGGCCTTGTTGTCCGCCAGGCTCTTCTTCAGATCGCCCAGAATCTCGGCCGGGTCATAACCCTTGGCCGTGACCTGCTTTTCCCAGTTCGCCTGCAGCGGAGACACGGCCTTGCGCCATTCGGCGACCTGTTCCGGCGTCAGTTCCACAACCTCGTGGCCCGGGGCAGCCTTCATCTTATCTCGGCCGGCATGCTCGAAGTCGGTCCAGGCGGAGGAAAGCTTCACTGCCCATGCGGTGCTGCAATGGTCGTCCAGCACCTTCTTCTGCGCGGCGGAGGCGTTGTCGTAGACGTCCTTGTTCATCGTCCACGTGTAGGCCGTGGTGTAGAGCGGAACGTCGAGCGTGTACTTGGTCACCTTGTCGATGCCGAACAGGAAGATCGAGTTCCAGGGGAAGGTGATCGCATCGGCGATGCCGCGCTCCAGCGCATCCCGCGATTCCGGCGCGGAAGCCTGGACATTGGTACCGCCGAGCGTCGTCACCAGTTCGCCCATCGTCTGCTGCGCCGGACGGACCTTGAGGCCCTTGACGTCGGACGGCAGGGTGATCTTCTTGCGGGAATGCAGCGCGCCCGGATCATGGACGAAGGCGAGGCAGAAATGCGTGTCGGCCATCTCCTTCGGAGCATATTTTCTGTACCAGCTATCGATCGCTGCCGTGCCCCCCTTGGCATCGGCAACGATAAACGGAAGCTGAGCAGCATTGATGACCGGGAAGCGGCCGGGCTGATATCCGGGACTTACATAACCGACGTCGGCGATACCGTCGCGGACCATATCGTAGTGGTCGAACGCCTTGCCGAGCTGTTCGGCCGGGAAAACGGACGCGGTGATCGTGCCACCCGACGCCTTGGCTATGCTGTCGGCCCATTCCTGGGTGGATTTCACCAGCGGATGCACCGGCGGCACCCAGAGGGAAATCTTGAGATTGATCTGCTTGTCCTGTGCGGATGCCGGCAGGGCTCCCGACGCCAATACGGCCATGGCGCCGACAGTCGCGGCGACCAGACCCTTGATTACTTTGTGTTTCGACATGTGCTCCTCCTTGGTTAGCTGCGGCAGGCAAACCGCGTTCGTTTTCGGCATCCTCCACGGAAGCCGAAGTCCGCGGGACGGGTCCCGCCGATTGTCTATGTCTTCAGATGCTTGCCGCCCAGCCTGAACCTGCAGTCAGGCACGAGGCGACAGCCATCGCTCAGCCGTTGCCGAGCGAATTCACAATTCTGGCCAGGATCGCGATCAGCGCGGCCTTGTCCTCGCCGACGATCTCATCTAGCCGCCGGTCATGCTTGCGGGCGATGGCATGCAGGCGCGCCTGCATCTTCCGTCCTTCATCGGTCAGCCGGACGCTGTAGCTGCGCTGGTCGTCCGGGTTCTGCTGCCGCTCGATCATGCCACGGATCGAAAGCCCCTTCAGAGTCGCCGTCAGCGTCGATCGGTCCCGGCCGCAGACCCTACTGAGTTCCGACGGCGTCAGGCCGTCATATTCCGACAGGATGGTCAGAATGGAGTACCAGCCGGGCTTCAGATCCGCCTTGTCAACGGCCGTGCTGAAAGCCTGGAAGGACGCCTCCTGAGCGACCCGGAGGTGATATCCGAGAACGTTCCGGAAGGCCGCCGGAATGAGCACGTCGCTCTCTTCCGGCCGGGAAGCTTCCAGTTTCGGTTTTGCCGATGATTTCGCCATCGCCCTTCCGCCTCGCCGTCAGAACGGGTAGTGCTGATGCGGATCCTCGACGGTGATCCAGCGCAGGTCCGTGAATTCCGCGATCGCCGCACGGCCGCCGAACCGGCCGTAACCGGATGCCTTGACGCCGCCGAAAGGCATCTGCGCCTCGTCATGGACAGTCGGGCCGTTGATATGGCAAATGCCGCTTTCGATGCGGCGCGCAACCGCCATGGCGCGCTGGATATCGCGGCTGAAGACCGCCGAGGAGAGGCCGTATTCGGTATCGTTGGCGATCCTGATCGCTTCATCGTCGCCCTTGACGCGGATGACGCTCTTGGCCGGACCGAAGGACTCTTCCGAATAGATGCGCATGTCCCGCGTCACCTTGTCGACCAGCGTCGCTTCCATGATGGCACCATTGCGATTGCCGCCGGCCACCAGGGCCGCACCCTTGGCAACAGCATCCTGAACCATTTCCTCGACCCGCTCGGCCGCTTGGAGGCTGACCAGAGAGCCCAGGACGACATGCCCGCGCGGATCACCCGATGGAAGGCCCTTTGCCTTGGCGGCGAGCTTTTCGACGAAGGTGTCGGCGACCTTCTCGTCGACGATGATCCGCTCCGTAGACATGCAGATCTGGCCTTGGTTCATATAGGCGCCGAAAGCTGCCGCGTTGACGGCGGCATCGAGGTCCGCATCGTCCAGGACGATCAGCGGGGCCTTGCCGCCGAGCTCGAGCAGGACCGGCTTCAGGTGTTCCGCCGCCAGCTTGGCGATGATCTTGCCGACGCGCGTCGAGCCGGTGAAATTGATGCGCTTGACGGCAGGATGAGCGACCAGAGCCTCGACGACCTCTGCGGCATCGGCGGGTGCGTTGGTGACGACGTTGACGACGCCCTTCGGGAAACCGGCCTCGCGCATTACCTGGCCAATGAGGCGGTGGGTCGCCGGGCACATTTCCGACGCCTTCAGCACGACCGTATTGCCACAAGCGAGCGGCATGGCGATGGCGCGGGTACCGAGAATGACTGGTGCATTCCACGGCGCGATGCCGACGCAGACACCAGCCGGCTGGCGGATGGCCATCGCCATATTGCCGGGCTTGTCGGACGGAATGATCTCGCCGGAGACCTGGGTCGTCATGGAGGCCGCTTCGCGCAGGACATTGGCGGCGAACATCGTGTTGAAGCCGCCCCATGGGCCGGTCGAGCCGGTTTCAGCGGTCATCAGCCGGATAAATTCACCGGCCTTGGAATCCATGATGTCGGCGGCTTTGAGAAGCAGCTTGCGGCGCTCACCCGGGCCGATCGCCGACCATTGCGGAAAAGCGGCGGCAGCGGCGTCGGCTGCGGCACGCGCATCGGCAGGACCGCCCGCCGGCGCCTTGGTGGCGACCTCGCCCGTTACCGGATCGATACGCTCGAAAACGGCACCCGACTGCGCAGCGCGATCGTCGTTATCGATCAGAAACTGAATGCTATCCACGATATCCTCCCTTTCTTGTGAACCCAAATAGCCGCGTGACAGCACACTGTCCGGCTTCTCCGTATTAGGTCGCTTTTTCCTCCGACGGCAAGCGCTGCGGCCTGCCTTGCTCTTGTTGTGAACCGTAGCCAAAAGGCTTTCTCGCTGCAAGATAGTTTGATAACAAAATTTTTGACGTCAAACTATCTTGCGGCAAAAACGGTTTTCCGGGATAATCCGGAGACGATGCGGAGGAGCATCGGGAAGGGACAAAACCATGAGAATTGCCGTCATCGGGGCCGGCGCCATGGGCGGCCTGTTCGCCGCCCGGCTTGCGGGAAGCGGGCAAGATGTTTCGTTGATCGACGTCGCTCCGGCGCAGATCGAAGCCATCAAAGCGAACGGCCTGCGGTTGACCGGCGACGATGGAGAAAAGACCTATTCCCTACCGATCGGAGCGGCGGAACGGTATACGGGTGCCTTCGATCTGCTGATCGTGTTCACCAAGGGCATGCACACCGAAGCGGCGATGGCAGCCGCTCGGCATCTGATCGGGCCGCAAACGCTTGCGCTCACGGTGCAGAACGGCATCGGCAATGTCGAGACGATCGAGGCTTTCATTCCGCGGGAACGCATCGCCATGGGCATGACCAACTGGCCTTCGACGCTCGTCGCACCCGGGCACATTCGCGTGCCGGGCGACGGACAGATCCGGATCTGGGCGGCGAACGGCGTCCCCTCACCCGGGCTGCAGGATCTTTGCAATATGCTGGAAAACGCCGGGCTGAACTGCGAACTGGACCCAGCGGTGGAGGTCGCGATCTGGGAAAAGCTCGCCTTCAACGCGGCCTTGAATTCGCTCGCGGCGGCGACCGACCTGACCGTCGGCGAGATGGCGGACCGGCAGGAAGCAAGGCAGATCGTCTTCGCCATCCTGTCGGAAGCGCTAGCCGTCGCGAAGGCCCGTGGCCTCGATGTCGATGTGGAGCGGACGCGGCAATCGGTGGAACATGCCTTTGCGCACCATCGCCCTCACAAGCCCTCGATGCTCCAGGACCGCCTCGCCGGCCGGCCAATGGAGATCGGCACAATCACCGGTGCGGTTGCCCGGGAAGGTCTCCGGCAGGGCGTATCCACGCCCGTGACGGCAGCATTTGCAAACCTTCTATCGCTCTTCGAGCGGAAGAATGTATAAAGCGGTCTGTCCATCCATATGGCATGGGCGAGGCTGATGATTACTGCTCCGACCACTGCGACGTAGCTGCGTTGACTGCTGGCTGGAAAGCAGTTGTTGCTAAACTCACCATGCGCTGAATACGTCGGCTGGAAAACATTACGGTGCATCGGCGTGGTGAGAGACACATTGGCATCGGTGACCCCAGGGTTCGCGAACAGATCCGAACCTACGGTACCTCACTTCTCACGCTGAAGTTCGTACTTTTGCTTCAGCTCAGCAGATGTATTCATGACCGGACCTACCGGCCCGAATGTCAACGTTTCGGACAGTTCTGGTGCGATAGAAACTTGAATTTGTGCGGTCTGCTCACAACCCTTGAAGCAATTTGAACCGCCGACTCAGAACCATGCGCCAATCTCCTGTCGCACGGTGGAGTATACTTGGAGATCGATACTGCCATAATGGTGGCAAGAGAATTCACTCGAACCGTTTGATGAAGCGGTTTTTTTGAAAATCCTGCCAAGGCGCCGTCCCGGTGTGGGCGAAGGTTTGCAAAGCGTCCGACATCTCGTTGGCAAGCTTCACCGCATGGGGCTTGCCACCGGCAAGCGGCACCCGTTCTGCCTCCACGTTTCCGAATACGAACGGTTCATCGAAGGAGTGCGAGGAACCCAGCCTGCCGCCCTCGAACTCCGGCACCCAGCCGAATTCGTAGGCGAAGGCTTTGCCGTCCGCGTTCCCGTGAGTCTCGGCGGTCCGCTGGGCGGTATCGCGGTAGATGGTTGCCGATAGGAAACGTTCCTCCAATTCGGCCAGGCCGGCTTTTGGGTAAGCCCTTTCAATTTCAGATAATACCGTTTCCGATTTGTCGGGAAAAAAGCGTGCAACAGTTGAAAGTACGCGCTCTCGGCCCTTCGGCGCCGGCATGATGCCCAAGGCATACCACATGCTTGCCTCGTCTCTCGTCCAGCCGACGACCATCTGCTTGTCGCGGAAGGTTCCTGCGGCAAGGCCGTCGAGCGGATGGCGCTTCAGGCTCGCGCCGTCGAGCACGATGCCCATCGTCCTGCCCCCGGGTGAATTGCGTTCGCCAAGGTCGGTGGCGATGATCTCTTCCTGCACGGTGAGAATGCGCTCGACCGGCAGGGCCTGCAGGGCATCGTGATCGCCGGGGCGGATGCCGGTGCGGTCCAGAAAATCGAGGGCCATGGAGCTTGCCGTCCGCGGATCGATGATCCGGCTTGCCGAACCACTCATCATCCAGGCCCGCCGAAAAAGATGGGCAATGCCATCCATACCGAACAACGCACCGATAGTGAAACCGCCAGATGACAGGCCGACAAGCGTGACATTGTCCCGATCGCCGCCGAAGGCTCCGATATTCGCCTGGACCCATTCCAGCGCCAGAACGAGATCGAGCATGCCGCGATTGGCAGGCGATCCATCGCCCATCACCTCGCCAAGATGCAGAAAACCCAGCGCGCCGGTACGGAAATTTGGCCGGACATAAACGAGGTCCCCACGTTCGACGAAACCGAGTTCATCCTGATAACCGCCATTGACGGACCCGGTCTGGAAACCGCCACCGAACACGTGCACTACGACCGGCCGCTTGCCGCCATTGGCTGCCGGCGTGAAGACGTTGAGGTTGAGGCAGTCCTCGCCGGTCAAGAAACCCGTATTGCGCGGCGTCCATACGGGTACCGGTCGACGGATCTGTGGCGGCGCGTTGCCCGGCTGCGTCGCATCGACAAGGCCTTTGGCCACGACCGCTTTCGCCGGCTGAAAGCGCAGGGCGCCGACCGGTGGCTCGCCATAGGGGATGCCGAAAAAGCTAAGGCCACTCTCGGAGACGACGCCGCGATAGATCGCCTCGCAGCTCGAAACATCGATCGTCTTCATGCGCTTGGAGCCTTCTCCAGCAGATGGCAGGCCGCCCGCTGGCCGCAACCGAGCTCACGCATTCCCGGCGCTTCGAGGACACAGCGTTCATGAGCATGCGGACAGCGGGTGCGAAAGGCGCAGCCGCTCGGTGCGGCATGGGCGCTTGGGATTTCACCGGAGAGCCGGGCGCGTTTGCCCGCTCCCCTGCCCGGTGCGGAAGCGAGCAGCGCCTGGGTATAGGGATGCGCCGGAGCGCCGTATATCCGCTCGCGCGGTCCCTGTTCAACGATCTCGCCAAGATACATGACCGCGATCTCATCGCACATGAATTGCACGACCCTGAGATCATGCGAGATGAACAGCATGGTCGTGCCATGCCGCTCCTGCAAATCGCGCAACAGGTTCAACACCTGCGCCTGCACAGAAACGTCCAGCGCGCTGACCGGCTCGTCGGCAACGATCAGGTCCGGATTGGTGGCAAGCGCACGGGCGATCGCGATGCGCTGGCGCTGGCCGCCGGAGAACTCATGTGGAAACCGGTCTAGCGCGGCCGCCGGCAGTCCGACTTCGGCAAGCAGGCTGCGGGCAGCTTCTAGCCGCGAAGCGGGCGTGCCTATACCATGGACCATCTGTGGTTCGGTCAGCGTCTCGCGTACAGTCATGCGGCCGTTCAGCGATCCGAAGGGATCCTGAAAGATCATCTGCATGTGGCGCCGCTCGCGGCGTAACTCTTCCTGCTTCATGGCGGAAAGATCCGTTCCCCGGAAGCGGATGTCGCCGGACGTCGGATCGATGAGCCGCAGCACTAGGCGGGCGGTCGTCGACTTGCCGCTGCCGGATTCGCCGACGATGCCGAAGGTTTTGCCCCTGGTGATGGAAAAGGAGACATTTCGGACGGCCTTGACCGCCTTGAAGGATTTCGAAAGGCCGCGCACTTCGAGCACGGGCGAAACGGTATTCATGATGCCGAGACCTCCTCGACCGGGTGCCAGCAGCGGACCGTGGAACTGCCGACAGCGTCAAGACCGGGATGGGTGCGACATTGTTCATCCGCGTGCTGGCAACGGGGTGCGAACCGACAGCCCTCGGGCCACGCCCCGACCGGCGGTACCGTGCCGGGGATCGGTGTCAGTCGATTGCGGGTTTCGCCATGCGCCGGAATGGCGTCGATCAGGCCGCGTGTATAGGGATGGCGCGGTGTCTCGACGATCTCCCGGCTCGTCGCCCGCTCCACCACGTCGCCGGCATACATGACGACAGCCCGGTCGCAGAAGTCGCCGACCACTTCCAGATCGTGGGTGATGAAGAGCATGGCGAGATCGAGCTCACGGCGCATGTCTTCCAGAAGGTCAAGAACCTGGGCCTGGATCGTCACGTCGAGCGCGGTAGTCGGCTCGTCGGCGATGATCAGCGATGGCCCGCAGGAAATGGCGAGCGCGATCATCACGCGTTGGCGCATGCCGCCGGAAAGTTCGTGGACATACCCTTTGAGGATATCCTTTGCGCGGGGAATTCCGACCTTCACCAGCAGTTCGGCAGCGCGGTCCATCGCCGCCCGCTGGCCGAGCCCGAGATTGTGGCTCAGCGTATCGGTCATCTGCCGGCCGATTGTCAGCGTCGGGTGCAGGGCCGTCATCGGCTCCTGAAAGATAAAGCCCATATGGCGACCGCAGAGCTTGCGGCGCTCTCTCGGGGAAAGATCGGAAATGCGTTGCCCGTTCAGCCGGATTTCACCGGTGACGACCGCATTATCCGGCGCAAGCCCCATGATCGCACTGGCGGTGATCGACTTGCCGCAGCCGGATTCGCCGACCAGCGCCACTGCCTCGCCACGACCGATCGAGAACGAAATGTCGGTAACGATCGGCAGCAAGGCGCCTTCGTCGCGGAATGACAGGGACAGTTCCTCGACCTCCAGAACCGGGACGGTCTTCACGGCCTCCTGCGGTAGGCCAAGCGCTTCCGATGGAATATGCGTGTTCATTGGTAGCGTATCCGGGGATCAAGGAGTGCGTAGACGATGTCGATCGCTAGATTGAGCACGGCAAGGATCAACGAAATGGTCAGAACCCCGCCTTCGACGAGCGGATAATCGCGGCGGGCAACCGCTTCCACCAGCATGCGGCCGAGGCCCGGCAAGGCGAAGATGATCTCGATCGCGACGGCGCCGCCCAGCATATGGCCAGCCGCAAGCCCGACAACGGTGATGACCGGAATGGAGGCCGTCCGCAGCGCGTAGCTGCCGATCACCTTGCGCTCCGGCAGTCCTTGAGCCCGCGCGGTCGTGATATATGGCTCGTTCAGCACGTCAAGCATGGAGGAGCGCATCATCCGTGTCATCAGTGCCGACTGGCGCACGCCAAGCGCCAGCGCCGGAAGAAAGATGGTCGCAGCAAAGGCGACGATGCCGGCTGACGGAGGATTGTAGCCCGCGACGGGAAACCAGCGCAACGTCACTGCAAACAGGAAAATCAGCAGTAACGCGAACCAGAATTCCGGTACCGATATGCCGAGCACTGCGCCGACGATAACCCCCCGGTCGATTGGCTTGTTGCGGTTCATCGCAGAAATCAGGCCAAGCGTCACGCCGATGACGACCGTCAGCGAAAGAGCCACCAGCGCGAGCAGGATGGTGACGCCGGCATATTCAGGGATGATTTTCATCACCGTCTCGCGGAAAAAGATCGACTGGCCGAGATCCAGCGTCACGATGTCCTTGAGCCAGATGAAGAACTGGACGTAGATCGGTTGATCGAGCCCGAGTTCGGTTCTCAGCGCGGCAATCTGGTCGGCAGTCGCCTGATCACCCAGCATCATGCCGGCGGGATCGCCCGGCGACAGACGCAGCAGCAGGAAGACCAGGATCAACGGCACGAAGATCGTTGGAAGAATGAGCAGGAAGCGCCTGCCGAGATAGGTCAGCATCTAGCGTCTCCTTGCAAGCCGGGGATCAAGCACATCGCGCAATGCGTCACCCAGCAGGTTGAGCGAAAGAATGGTCAGCATCAGCGCCAAACCCGGAAACAGCACGATCCAAGGCGCCTGGCTGATGTAATTTCGCGCTTCGGTCAGCGCGTTACCCCAACTCAGATCCCTAGGGCCAATACCGACGCCGATGAAGCTCAGTCCAGCTTCGCCAAGTACGGCTGCGGAGAAGATGAACGAGGTTTGGACGAGGATCGGCGAGCTGACGGCCGGCAGCACGTAGCGGGAGAGGATGCGTAGCGTCGGCACGCCGACGGCGCGCGCCGCCTCGATCATTTGCAGCTCGCGGACGACAAGCACCTGGCCGCGGACAATGCGTAGCGAAGGCGCTATCAGCACGATCGACAACGACGTAATGACTGTCGTGACGCTCGGCCCCATGATGCCGGCGGCTGCCGTTGCCAGCACGATGCCCGGGAAAGCCATCATCCCGTCGACGAAGCGCATCAAGACGACGTCCACCTTGCGATAAAAGCCGGAAATCACCCCCAGCACGATCGCCACGGACATGGAGACCAGCGTGACGATAAGGCCGACGAGCAGTGAGGTACGCGAGCCATGCAGCACCATTTTGAATATGTCGCGACCGAGATTGTCGGTGCCGAAAAGATGTTCGGGGCCCGGCGGGGTAAACCGCAGGGCGGGGCTCACCCGCATGGGATTGCCGGGTGCGATCACCGGCGCCAGGATTGCTCCCAGCGCCATAAGAACGAGCACGGCGATGGAAAAGACGGCCGCGGGGTTGCGGACCAATCTTTGCCATAGCGGCCGGTGGCTAGAAACGAGGGTCGCCTCCTCTCCGGTGGCCGGGCTCTCGGACAGGCTTTGCTCGATCGTGCTCATCCTCAATTCGCCGGCGGCGGCGCCACGTTGTAGAAGTCGTCCGAGCGGGCCGGAATCCTCTGCGGATTACCCACACCCTTGCGCATGCCATACATGTTGGACTCCGTCCCGTATTTGATGAACGGGAACTGATCATAGGCAAGCGCATGGATCTTTTCGAAGATCGCCTTGCGCTCCGTCGGGTCGATCGTCGTCGCGATCTGCTTCATCAGCCCGGTCTTTTCCGGATTATCCCAGAAGCCCGGATAGGTCGGGTTGAGATAAGCGATCGAGGTCGGGTCGACATAAGTCGGCAGGAAGCTGGAGAAGGCGTCCATCTGCGCCGCATTGGCGCGGGTCTGGATATAATTCGCCATAGGGGACTGAATGATATCCACCTTGATGCCGAACTCTTCGAGCTGCTGACTGGCGGTGATCGCCGTCAGATAGTGCTTCTGGTACTGTTCGCTTGCGACCAGCCAGCGAATCGGCTGGCCATTGTAGTTCGACTTGCCGAGATATTCCTTTACCTTGGCCGCATTCGGCTTGCCGAAGCCATCCGGAACGCCGGCCTTGGTGTACCAGAAGGAATTCGGATCGGGGATCCAGCTTGGATCGAGCGTATAGAATTCCTTCTTGCCGACAGACGCCTGCATGATCGGTTCCATCTCCAGCGCGTAATAGATGGCGCGGCGCAGGTTGACGTCAGCCAGAACGCCTTCCTTGGTATTGAACACCACCGTCAGCGACTGGTTGTTCGGCACGACGACCGGTTCGGTGCCGGAGTTGTTCTTCAATGCGTCATAGAAGTCGGACGGCAGCTCGCGGGCGATATCGATCTGCCCCGTGATTAGCGCATCGCGACGCACGGAAGGCTCCGGCATCAGACGTAGATCGATCTCGTCGGCGTAGGCATATTTTGCGCCGGACATTGCCGATGCAGGCTCCTTCCGGCTCTGGTAATCGTCCCACCGGGTGAGTTTGGCGCCCTGGTCGGGCTGGTAGCTGGTCAGCGTATAGGGACCGGTGCAATCCAACCCCTTTGTGCCGACCGTGGCGGATGCTCCTTCAAGAGACTTGGCCGACATGATGGCCGATTGCGCGCCAGCCAGCAGACCTGGCAGGATCGGGCTCGGACTCGCCAGCTCGAATTCGACGGTCTTGTCATCCACCGCCTTGATCGACTTGGTCGTCGCTTTCAGCGATGCGCCGATACCGGCGGATTCGCGGAAGCGGTTAAGCGACGCGACGACGTCGGCCGAGGTCAGCGGCGCGCCGGAATGGAATTTCAGTCCCGAGCGCAGCACAACGGTGAGCTTCAGCCCGTCGTCGCTGTATTTGAATGAATCCGCCAGCATCGGCTGAGGCGTCCATTTTTCATCCAGCCCGAAAAGGCCTTCGCAGACGATATAGGACGTTCCCCAGTTGACGCCGAATGTCGTAACAACCGGGTCGGGCGATGGTGCCATCTGTGAGATGCCGATGCGAAGGTTGCCACCGCGCTTGATTTCCTGCGCGCCCGCTGGCGCGGCGATCATTGCTGCCGCAGAAATGCCGGCCAACAGAGCCGGCAAAAGCGTCAGGGTCCTCTTCTTATTCATTGTCCACTCCTCCCATGACTGGATCAAAATTTGGCGTTCGCGACCGGACGGCCGCAGCAGATGATTGAATGTGCGACGGAAGCTCGACCGGGAGGTCGAGCACCAGGAAAGACAGGGTCTTTCCGTGCGTGTCGAGGCTAAGGCTGGAATTGACCCCGCCTTCCAAAGCGTCGTCGATGACAAAATTGAGCGCCTGCAGCTTCGGCAGTTCATAGCGCACGACACGCGTAACGCCCCGATGCGCGAAGAGCGCTGCGATGCGCGCTTCTGTTACCTGTTCAAGCAGGATCGGCCAGAATTCCGTGCGGTAGGCGATGACGTTGACGTTCAGCCGATTGCCCTTGTCGCCGGCGCGGCCATGGGCGATCGCATGCAGCGGTACGGTGATGCGGTCCCGTGTCATGACGTCTCTCCGATAAAGGAATGCGAGACCGATACGAGCGAACGGGGGACGAGATGTGAAACCGTCCGCACCCGCGGGCGCACGCTCTGGCGCACTCCGCCGCCGCCCGCCGGTCCGCAGCAATAGAGCGCGTTGACCTCCTGCACCGCCGCCTCAACGGCGCCTGCCTCGCCGCCGAAGGCGAAACGGACGCGATAATCGCCATCGTTTTCGCCGCGAAATCCCTCAAACAGCGTGCCGCTGTCGTCATCGAAAACGCTGGTCGTACCGATCACGTCGGCCCGCGATGCCACATCGAGCGCCCGCTTTGCCAGCCGGTCGCGCATGATCGAAACAGCAAGCCGCGCGCGTTGAAGAGCGTTCGGCCCAGCATACGAAATCTCTGCCTCTCCCAGCCAGTCGCCGTAATATCCAACCGTCGCCTTCAACGTTGTCGGCGCTGCATGCCCGCGGGCGCCCGTGACCCGAACCCGATCACGACCCACAGCAACGACCTCAACCTCGGTTAGGTCGAGCGTCACGTCCGGTGTCAGATAGGCTGCAGGATCATGAATTTCGTAAAGAAGCTGTTCTTTGACAGTGCGCGTGTCAACGCAGCCACCGGTACCTTCCGCCTTGGTGAGGACGAAAGTGCCATCGGCCTCCACCTCGGCGATCGGAAAGCCGATATTGGCGGGATCTGGTACATCCTTATAGCCCGGATCGGCAAAGAAGCCGCCCGAGACCTGCGAGCCGCATTCGAGCAGGTGCCCTGCCAGCGTGCCGGCAGCCAGTAGATCGAGATCATTCCAGTCCCAGCCGAAATGAGCCACCAGCGGCCCGAGTGCCAGTGCCGGATCGGCCACGCGCCCTGTTACAACGACCTGCGCGCCAGCACGGATTGCTTCGGCGATCGGACGCGCCCCTATATAGGCATTAACGGCGATCACGTCCCCCGACGGGGCCGGCAGATGGCGATCGCCTTCCCAGCGCTCAGTCGCACTGATATCGACCCGCCCGACCAGATCATCGCCCTCGACCACCGCTATGCGGGCGCCGGCAAAGCCCTGCGCCTCAGCCATCGCACGGATTGTATCGGCCGCAGCGCGAGGGTTGGCGCAGCCGAAATTGCCGACAATAACGATACGGTTTTCCACACAGGTCTTTAGGATCGGCGGCAGGAACTGTTCGAGCAACGGCTCGTAACCGGCTTTCGGATCGCGCCGCTTGGCGATCTGGCCAAGCGCCAGCGTACGCTCGCCAATCGTCTCGAAAATGATCGCGCCACCCTCACCTGTCGCAGCAATCGCCTCGACGACAGGCTGCGCCGCGTCGATGCGATCTCCCGAAAATCCCGCTCCACTGCCGATGCGATACACCCGATTTCCTCCGTCGAAAATTTCATAGGTAATATTATCGATAATGTCAACGATGATTGTTTTGAGCCCCAAGATGAGTTATTGCTTTCGAACATCGGTAGCGTGCGAGAGTCGCAAATAAATGGATGAAACTGCAGAGAAAAGCGGCAGCTGGGAAGCGGTATACAAGGACCTGCAGCGCAAGATCATTTCCGGCGCCTGCCGGCCGCGGGAGCGGTTGATCGAAGATGAAATCATGGTCCGCACCGGCGCGACTCGCCATGGCGTGCGGCGGGCTTTCGACGAGCTGGAAAAGGTCGGCCTCGTCATTCGCCAGCCGAACAAGGGTGTCCAGGTTCGGGATTATTCTATTCGCGAGGTGGAGGAACTTTACGAAATCCGCGAATGCCTCGAAACGCAGGCAGCGCGGCATTTTTCAAGGCCGGCAGAACCGCAGTTCATCACCTTCCTGACAGACATTGCCGAAAAGCATCGCGAGGCTTCGCGCGCCATGCGGTTCTCCGAGGTGTTCACGCTCAACAATACGTTCCATGAAACGCTTTATGAGCACGCCGGCAACAAACGGCTGGCCGAAGCGATCCAACATTATACGTTCTCGACCCATCCAATCCGCACTCGTGCCTTCCCCAACGAGGAGATGCGCGAAGTGGCGATCGAAGAACATTTTGCGATGATTGAGGCGATCCGACAGGGAGATGGGAACCATCTGGCCGACATCATCCGTCGCCATATCGGTAGGCCAAAGGACTTTTATCTACAGGCGACCAACATAGAGGCTTCCTTTGAAGAAGACCTGGGCGCAGCGAGCAAGGACACTGCACTCTAGGCAGCCACGTGTGATAAACCGTATCGCTCTCGACAACCCACGCTCTTGAAAGGATCGAACCGCCGATCCAGCAGGACCTTTATCCAAGCGTCCGATAATACGGTCTTTTCGAGCTTAAATAGTGTCAAAGCTGATTAGAGGTGCGACGTGGTCAGCCGGTTAGACATGCGACACGCGACATCTCCACTGGCGCTGGCGGCAGCCCCCGATCCGACCTGCTGGGCCGGGTCGCAAGGGCGGAGCGGGGGCGGGTGATGAGGCTCACCTTCGGCTTTAGCTTCCTCGGTAGTCAAACAACCGACCACCTTCAGATTCGCGGCCGCTTCGGTTCTGCTTTAGATCTTTGCTATGGCCCTTGCTCGCAAAATAGTCCTTCACAGCCCGATCTCTGCCTCGCTGAAGGCGTATCGCTGCTTGCGATCGTCGGGCCTGGAGCAGCCAAGCTTGAAGATCAGGTAGATTGGATCGTTGTTGGTGACGGCAGCAATCCAAGCCGATTCCTTTGCACCACATCACATCCTGACGAGCCACCCGATGATGTGCTCGACATGGCGAATGCTTGGGACGCTGGTGGCCGTGTGTCTTCGACCCAGACCGCAATCTTGAAGAAGCGGCCCGGAATCTTGATCCCACGGAAACTGCGGTCTCCGTCGGTGAAGATCGGCCCCGTGAACGATCTCACCGCCAGCTGTCGGCTTCCGCGTCCGTTGCAAGTACCTCGAGGCCTGCTGAATCGGGCGTCAGGGGTGTGACGATCTTGTTTTTGCGATCGATGCTCTTGGCATTTGCGCCGTCGATGTTGCAGACATCGAACCCGGTCAGGAAGCCGCGCTTGTAGCCGCTCCGGTCTCGATATTCGTCGGCGACGGCGCGTTCAGCGAATGTCGTCGCTTCGACGATGGCTGCAGCAAGCCCTGGAGGCGCCGACGGCGTGGTGGCGAGCGCAGGGATCTGCACCGAAATCTCAAGAGGGATCGTCCAGGACACGCGGCCGGTTTCGTCGACACGGGCAACCGATCCGGCCGGCTTTCCGGCAAGAACCTCGTCGCTCGGCTCAAGCTTCATCGGATTGGCTTCGGGCTGCTCGCCCATATCAAGCGCCACGGTGATACGCGAACGGACCGCGGTCGGCAATTCCGGCAACCGCCGACCCCCCTGATGGCATCGCGGACAGCCTTGGCCTTGTGCGAGCCGAGATTGTCCATCACGACGATGTCGCCGGGCGTGAGCTCCGGCACCAGCACCTTTTCGACATAGACGAGGAAGCTCGTCGCGTTGATCGGCCGGTCGATGACCCAGGGCGCG
>NZ_JBEAAL010000015.1:0-190063 GCF_040066075.1 Neorhizobium phenanthreniclasticum
CCTCCATCTTCTGCGACTGCCTCAGCTCTTCCTCGATCTTGTGGCGGCTGGTGAGGTCGCGGATGAAGCCGGTGAAGATGCGCTTGCCATTGGTGATCGCCTCGCCCACCGCAAGCTCCATGGGAAAGACGGAACCGTCTTTCCGCTGTCCTATGACGACGCGGCCATAACCGATGATGCGGCGCTCGCCTGTCCGAATATACCGGGCAAGATAGTTGTCGTGCACCTCTTTGGCTGACGCTGGCATCAGCAGGTTAACGGAGCGCCCGACAACCTCCTCAGAGGAATATCCGAACAGCCGCTCCGCTGCGGCGCTGAAAGACGTGATGATGCCGGTTTCGTCAATGACGACCATCGCCTCGGGAACCGTATCCAGGATCGACCGCAGATGCGCCTCCCGTCCGGCAAGATCGTTCTGGACCCTTTTCATATCCGTGATGTCGTTGTTCGTCTGGATGATGATCGCTGCTCCATCGCGCGCCGAATTGACGGCCACCCACCGGGTTGCCACGAATATTGGATGACCGTCCTTATGGTGATGAACGACCTCTCCCTCCCATACATGGTGGGTTTGGATATGCCGGCGGATTTCATCGAGCGGAAGTGGAAATTGCGCTGCAAGCAAGTCGTAGACTACCTTGCCGATGGCTTCGCTCCTCTGCCAGCCATAAAGCTGCTCGCAGCCACCTGTCCATCGGCTGATGACACCATCCAACCCATGGACGATCAGATTTGCGTCATTGAGCACATTCGCGACTGAGTCAAAAAGATTCTCACTGGTCGCGACGATGGCCGTATTCCCGCTCATGGTGGATCCGTGATTGATGCTCGTCAGTGGTGCCGGCGATCCCCTTGAACCATCAGGTCACGATGCATTTCCGGACATTCGCTGTCATCGCCGGCGAGTTGGGCAAGCATTCCGGGCTTTTCGATCTTGATGAAATGGCGGGCAGCGGGATTCACGACATTGACGACCCCCTTGCCGATGAGCTTGGTGATGGTGCGGGACACCGTCTCGATCGTGAGACCCAGATAGTCGGCCATGTCCTGGCGCGTCATCGGCAGTTCGAGAGTAGTGTCGCGATTGCCCGCGGCTATTGTGCGCTGCAGGAGCTTGAGGAGAAAAGTGCAAAGCCGCTCTTCTGCCGTCTTGCTCGACAGAAGCACCAATTGATCCTGTACCGCAGCCATCTCGTCACAGACACGAGAGAAAATCTCGGGGCGCAAGTCATCCGAATCCGAGACTGCCTCATCAAAAGTTTTGCGGGCGATCCGACGGATTTTGGTCGGAGTGATCGCTTCGGCGCTGTAGAGATACCGTTCTTTCAGGGAAACACCGACAATGTCACCCGCGTAGAGGAAGCCTGTGATGACCCGTCGGCCGTCCGACAGAATCCGAAAGATCCGGAGCGTACCTTCGACAACTTCGAAAACGTGTTTCGCTTCATCACCTTCGAAGAAAAGCGACTGGCCTACCGCCAGATGTTCGATCGGCTGCCTGGAAAAGAGCCCATGCAGGCTTTCGGCCTCCTTGAAGAGAGCTGCCTTCGCCACCTGGTGAGCATTCGCATAGCTGCTGAGAAACACTGTTTTCGCCTCCGTTCTTTCTACGGAGGATTTGACCTTTTCAAGTAACACGCGGATGCGAGGCGTGTGAAAAATGGTTCGATTTGGTAACAGTCTGTAACAAACGGGTCTACGAAACGCGCCAGCGGATCAGACGTGGCCGGTAATGAGCTTCCGCAGATAATCCTGCCGGGCAGCGGCCCGCAATTCGACGCACAGCGCATTGCAGCCCAGAAGGGTGGAACCTTCGTGAAACGGAGCACTCTTTCCTGACGCAATGCCGTGGCTAATCGGGGATCAGCAGACATTGGCGATCTGCCGTCGAAAGGCCCGCAAGGGCGAGATCGCGGATTTCATCTGCATCCCTTCCCTGCAACGGGACAGGACCTGCCGGCAATCCCCGTGCCGCTGGCCTGCCGATGGCAACGGGAAGCAGGGCGAGTTCTTCGCAGGTGCCGTCATCCGCCAAGGTCAGCCGGATCGCGGCGCTGCGCCAGACGTCGACGCCCCTTTCGTCATAGGTTGCGGAGCGTCGGGTGTGAAAGACGAAATTGCCGAGGCCGGGGATAATCGCCTTGCCGCGGTGGAAAGTGACCGGCTGCATGACAGGCGCTCCCGTGCCGAGGATCACGTCGGCGCCGTCTTCGATCAGGCCCCGGCAGAGATCGGTGAACCAGTCCGGCGGTTTCTTCCAATCCGAATCCCAGTGATGGCCGTGGATCGCCACCGCCACGAGATGCCCGGCAGCCTTGGCGGTGTTCATGCCTGAAACAAGCCGCTGCATATCGTCTTCGTTGGCCGACCAGAGAGCGGCAATCGCCTGGCCCGAAACCACAGACGTGCCGAAAACTTCGAGGTCCGTACCTCTCCAGGTTTCATAACCGACAGCGGCGCGGGCGGCGGCGCGCTTGTCGTCCCCAAGTGCCCCGACGATCTGCCGGAGCGTTTCAAACTCCGTCGGTGACACGCTGACGGTGCGTTTCATCCGAAGCGGCGCGATGCCGGCGCGATCGGCCGCTGCATAATTGATATCCGGCTGCGGGCCGAGATCGACGGAGAAGATCGCCAGCGACTTCCCTTGCTTCGGCACGATGGCCGGTGCAGCGGCCTCGTCGATATTCGCTCCGCTGCCGGCGAGTTCCAGCCCAGCCTGCCCCGCCATAGCCCGCGTCGCGGCGATGCCCGGCGGGCCGAGATCGAAGGCGTGGTTGTTGGCATGCGTCAACGCATGAAAGCCAAGTTCTCGCACGGAGGTGAGCGCGTCCGGCGACGCGAGATGCAATGTCTTCGTCTTGGTCGGCCAGGCGCCTGACGTCTCGACCGTCGCCTCCAGATTGGCAAAGGTGGCGTCCGCCTTCAGGAAGTCCCTGACCTTGCGCTGCCCCTCGCCCGTGAGATCGAGCCGGCCGTGGATGAGGATTTGGCCGGTGACGGCAATGGTAATCGACATGGCTACTTCGCGAAGGGTTTCAGCGCCATCATCGCTTCACCGCGGACGATCGGCAAGCGGATCGCCGATGGCCGCGCGGCGTCACAAAACACGGAATTGCGAGCGATCTGCGTTGTGCGCCCCCGGCCTTCCGGCGCGTAGGTATTCGGGTTGACATCGTATTTCGGGAAATTGGACGAGGAAATGTCGAGCCGGATGCGATGGCCCTGGGCGAAAAGATTAGCCGTCGCGAAAGGCTCTATCGTCACCTTGAAAACCTCGCCCGCGACGATCGCCTCCGGTTTTTCCCAGGATTTTCGGTAGCGGCAGCGGATAATCCCGTCGGTGATGTTGAGCGCATAACCGGTCGGATAGTCCACGCTCGGTGGATAGACGTCGACAAGTTTCGCGGTGAAATCCGTATCCGGCGCATCCGAGGAGACGTATAGCTCGACGATGATCGGGCCGACGACGGCGACGTCCTCTGCCAAGACCTCGGTCTCGAAGGAGAGCACGTCGGCCCGGGCAGAAAGAGGCAGTCCTGGGTGCTTCGAGCCGTAGAACTTCTCGCCTTCGCGCTGGTCGAAGCCGCCACCCTCGAAGATCGGCTGGCCGCTGGTCAGAGAGCCCCCGATGGTCGGCACGGGATTCTTCGGATCGTAGTCATAGACGAAAGGCCCGGTATCGGCTTTCGGCTCGTCGGTAGAAAGCGAGCTATTCTGGTGAATGTAGAAATTGCGATATTCCGTTCCCGGCAGGGGCCAGTCGGCCGCTTCGATCCAGCGTCCGCCGTGATCCAGATGACCGTCCTCGTTGCGGATACCCGAGCCGCCGCCCATGACGAAGGTGCGCACTGCCGGTTCTTGCGACACGCCGTTTTCCACGCCCTTCAGCCATCGGTCGAACCAATTGCGGCGGAAGGCGAGCCAGCTTTCGACAACATTTCCTCCAAGCGGCGCGGCCGCACCGAAGGAGGTGTCACCAGCGAAGGTCGTGTTGCGGTTGCCGTGCAGCCACGGCCCCATGATGAGCTGAAGCGGCCTGCTCTTCTTGCCGGAAAGGCCGCGAAAATTGTCGAGCGTCGATCTGACATAAGCGTCGTACCAGCTCGACATCAGGACGATCGGCACCTCGGGGAAGGTATCGTAGAAGCCTTCCATATAGAGGCCGACGCGGCGCCAGCTCTCATCGAACGTGCCGCTGCGCCACTGGTCAAGCAGATAGCTTTCATATTCCGGCATCCAGCGGACCGGAGAAACGCCTTCGCTCCAGGGCATGACGCTGAACCAGGCCTTGATATCTTCTGCTTCGATGGCGGCACGAGCCAACTCATCGCCCTCGCCGATCGCCTGATTATAGGCCCATGTCGCCTGCTTGAGTTCGAAGGCGCCGCCCTGGCGGATGCCGCACTGATAAGCATTCGAAAAGCCGCCTGAGTCCATCACCATACAGGCAAGGCCAGGCGGGTTGAGGCAGGCGAGCGCGGCCTGCGTATGCGCCGCATAGGAAAGCCCCATCGTGCCGAACCGGCCGTTCGACCAAGGCTGCTCAACCAACCAGCGGGCGGTATCGTAACCATCGGCGGCTTCGGAGATGTATTTGCTGAATTCGCCTTCGGAATTATAGCGGCCGCGGCAATCCTGATAAACGACGGTGTAACCGGCGCGGACGAAATAGGAGGCAACCTCGTGGCGCTTCATCGGCGTGGACATGCCCACTTCGATTTCGGATCGGGAGCGTTCCGTCTTGCCGTAAGGGGTGCGTTCCAGGATCGCCGGCAGCCGGGCCTCGATCACTTTGCCGTCCTTGGCCGGCTGGTAGATGTCGGTTGCAAGCCTGATACCGTCTCGCATCGTCACCATCACATCGCGTTCGACGACCACGTCGTCGGCTATCACCTCGCGGCGCGATGCCGTCAGGGTATCCATGTCCGTATCCTCAAAAATTGGCAGGAAAGACCCGAACCGGCTCGCTACATCCCGACGCCGGCCCGGGAATGCCGCGCGCCGGGAGAACCAGCACGACGGCCTATCGCTTGCATTGCGGCCTACTCGGCGAGCCCCGCGAGCGTCGCGCTCGTGTCTTCCGTCATGTTGGCAATGTAGGAGAGATTCGCCTTGCCGGCCCAGTGGACCTTTTGCCAGTAGAGCGGAATGACTGGGACATCGGCAAAGACGGCCTTGGTCGCCTTCTGCAGCAATTCCACGCGTTTCTTCGCATCGAACTCGGCAGTTGCCGTGCGCATCATCTCATCGAAGGCCGAATTGCTGTATTTGACGCGATTGAACGAGCCGGTGCCGGCTTCCTTGTTCGCCGTCATCAGCAGGTTGCGCAGTCCCGTTGCGGATGTCGGCGTCGAGTTGCCGAGCGAGAAGATGAAGGCCGAAAATTCGCCTGCGGAGGCACCCTTGGTATAGACATTGTAGGGCTGCGCCACGACACCATTCACTTTGAGCCCGCCACGGGCGAACATCTGGCCGAGCGCCTGAGCGACCTCCGCATCGCCGGGGAAGCGGTCATTCGAGGTGTGGATGGTGATGCCGAAACCGTCCTTGTAGCCCGCTTCCGCCAGCAGCTTCTTCGCATTGTCGGCATTGAATGCCGGTGCGGCAATCGAGGGATCATTGCCCGCGACGCCGGTGGGCACGAGCTGGCCTGCCGGCTCGGCAGAGCCGTCCAGGATGCGGTCGATGATGAGCCGACGGTTGATCAGCTCAGAGAGTGCGGTGCGGACCTTCACGTCCTTCAGCGGGTTCTTGTCGAGCGGTTTGCCATCCTTGTCGGTGATGAAGGGACTTTTGTCGCGGGCGCTGTCAAGCGCAAGGTAGATCATGCGGGCAGAGGCAATCGAAAAGACCTTGAGGCCGGAAATGCCTTCAATTGTCTTCACATCGCCCGGCGGCACGGCGTCGATCAGGTCGACAGCGCCGGAGCGAAGTGCCGCGACGCGCGACGCGTCGTTCGAGATGAACTTGATCGTGACATTGTCGAAATCTTGTTTCTTGCCCCAGAAATCGTCATTGCGGGTCAGAACCAGGTTGTCGCCCGGCGTCCAAGACTTGAACCTGTAGGCGCCCGTGCCGATCGCCGCCTTGCCGCTGTTGAAGTCCTCGATGGAAGCCCCCTCCGCGACCTTCTTCTCGACGATGTAGACGAAACCGATCTGTTCCATGAAGTCCGGTGTCGGCTTCTTGGTCTTGAACTCGATCGTCAGATTGTCCAGTGCCTTCATGCTGTCGATCGAGGCCACGTTGCCGGAAAACGGCGCCGGGCTGTTCGGAATGTCCTTGGCGCGGGTCAGCGAGAAGATTACGTCCTCGGCCGTCAGCGGGTTGCCGTCATGGAACTTGACGCCTTCGCGCAGCTTCACATGCCAGGTGAGAGGATCGATGTTTGTCCAGGAGACCGCCAGCGCCGGCTCAACGTTGATCGCCGCGTCCGTTTGTACCAGACGGTCAAAGATCTGCATGGCAATGTTCTGATTGTTGCCGGTGCGTGAGAACTGCGGGTCGATCGCCGACGGTTCGGTGGCGCTGCCGAGTACCAGGTCGGCGGCCTGCGCCGAGTTCAGTGCGATGACGGTGGCAGCAACCCCCGCCAGCAGGAATTTCATCGGTTTCATAAGTCTGTTCCCTTCCTTTTTAGATGGCCGGTTCGGCCGTTACATTTTTCGTTTCGCTCGCAGTCAGGTCGTTCAGGTGGCAGGCGCTGACATGACCGACCGCATTCTGTTTCAGGACCGGCCGCTCCACACGGCAGCGGTCGAACGCCTTCGGACAGCGGGGATGGAAATGGCATCCCGGCGGCGGATGAAGCGGTGACGGGATTTCCCCCTTGATCGGCGTGAAAATGCGGTGGCGGTCGGCAACCGTCGGCAGCTCGCGAATGAGGGCCTGGGTGTAGGGATGTTTCGGATCATCAAAGAGTTCGTCGGGCGTGGCGCTTTCCACGACGCGGCCGAGATACATGACGACCACCCGGTCGCAGATATGCTTCACTACGCCGAGATCGTGGCTGATAAAGAGGTAGGTCAGACCGAACTCCCGCTTCAGGTCCATGAAGAGGTTGAGGATCTGCGCCTGGATGGAGACATCGAGGGCTGAGACGGATTCGTCGCAGACCAGCAGTTTGGGTTTCACCGCAAGCGCCCGGGCGATGCCGATGCGCTGCCGCTGGCCACCGGAGAACTGATGCGGATAACGATCGAGATAGGAAGCGTCGAGGCCGACGCGTTCGGCGAGCGAGGCGACATAATCGCGAACCTCGAGAACCTTGACGATGCCGTGTACCCGTGGCGCCTCACCGATCAGGTCGATCACTCGCTTCCTCGGATTGAGCGTCGACATCGGGTCCTGGAAGATCATCTGCGCGGAAAGCCGCATCAAGCGCTTTTCCTCGCCTTCCAGCGAAGTCAGCGGCTTGCCATTCCATCGCACCTCGCCGCCGCTTGCGGGCATGATGCCGGCCATGACCCGACCGAGCGTCGACTTTCCGCAACCTGATTCGCCGACGAGACCGACCACCTCGCCCGGATGAACGGCGAGATTGACGCTATCGACCGCATGTACGGTCTTTTCTTCCAGGCCCGCACCGAAGAGATTGGCGATCTTCTCCGCATAGTCGAGTTTTCGCGAAAAGCGTCGGGTGACGTCGATGGCTTCCACAAGCGGGGTCATCATGCGGCGCTCCGGAAATGGGGATGGAAGCAACGGAATTCGCGGCCGGCAGCGACCTCCAGCATAGGCTCGGTAGCGCAGATTTCGGTGGCGCGAGCGCAGCGGTCGCGGAAGGCGCAGCCGGAAGGGCGCGACAAAGGCGACGGCGCGAAACCGGGGATCGGACGAAGAGGCTCGCCGCGCGGAACGGCAGCCGGAACAGCGCTGAGCAGCCCGGACGTATATGGATGACGCGGCTCGGTCAGCACGCCGTCCACCTGGCCAGCCTCGACGATCTTGCCCGCATACATGACCATGACCCGGTCCGCCAAAGCAGCAACCACGCCGAGATCGTGGCTGATCCAGATCAGCGCCATACCGAACTCGGCGGCGAGTCGCTTGATTTCGAAGAGGATCTGCGACTGGATCGTCACGTCGAGCGCCGTCGTGGGTTCATCCGCAATGATCAGGTCCGGCCGGTGCAGGAGCGCAATGGCAATCGCCACGCGCTGGCGCATGCCGCCAGAGAACTGGTGCGGATAGGCATCGAGCCGCTCCTCCGGAGAGGGAATGCCCACAAGGCCGAGCGCATCGCGCGACCGGGCGCGGGCTTCTGCGCGCGAGACCCGGTCATGCGCCTGCACGGTCTCGATCATCTGGGTGGCGACCGAGAGAACCGGGTTCAGCGTCATCATCGGATCCTGGAAGATCATCGCGATGCGTTTACCCCGGATCGTCCGCATGGCGGCGGGCGACAGCTTCAACAAATCCTCGCCTTTGAACAGGATCTGCCCGGAAACGACGCGGCCGGGCGGATCAACGAGGCCGAGGACCGAAAAGCCGGTGATCGACTTGCCGGAGCCGGATTCGCCGACCAAACCGACAATTTCCCTCTGGCCAACCGCGAAGCTCACGTCATCGACAGCCTTCAGCACGCCGCGACGGGTCATGAAATGGGTGGAAAGGTTCTTGACTTCAAGAATTGGTGTCATCGTGCTCACCTTTCGCCCAGTCTCGGGTTCAGCACCTCGCGGAGGCGGTCGCCGACCATGTTGATCGAGAAAACGAGCACGAGCAGCAACAAGCCGGGGTAGACGCTGATCCAGTATTCGCCGGACATCAGAAGCTGGTAGCCGTTGGCGATCAGCAGGCCGAGCGAGGGTTCAGTGATCGGCAGGCCGATGCCGAGGAAGGAGAGCGTCGCCTCCGCCGAGATGGCATGCGCGACCTGCAGCGTGCCGATGACGATCAGCGGTGGAAGACAGTTCGGCAGGAGATGGCCGATCAGGATGCGCGGCGTCGAAATTCCAAGCGTTACCGCCGCCTCGACATAGTCCTTGTTCTTCTCGACCAGCGCCGCACTCCTGACGGCGCGGGCGAAGGTCGCCCATTGCACCAGGATCAGTGCGAAGATGACCTTCCAGAGTCCCTGCCCCAGCAGAGCAAGAAGCATCAGAGCGACGAGGATGGTCGGGAAACCGAGCATCAGGTCGACGATGCGCATGATCAGCGCATCAATGCGGCCGCCGAAATAGGCGGCGATCAGGCCGAGCACTGTGCCCACCACCAACGCGACGACGCCGGAGAACACCCCGACGCCGAGGCTGGTCCGCAGGCCATAGATCATCGCCGAGAACATGTCGCGACCCTGGCCGTCGGTGCCGAGCCAATAAATAAGACCGTCCATGCTTTCCGAGCCCGGCGGCAGCTTGGAATCGAGAATGTCGAGGACCGCGAGATCGTAGGGGTCCTGGGGAGTCAGATAGGGGCCGACGATCGCGGCGAAGAGAAGGATGATGCAGACAATCGCGGCAATAACGACTTTGGGGCTCTCTGCAATGCCCATGACGAGACGGCCGAATAGAGTATCGTCACGGAATGAAGAAACGCGCGCATTCATTGGGCATCTCCCAGCCGGACGCGCGGATCGACCAGCGAATAGAGGATGTCGACCACGAAGTTGATGAAAATGAACAGGCTGACGATGACCAGCAGATAGGCAACCACGACCGGGCGGTCGAGCCGCATGATCGAGTCGATCAGCAGCTTTCCGATGCCAGGCCAGGCGAAGATCGTTTCGGTCACGACCGCAAAGGCCAGCATGCTGCCGAGTTCGAGGCCGACCACCGTGATCAGCGGAATCAGGATGTTCTTGAAGACGTGGACGAAGACGATGCGCTTTTCGGACAGGCCCTTGGCCCGGGCGAATTTGACGAAATCAAGCGGCATGGTTTCACGAACGCCGGTGCGGGTGAGGCGGATCACCAGCGAGAGCTTGAAGAGCGACAGGTTGATCGCCGGCAATACAAGATGAGCGAGACCATCCAGCGTGAAGAGGCCGGACCGGATGCCGAGGAATTCTCCCATCTGGCCGCGTCCGGTGGACGGCAGCCAGCCGAGCCAAACGGAAAAGATCATGATCAGCATCATGCCCTGCCAGAAACTTGGCAGCGAAAAGCCGAAGATCGAGCCGGTCATGATCGCTTCATCGGTGGCGCTATTCGGCTTCAGGCCGGAGAGAAGGCCGAGCGGAATGCCAAGGACCAGCGCGAAAACGAGGCCGGTCAGCGTCAGCTCCAGTGTTGCCGGCAGGCGTTCGAAGATCAGGCTGATCGAGGGACGGTTGAAGACGAAGGAACGGCCCAGGTCGCCGTGCAACGCATTCCAGGCAAAGGTCAGGAATTGCTGCCAGAGCGGCTTGTCGAGGCCGAGCGATGTGATGACCTGCGCGCGTTCGGCGGGGCTTGCATCCGGCGAAATCAGCATCTCGATCGGATCGCCGATCGCATAAATGCCGATGAAGACGATAATAGCCGTTACGAGCAGGACAGCGATACTCTGCAGGAAGCGACGGATGACGAAGACTGTCATGACGTGCGCTCCCGCTGATCCATCCCGGTGGGACAGAGAATTTTCATGGAGAGTGTTCCCCTGTTCTATTTGTTGAAAATGACGATAACGGCGCGCGAAAGATGCGCAATATTATGATTGGAATGCATGAACCTATGCGTTTTGTGCGCGGAAACCTGTTTCGGTCTTCGCTTGTCTTCGTTGCAGCGTTACCTCTAAGATCGCGCCATGAACTTCAAGCAGCTCGAAATCTTCAAGACAATCATGGATACCGGCTCGACCATGGCGGCAGCCGCTCAGCTTGGCCTGTCGCAGTCGGCAATCAGCCGCCAGCTCGCTTCGCTTGAAGAGCAGATCGGGCGGGAACTTTTCCTGCGCGACAAAGGTCGGCTCGTTCCGCGGCCCGAGGCGCATCTCCTTGTCGGTGAAGTGGATGACGTGGCCCAGAGCGTCGCGCGGCTCAGGATCAAGATCGGCGACGTCCGGACCGGCGCCTTCGGCGAGGCGCTCGTGCGCGTCGCCTTCCCGCACAGCCTGTCGACCACCATGCTGCCACCCATCGTCGCCCGCTTCAAATCAGACCATCCACGTGTAACCGTAGAGATCCTGAGCGGGCCTTATGACGCAATCGAACGGATGGTCCGCAACCGGGTCGCCGACCTTGGCTTCGTCCGCTTGCCGCCGGAGGAACATTCGTTCGATGCCCGGCCGCTCTTTGTGAGCGGCACGACCTGTGTCATGCCGGCCGGCCATCCGCTCGCAGCAAAGCAGACGATCGACGTCAACGACCTCGCCCGCAACGACCTGATCCTGCTCGGCCGGCAGCGCGTCAACCGCAATGAGCTGGAGCATGAGCTGCGCCGGATGGTGCCGACCTATCGCTGCAGCCTGGAGGTCCATTCGGTCGAAACCGCATGCGCCTGTGCCGCACAAGGGCTCGGAATCGCGATCGTGCCCTCCCTCATCGCCGAGTTCTTCCGCAGCGACGCGATCGCCATGCGGCCTTTCCTGCCCGACAAGGTCTCCGATTACGGGATCATCACCATGCCAGGGGCGCCGCTGTCATGGACCGCCGAGGCCTTCATCAACATCATCAAGACAAATGCAACCGAAACGGCGCCTTGAATATCTCAGACCGGTCATCAGGTCAGTGCAAGCGCATCCTTGAGGCCCAGGCCCTGCTTGAGCTGGAGATCGAGATCGGCCTCGATGTGATCGATGTGATGGATCATGAGCTGGGTGGCCCCTCGGCCATCGCCTTTTTCAAGCGCGTCGAGAATGGCGGAATGTTCCGCATGCCCACAGCTCGACACACCGGAACGCCCGTATAGCGCGATCACAAGCGAGGAGCGCGCGACGAGCTCATCCATGAATTTCTGCAGGATGAGATTGCCCGCGACGGAGGCCAGCATGAGGTGGAAGTCGCCCGACGCCTTGATCTCGGCACGGCGGGCGGCAGGGCCGCGCTCGTTCATATAGCGCT
Source organism: Neorhizobium phenanthreniclasticum (assembly GCF_040066075.1). Classification (NCBI taxonomy): domain Bacteria; kingdom Pseudomonadati; phylum Pseudomonadota; class Alphaproteobacteria; order Hyphomicrobiales; family Rhizobiaceae; genus Neorhizobium; species Neorhizobium phenanthreniclasticum. The sequence goes on from NZ_JBEAAL010000015.1 coordinate 11,984, forward strand.
CTTCTTCCTCAAGCTGACGGCGGAACTGTTCGATATCGGCAGGCGTGATGCGCTCAACAGCCGCCGCTACGATTCCCGGCTCGATCAACCGGCGGGAGGCGAAGATCTGTTTGGCCTCTTCCGGGGAGGGATTGGAAACGAACGCGCCGCGATTGCGCTCGGTTTTCACCAGCCCCTCGAACGCGAGCATCTGAAGCGCTGCACGCGCCACGGTGCGGCTGACATCGAAGAGCGAACCCACTTCGCTTTCGGAAAGCTTGGTTCCCGGCGTGAGCCGCCGATCGATGATCGCATTGCGCAATGCTTCGCGGATCGCCAGCGAGCGGTCCTCGGGCGATGTCTCGGTGAAGGTGATCTTCTCGTTGATATTCATGTCGTGATCCGATGCGGCCCCTTTGTAACGCGAGCGGTCGCAAAATGCCAAGAGGATTGTTTTTGATCGAATCATAAGATTGCATACGATTTGCCCACGGAATCGAAACCGATCGCACGATTTTTGCGCAATACCTGGAACGAGCGCTCGTTTCCGGAGATAAATGCAAGTCTTCCCAAAAGCTTAAATGAACTGGCACGGTTGATGCTTTGCAATATGCGACGCAAGTGGAGCGCCGGATGAGCAAAGCAGCCGAAATCGACATCGCCTCAGTCTCGAAGATCTACGGCACTACCACCGCCGTGCATGCCATCAGCCTGAAAATTCCGGCCGGTACCTATTGTTGCCTGCTCGGACCTTCCGGCTGCGGCAAGACCTCGACGCTTCGGATGATCGCAGGGCACGAAAGCATTTCCTCCGGCGATATCCGCCTCGGCAATGCGGTCGTCACAGACCTGCCGCCCGCGAGACGCGGTACGGCGATGATGTTCCAGTCCTATGCGCTCTTCCCGCATCTCGACCTCGTCGACAATGTCGCCTTCAGCCTGAAGATGAAGGGCGTCAGCAAGGATGAGCGGCACGCCAAGGCGCTCGATATGCTGAAGCTGATGCAGCTCGAAGCCTATGCGACGCGACGCCCTGCCCAGCTTTCCGGCGGCCAGCAGCAGCGCGTGGCGCTTGCCCGCGCATTGATCACCGATCCGGAAGCGCTGCTTCTCGACGAGCCGCTTTCCGCACTCGACCCGTTCCTGAAGATCCGCATGCGCGCGGAACTCAAGAAGCTTCAAACTTCGCTCGGCATCACTTTCGTACATGTGACGCACAGCCAGGAAGAGGCGATGGCGCTCGCCGACCTGATCGTCGTCATGAACGACGGTCGCATCGAGCAGGCCGCCCATCCGCGCACCGTCTTCGAGTGGCCAGCGACGGCTTTCGTCGCCAAATTCATGGGTGACCACAACGTCATTTCCGGACGCGTGATCGAGAATTCGGACAGCATGTTAAAGCTGTCGGTGTCGGCCGGCGGCGAATTTCTCGCCGCCAATACCGGCGCAGCCGGCCTGACGGATTCCGCCGATATCGCTGTTCGGACCGATCGTGTCCGGATCGGCGAACCGTCGGAAAAGGGCCTGGGCTTCACCGGTTCGGTCACCAACGTCGAATATCGCGGATCATCCGTGAAACTATCGGTCAACGGAGCAGGCGTCGAGGACTTTACGGCCATCCTTTCCGACACCGCATTCTTCGCTAATCCGGTCAGGGTCGGCGAAGCCATCCCGTTGTGCTGGAACCGTGAGGACGTGGTCGTTCTCGGCCGCCTCAAGCACTGACGCCGCCTAAAAAAACCCAACCAGAGGAGAACCAAGGCAATGACTGACACAACCAAGACCAGCAGGGGCATTTCGCGTCGCTCGCTGCTGAAGACCGCTTCCGCTGCAGCCGGTCTAGCCGCCGGTTCCGGCGCCATCACCGGCTTTCCGACCATCTGGGCGCAGAATCCGATCACGCTGCGCCAGTTCGGCACCGGTGTTTCAAACCTCAACGCGATCGCCGAAAAGTGCAAGGCCGACCTCGGCATCACGCTGGAAATGACGGCAACCGACTCCGACGCCGCGGCGCAGCGCGCCGTCACCCAGCCGAACTCCTACGACATCGCCGACATAGAATACTGGATCTTGAAGAAGGTCTATCCGGCGGGCGTCATCCAGCCGATGGATGTGAAGAAGCTCAAATATTACGACAAGGTCGTGCCGCTCTTCAAAACCGGCAAGCTGAAGCCCGACAGCGTCATCGCGCAGGGCACTGCGCCGCACACCGTCGGTTTCGTGGAGAAGCCCGGCACCAAGACCTTCGCAAAGGCCGAGACCCAGTGGTTCACCATGATGCCGACGATCTACAACGCCGACACGCTCGGCATCCGTCCGGATCTCGTCGGCCGTGAGATCACCACCTGGGCCGATATCATGGACCCGAAGTTCAAGGGCAAAACCTCCATCCTCAACATCCCGTCAATCGGCATCATGGACGCGGCGATGATCATGGAGGCCATGGGCAACATCAAATATGCCGACAAGGGCAACATGACCAAGGAAGAGATCGACAAGACGATCGATTTCCTGATCAAGGCCAAGCAGGACGGTCAGTTCCGTGCCTTCTGGAAATCCTTCGACGAGAGCGTCAATCTCATGGCATCCGGCGAAGTCGTCATCCAGTCCATGTGGTCGCCTGCCGTCGCCGCCGTCCGCTCCAAGGGCATCGCCTGCAAATACCAGCCGCTCAAGGAAGGCTATCGTTCGTGGGGCGGCGGTCTTGGTCTGGCCTCACACCTCTCCGGCGCCAAGCTCGATGCGGCATACGAATACATCAACTGGTACACGTCCGGCTGGGTCGGCGCCTATCTCAACCGCCAGGGCTACTACTCGGCGGCGATGGAAACCGCCAAGCAATTCATGAGTGAAGACGAGTGGGGTTTCTGGGTCGAAGGCAAACCGGCCAAGGGCGATATCGTCGCGCCGGACGGCAAGGTGATGGAGAAGGCCGGCGCAGTTCGCGACGGCGGATCGTTCGACGAACGCATGGGCAAGGTCGCATGCTGGAACTCCGTCATGGACGAGGACCGCTACATGGTCCGTCGCTGGAACGAGTTCATCGCAGCCTGATCCGTCAGCAGTTGCGGCGGCCACGAGTCTCCTTCTCCCCGCACGAACGGGGAGAAGGTGCCCGGCAGGGCGGATGAGGGGCAAGACCCACAGGAGCAGCCATCATGGCGACGATGACATCCTCGGAAACGGGAAAAGCCAAAGGCGCACGGGCGAGGGGTTTCCGCCTGTCGCCCGTCCTGATCTCCTATCTCCAGGCAGCGCCACTGACGCTGATCCTCGGCGGCTTCCTGCTCATCCCGATCCTGATGATCGGCATCGTCAGCTTCTGGGACTACGATTTCGCCCAGATGTATCCGGATTTCGTCACCTTCAACTACACCGAGACGCTCGGCTCCTGGGTAACCTGGAAAACCTATCTCAACACCTTGAAATTCGCCTTCCTGGTCTGGGTGATCACGCTCTTCATCGGGTTCTGGGTCGCCTATTTCCTGGCCTTCCACATCCGCACCACCGCCATGCAGATGGTGCTGTTCCTCGTCTGCACGGTACCCTTCCTGACCTCGAACATCATCCGCATGATCTCCTGGATACCGGTCCTCGGACGCAACGGCCTCGTCAACTCGGCACTGATCAATGCCGGCATCGTTTCCGAACCGGTCGAATGGCTGCTCTACTCGGATTTCGCCGTCGTGCTCGCCATGGTGCATCTCTACACGCTCTTTATGGTGACGCCGATCTTCAATACGCTGATGCGCATCGACAAGACGCTGGTCGAGGCCGCCCGCGACGCCGGCGCATCCGGTTGGCAGGTCCTCACCAACGTCATCATCCCGCTCGCCAAGCCCGGTATGGCGATCGGCACGATCTTCGTCGTAACGCTGGTCATGGCGGATTTCTCCACCGTCCAGGTCATGTCCGGCGGACAGAGCGCCTCCGTTGCTTTGATGATGAAGAACCAGATGTCGCTGCTTCAATATCCGGCCGCAGCGGCAAATGCCGTCGTGCTGCTCGTCCTCGTCCTCCTGATGGTCGCGGGGATCCTGCGCATCGTCGATATCCGCAAGGAGCTCTGACATGCATTCCGAAAAGCGCTCCCGCGAGTTCTATATCCTGACGATCTTCTTCGCAGTCTTCGTGCTGTTCCTCTACGGCCCGCTCTCGGCGATCCTGATCCTGTCCTTCCAGGGGCCGAACGGCGGCCTCACCTTCCCGCTGAACGGCCTGTCGCTGTACTGGTTCTTCAACCTGTTCGAGACCCAGGCGGTCGGTGATTTCGGCGGCTCCTTCCGTCGTTCGCTGATGCTGGGGCTGATGGTGATGATCGTAACGGTGGTCGTATCGTTGCTGGCCGGTCTCGCCTTCCGCCGCCGTTTCAATGGCGCAACTCCGCTCTTCTATCTTTCGGTTGCCAGTCTCGTCGTGCCGTCGATCATCATCTCGCTCGGCATTGGCGTGCTTTTCCAGCAGCTCGGCTTTCAGCCCGCCTGGTATTCCTCAGCCTTCGGGGCGCATCTGACCTGGACGCTCCCCTTCGGCGTGCTGATCATGTTCGCCGTCTTCAACCGCTTTTCGCCGGCCTACGAGGAAGCCGCGCGCGATCTCGGTGCGACCTCATGGCAAACGTTCCGCCATGTCGTGCTACCGATGATCGCGCCGAGCCTCGTCGGCGTCGGCCTGTTCGGTTTCACCCTCTCCTATGACGAGTTCGCGCGCACCCTGATGACAGCCGGCACCTTCAACACGCTGCCGCTCGAAATCTACGGCATGACGACCAATGTCACGACGCCGGTGCTTTACGCCCTCGGCACGGTGACGACAGTGTTTTCCTTCCTCGTTATTGCCGGCACGCTGGGCTTCATCGTCCATCTCAACCGGCGCCGCCAGCGGTCGTGAAGCAGAACCATGCGCATCCTTGTTGTCAATCCCAACACCACCGCTAGCATGACGGCGACCATCGAAGACTCTGCCGCCCGTGTAGCCAATACCGACACCGAGATAGTCGCAGTCACCTCCTCCATGGGGCCGGTCTCCATCGAAGGATATTACGACGAAGCCTTCGCCGTGCCCGGCCTTCTGATGGAAATTGCCAAGGGCGAGACGGCAGGAGCGGATGCCGCCATCATCGCCTGCTTCGACGACACCGGCCTCGATGCCGCCCGCGCGCTCGCCCATATTCCGGTCATCGGCATCTGCGAAGCGGCGCTTGCCGCGACTGCCTTCATTGCACAGCGTTTCACCATCGTCACGACCATGGAGCGCTCGCGTCTGCCGCTCGAACATCTTGTCCATCGCTACGGCATGGCGGGCCGTTGCAAGGTGCGCGCCGCCGACATCCCGGTTCTCTCCCTGGAAGATCCGAACTCCAACGCACGTGACCGATTGCGCAGCGAGATCGCCACCGCGTTGCGCGACGACGACAAGGCGGAAGCGATCGTGCTCGGATGCGCCGGCATGGCAGATCTGACGGCCGAGCTGCGGGCGGAGTTCGGCGTACCCGTGGTCGACGGCGTCGCAGCAGCGGTCAAGCAGGCCGAGGCACTCGTCGCACTCGGGCTTTCCACGGCCAAGCGCGGCGCCTATGCTTCGCCGCTGTCGAAACCCTACAAGGGCTTGCTCGAGGCATTCGAGCCGCGCAAGATCGCCGCCTCATGACCACCGATCCGATCATCCGCCCGCTGACGCTTGCCGAGACCACGACGCTCGTGGATTGGGCGCGCAGCGAAGGCTGGAATCCGGGACTTGCCGATGCACCGGCCTTTTATGCCGCTGACCCGCAAGGGTTCATCGGCTGCTTCGTCGATGATGAAATGGCCGCCGGCATCTCCGCCGTGCGGTACGGCGCCGATTTCGGCTTCATCGGGCTTTACATCGCCCACCCCGATTTTCGCGGTAAAGGCTATGGCCGCAAGGTTTGGGACGCAGGCATGGCGCATCTCGAAGGAAGAACCGTCGGCCTTGACGGCGTTCCCGAGCAGCAGTCGAATTATCGCAGCATGGGTTTCGAAACAGCCTATCAGACGCTTCGATGGAGCGGCAGCCTCGTTGGCGATGCGGCGAACGAAGTGGTCGGCATCACTGCCGCTCTTACTACCACCGTGACTGCTTTTGACCGAAAATTCTTCCCGTCGGAACGCGATGCTTTTCTCGCCGAATGGCTGAAGCCGCCGAGGCTTGCCAAAGCAGTCCTCAAGGATAGTGAGATCCGTGGCTACGCAGTCGGCCGGAAATGTCACGACGGCTATAAAATCGGCCCTCTGTTTGCCGAAAGCATGGCTGACGCCGAACGGCTTCTTAGGGCTTGCGCGGCCGAAGCGGGAGGTGCCCTTTTGCATATCGACGTCCCAGCCTCACAGGCCGAGTTTTCCGACCACCTGGCGGCCTACGGTTTTTCCAAAGGCTTTACGACGGCGCGCATGTATCGCGGAAAGGCTCCCGTTGTGCAGATGCAAGGTGTCTTCGGTATCACGACACTCGAACTCGGCTAATGGGCGAATATTGCAATGTCTACATAAGTCTCGGTCAGTGTCTCAGAACAGAGCCGGTTCAAGAAATCGAGACGACCGGCCGGTTTGAAAACCTTTCGATCATGTCAGGGCTTGTCCCGCACTTCCGATCGCTTCGCCGGAGCGCATGACAGACCGGCGGCAACCGGACCCAGCCACGATCAGGAGAGAGCCACCTCCCGTACCTCCTTGAAGAGCACGCTTTGGTCTGTGAGGTATTTTGCGAATATCGGCAGGCTCGCACCGCCGATCGCTCGCGCCTGGGAACCAACCTGGCCTTCGATGATATCCGGAATGATCACACCCTGAAGGTCCAGCTTCGCAGCTGCTTCGATGGTGGACGTCACGATACGCTTTCGCACCCAGGGAGGAAAACCTCCATCGATCACGGCCGCGCCGAAATCGATGATCGAAGCCGCGGCAATGATTGCCTGGGCAAGTGCATCCGCAGTCTGCTGGATCCAGATGTCCAGCGATTCCCCGAAATCGATCCAGTCGTCGGCGGAATACCACAGCGGCTGCGGATCGATATTCCGTTCCCGCAAGAGGTTCTCCAGAACGAAGATCGACGCTATGTCCAGCAGCTGTCTCGTTTCACCGGCTTTGCCACGAACTGGCAGCGGGCCGACTGCGCCAGCCGTTCCAGTGCGGCCGGAAAAGATCGCCGAGTTCAATACAATTCCGCCGCCAATAAACGAACCGATGAAAAAATATACAAAATCGGGATAGGCGGATCCGACACCGAATACGAGTTCTGCGCCGCAGGCGCTGGTTGCATCATTTTGCAGATAGACAGCGTGCCGGACACGGCTTGCGATCTCCGCCTGCAGATCGAACCCCCGCCAGGCATCCATCGCTCCTTCCGGAGCGCCCACTTCATCTGCCCAGTTCCAGAGTTCGAATGGTGCAGCGATACCGATCCCTGCTATGCGGCTTCGCTGAACATCGTCAAGCTGCCCTTCGAGCCGTGCGATGCCTGCCGTAATGATCTCAAGTATTTTCCAAGGCAGCGGATAGGCGTAAGTCTCATGATGCTGAAGACGAATCTTGCCTACGAAATCCATCAACACGAGGTCAGCGCTGCGCCGACCGATCTTCACCCCGAACGAATAAACCGCATCCGGATTGAGGCGCATCGGCACCGAAGGCTGGCCGACCCGTCCGCGCACGGGTTCTCCGCGCAAGAGCAGCCCATCTTTCTCAAGTGCGCGCATAATGACGGAGACCGTTTGGGCAGAAAGCCCGCTGCGCCTTGTGATATCCGCCTTCGACATAGAGCCATGGAGGCGCACCAGCGAGAGGACCAGCCGTTCATTATAGGCCCGCACGCGCACCTGATTGGAACCGCCGGTAAAATTACCCAACAGTGTATGGCCTTGTGCCACACCATCTGAAACCGACATTGGCTCTTTCCTCCCAGAATGCTCAGTCACTTCGCACCATCACGGGCGATACGCATATCCGCCCGATGCTCCGCCGCATACCAAAGGCGCATGGTGCCCGAAAATCACATTCTCAACCTCCACCTCTCATGGACTATGGCACGCAAAATAAATAATTCAATCGGAATTAATTATTGACAGGCTATTTCAACTCGTTCTTAATTGCCGGAGTTAAGGCACAGGATGGTTTGGAGGAAGCACTTGCCGATTTCGGGCACCGGTGTCGTTGTCGGTCCGCATGGCGGACAATTTAGCTCTGGGAGGAGACCATGAAGAAACCCATATTTTCCGTCGCATTCGGCGCTTTGGCCCTGGGCGTCGCATTTTCCGCGCCTGCAAAGGCCGCGGATGTATCCGCCTGCCTGATCACCAAGACCGATACCAATCCGTTTTTCGTCAAAATGAAGGAAGGCGCGTCCGCCAAGGCCCAGGAACTCGGCGTGACCTTGAAATCCTACGCCGGCAAGATCGACGGCGACAGCGAAAGTCAGGTTGCGGCGATCGAAACTTGCATAGCGGACGGCGCCAAGGGCATCCTCATCACCGCATCCGACACCAAGGGCATCGTTCCGAATATCAAGAAAGCGCGCGATGCCGGAATTCTGGTGATTGCGCTCGATACGCCGCTTGAACCCATCGATGCTGCAGACATGACCTTTGCGACGGACAACCTGTTGGCCGGCAAGCTCATTGGTCAATGGGCGAAGGAAACGCTGGGCGATCAGGCCAAGGATGCCAAGGTTGCCTTCCTCGATCTCACGCCCTCACAGCCCTCGGTCGACGTCCTGCGCGACCAAGGCTTCATGATGGGCTTCGGAATCGACACCAAAGACCCAAACAAGATCGGCGACGAGGACGATCCGCGCATCGTCGGCCACGACATCACCAACGGCAACGAGGAAGGCGGCCGTACGGCGATGGAAAACCTTCTGCAGAAGGATCCGACCATCAATGTCGTACACACGATCAACGAACCTGCCGCCGCTGGTGCTTATGAAGCTCTGAAGGCGGTCGGCCGCGAGAAGGATGTGCTGATCGTCTCCGTCGATGGCGGCTGCCCGGGCGTCAAGAACGTCGCGGACGGCATCATCGGCGCGACCTCGCAGCAATATCCGCTGCAGATGGCGGCCCTTGGCATCGAGGCGATCAAGAAGTTCGCCGACACCGGTGAGAAGCCGAAGCCCACCGAAGGCAAGGATTTCTTCGATACGGGTGTGACGCTCGTCACCGACAAGCCCGTATCCGGAATCGAGTCCATCGATACGAAGGATGGCCTCTCCAAGTGCTGGGGCTGATCCTTCTATGACCAGGGTGGGGATGCGCTGCCATCCTCACCCAATCTTTGACAGAAGACCGAAGAAAGCGCAGCCTGAATATCCCCGGCTGCGGACCACGTGTCCGGCTGAGGGGGCCCATGGGAGCGGGTCTTCAAGCGGAGGAGTTTCGATGAGCGAGCCAACGGCCGCCACGCCGCATCATGAATACGAAAAAGTTCTCAAGGACAGTGCTGCGGAGGTCGCATCCTTCGACACGCATGAGAAGACGGTCGTCCAGAGGTTCCGGCATTTCCTGCATACAAGCCCGTCGGCGGTATCGCTGATCGTGCTCGTCGTATCGCTGCTGGTCTTCGGAATTCTTCTCGGTGGAAAGTTTTTCAACGCCTTTTCGTTGACGCTGATCCTGCAGCAGGTGGCGATCACCGGCATCGTCGGCGCGGCCCAGACGCTCGTGATCATAACGGCCGGCATAGATCTTTCCGTCGGTGCGATCATGGTATTGTCCTCCGTGGTTATGGGCCAATTGGTGTTCCGATACGGACTTCCCGTCGAAATCGCCATTCCCTGCGGTTTCGCAGTCGGCGCCTTGTGCGGCTTCATAAACGGTTTCCTAATCGCACGAATGAAGCTGCCGCCGTTCATCGTGACGCTCGGTATGTGGCAGATCGTGCTCGCAAGCAATTTTCTCTACTCGGCCAATGAGACGATCCGCGCTCAGGAGATCGAGACGACGGCGCCGCTCCTGCAATTGCTGGGCAATAATTTTCGCTTAGGCGGCGCCGTTTTCACCTATGGCGTCATCGCGATGGTCCTGCTCGTCGCGCTCCTCTGGTATGTGCTGAACCACACGGCCTGGGGCCGCCATCTCTACGCGGTCGGGGACGATCCCGAAGCGGCAGAGCTTTCCGGCGTGAACGTCAAGCGCATGCTGATTTCGGTTTACGTGCTGGCCGGCATCATCTGCGCACTGGCAGGCTGGACATCGATCGGCCGCAACGGTTCGGTCTCTCCAACGATTGGACAGTTCGCCAACATCGAATCCATTACTGCCGTCGTCATCGGGGGCATATCGCTGTTCGGTGGCCGCGGCTCCATCCTCGGCATGGTGTTCGGTGCACTGATCGTCGGCGTGTTTTCGTTCGGGCTTCGTATGCTCGGCACCGATGTTCAATGGACCTACCTCCTGATCGGCGTCCTGATCATCCTCGCCGTGGCGGCCGATCAATGGATCAGAAAGGCAGCAAGCTGATGGCCCAGGAATCCAATACGCAACCCATTCTCACCGCACGCGGTCTCGTCAAGCGCTATGGGAGGGTCACGGCTCTCGACCATGCCGATTTCGACCTCTATCCCGGCGAAATCCTGGCGGTCATCGGCGACAACGGTGCAGGCAAGTCCTCGCTGATCAAGGCAATCTCCGGCGCGATCCACCCGGATGAAGGCGAAATCCGCATGGAGGGCGAGGTTGTCCACTTCTCCTCGCCCAACGAAGCGCGCAAAGCCGGCATCGAGACCGTGTACCAGAACCTTGCGCTTTCGCCGGCGCTCTCCATCGCCGACAACATGTTTCTCGGCCGGGAAATCCGTAAACCGGGCCTCATGGGCAAGATCCTTCGCAAACTCGACCACGCAGCCATGGAGAAATTCGCCCGGGCTAAACTTTCCGAACTCGGTCTGATGACGATTCAGAACATCAACCAGGCCGTCGAGACCTTGTCCGGCGGCCAACGTCAAGGCGTTGCGGTGGCGCGTGCCGCCGCCTTCGGTTCGAAGGTCATCATTCTAGACGAGCCGACGGCAGCGCTCGGCGTGAAGGAAAGCCGCAGAGTCCTCGAACTCATCCTTGACGTCCGGTCGCGCGGCATTCCGATCGTGCTGATTTCGCACAACATGCCGCATGTCTTCGAGGTTGCCGATCGCATCCACATCCATCGCCTGGGGAAGCGGCTTACAGTGATCAATCCGAAGGAATATACCATGTCCGATGCGGTTGCGTTCATGACAGGCGCCAAGGCGGCCGCTCAACCAGCGGCGGCTTGATCGCAGGCTTTAGGTTTTCGTTGTAAGGCCGGAATTGCCTATCTCATGGCGAAGAGTTCCTGATGGAACCGTTGTGAGACGGGCATTCCCTGTGCAGCGAAGTCGCGACGCAGGACTTCGCCAAAGCCTACCGGACCGCAGAACCAGATGCTTGCCTCGCGCCAATCCGGCACTGCGGCACGGATGCGCTCGCCAGTCAGAAGGCCGTCGCGTGAATCGACCAGAACATGCAGGCGGATATCTGCCGCTTCGGCATCTCCCGCCAGTTTGGCAATGGCTTTCTCGTCATAGTCGGCGGTCGTGTGAAACAGATCGACAACCGGCCGCCGACAGTGATCCGGGTTCGTTCGTCGCTCCAGCGCACGATGCTTCATGGCTGCGATGAACGGCGTTATGCCGATGCCCCCACCGACCCAGATTTGCCTCGGCTGGCCATTGTCGAAATCGAAGCAGCCATACGGCCCTTCGACCTTCATCTCCTGCCCTATGTGCAGTGTTTCACGCAGGCGGCTGGTATGATCGCCCAATTCCTTGGTGACGAAGGTGATGCGCCGCTCCCTATCATTCCAGCCTGAGGCGATTGTATAAGGATGCGCGCCTTCGGATGTGTCTGAAGTCACGAATGCAAACTGGCCGGCCTTGTGGCCGGGCCAGCCCTCCGGCACCTCGACCTCCGTCTCGAGCGCTCGAACGCCCGGGTAGTAGTGAAATGAGGTAATCCTTCCCCGAACCTGCCGTCCCGCACCGACGCGCCCCAACAGCACAATCACAGCGCTGTAGGTGCCTGCCGCCAGAAGCAGGCCTGTGACCACCCCGACAGGGGACGCCCAATAGTTGAACGTGGTCAATACCACCGAGTGAAACACCAGTACCAGATACACGAGGGCCAGCAGGCGGTGTGTTTTGTAGAATAGTTTATAAGGAAACTGCCTGATGAGCGCCAAGGCGATCAACAGTACCGCGGCATAGAACGCCCACTCGCCCACTCCTTCCGCCGAGCCGCGCAGCGTCATGAAGAATTGCTCGATGGGATTTTCGATCTCTGCCCTTGCGCCGCGGGCCGGCCGTTCAAGCCATCCCAGGCTCGTCGCCCATTTCGGAGTCTCGCTCCATAACCAATGGACTATAGATGTGGCCAAGGCCGCGATGCCAAACCACTTATGCAGGCGATACATCTTGTCCAGTCCGCCCAGCCAGGGCTCCGGCAAGCGCGGACGCAGCGCAAGAACCATTGCGACGCTCATGCAGCCTATCGCGACGATGCCGCTGTATTGCATCATCGCAGCACGAAGCGCAAAGACGTTAGCCGACTGAAAGACAGAGGGCTCCGCCGACAGCCATAACCCGCTCAACAACACGAGAGCACCCCAGAAGGCGAGTCTTATATTCCGCATGGCTATTACTCTCACTGATGACCGGGTTTGCGTATCGTGGAGTGCCGCTGCATGTCGTTGACGCATATCAAGGCCCGCGAGCACGAGCGCCGTAGTTCAAAGAGAGTTGGCGCGCGCTCACATTGGAGTCGACATGCTGTGGTATAGATCGAATACCTGCTGGCGGCTGAACTCGCTGCCCTGCGTCGTGACCGCCGCTGCGCCTGCTGCGATTCCTAGTCGGAATGCTTCATCGAGCGGATAATTCTGCGCCAGGGCCCAGACCATTGCGCCCGTGAAACTATCCCCCGCGCCGACAGAAGATCGAACCGGGACGGCGAGCGCGGGTTCTTTGATGACTTTGTCAGCGCTTGCGACAAGCGCTCCCGCCTGTCCCATGGTAACGACCATATACTTCGCCGCGCCGCGTCTTACGATCATCTGTGCGGCCTCTGCCGCCTGCACTTCGTCCAGGGAATGACCGACGACATATTCCAGCTCGTCGAGGCTCGGTTTCACGAGATAAACTTGAGTCTCGGAAAGTGTCTCCTTCAGCGCCTCTCCCGAAGCATCAAGAACAAACCGGCTCCCCTTCCTCAGGAACAGCTGCGCCATTCTGGCATAGGTGTTCGTCGGTGCACCGCGTGGAAGACTGCCGCTCGCCACCACATAGTCTGCGGTCGAAGCCTCAAGCGTCTCGAACATGACTTCCACTTCCCGTTCGGAAATGACGGGGCCTTCGGGAACAAAGCGATATTCAAGACCGGTCGATATTTCCTGCACCATGAAAGCAACGCGAACGGCGCCGCTCATCGGCACAGGCCGAAGAGTAACGCTCATTCCCTTCAGGGCATCCTCAAGAACATTGCCCGTCGCTCCCCCGGAGAAATAGATCAGATCCGGATGCTCACCAAGCTCAGCCAGGACCCGGGCCACGTTGATACCGCCGCCGCCGGCATCCTGCCGCTGGTTGCGTGTCCGCATCTTGCGGGTCGGGACAAGCTTGTCCACATCGCTGGCAATGTCGACAGTGGGATTGAGCGCGATACAAAGGATCCGAGACAACACACACCTTTCGTTACTGCTTCGACCTCGTCGTCCAAATGGCTCTGACCAGACCGGTACCTGCAGCTGATCGAGAACCTACCGCGCAAGAAAGACAGGTCGGCTCGGATGTTCCAGCATCGACCGGGTTACACCGCCGAAAATGCGTTCGCGCATACGCGAATGACCGTAGGCACCCATGACGATCATATCCGCCGCAACGTCATCGGCATATTGCTTCAGCGTCTCTGCAACAGTCCGGCCGTCGCTCCTCAACACATCGGCACTGAAGTTGACGCCATGCCTGGCGAGATAGATGCCGATTTCCGCCCCCGGCTGTTCAATCCCGGGTTCGGGATCGACCATGCCCCCGTGAACTTTGCTGGCGGCTTTCAAAAACTCAAGTCCCTGTTTGGCGGCCTTCGCCGCTTCCGGCGTGTCATTCCATGCCAGCACCACGGAGTGGGGTTTTAAGGTGGGGATCGCATTCCGGGGGATGATCAGGACGGGTACGCTCGAATGAAAAAGGGCGCCGTCGACGACCGCACTTTTCAATGGGCTGTCGGCCGCCAGTTCAGGACCGATAACCAGCAGGTCGGCATAACGCGCCTGACGCGCAACGACATTGTCGACATAGGTCCATTCGGTATAGATATCGACGATGTCATGAGGAACTTCCGCTTCCTGCAGAAGGTCCTTTATTTTCGTGCTCCGCTCAGCCAGCTTTGATCTATCGGCGTCTCTTTCTTCCAGCCATGCCACTGAAACATGTTCGGCATATTCGCCGAGCGGCGGCGGTGCTGCGATTGCGAGCAGCACGACGGAGAGATGCGCACCGGACGACCGGGAGAGTTCGACTGCCGCACGAAGATCACTGTCCGCGTGATCGCACCGGATCACGCTCAAGATGGTTGTGAACGACATCATCCTTCCTCCTCTCATCAGTTGAAAGAAATCCTGATACCATCGGCACCCCGGCACCTTGATTTCCGTCAACCCAGCTTCTGGGGAATCAACTAATTGATTGTCCATAGAGATCCACGCCGCGCCGAAGCGGCCGATTGTTATGGAGGTTAGCATTGAAACGCGACCCGAAGATTACGTTTCACGGAGCAGCCGGCACCGTTACAGGTTCCTGCTTCCTTCTTGAGACCGGCGAGAGCCGCGTCCTCCTGGATTGCGGAATGTTCCAGGGCTCGAAGACCGAGAAGGAGCTGAATTACCGCCCTTTTCCGTTTTCGCCGGCGTCGTTGGATGCCGTCATTCTCACGCATGCGCACATTGATCACAGCGGGCTGCTGCCCAAGCTTGTGAAAGACGGCTTCACCGGCCCAATCTATTGTACTCCGGCGACGCTGGATCTCTGCGCAGTCATGCTGCCGGATTCCGCCCATATTCAGGAAATGGAAGTCGAACAGCTCAACCGGAGAAACGAACGGCGGGGCCGCAAGCCCGTAGATCCGATCTATAACGCGGCGGACGCCGCGGTAGCACTGGTGCAGATGAGGCCTCATCCTTTTGAACGATGGGAGGAGCTCTCACCGGCAATCCGCTTCCGTTTCTGGAATGCCGGACATCTTCTCGGTTCCGCGTCGGTCGAAGTCGAGATTGTCACCGGATCCGAGCGCCGACGGCTTCTCTTCTCCGGCGACATAGGCCCCCACCACAAGCTGCTCCAATTCGATCCGGATGCTCCTGCAGGTTGGGATTACGTGATCTGTGAGAGCACCTATGGCGATGTCGATCGCCACGACCCCTCTGATGAAGAGCGGCGAAAGATGCTGCAAGAGGAGGTAAAACTGGCTGCCCGCCATAGTGACGGAGCTCTTCTCATTCCTTCATTTGCAGTCGAACGGACCCAGGAACTTCTGGCCGATCTCGTCGATCTCATGGACAAGGGTGAGATCGCGCGTTGCCCGATTGTCATCGATTCGCCTCTAGCTCTTCGAGCCACTGAAGTCTTCAGGAAACATTCCCGCGAACTCGAGCATGGGCATCTTCTGCTGCGCGCTCTCGAAGCCAGTAACGTCCGGTTCACCCAAACCGCCGAACAGTCCAAGGCAATCGACAACATGCGAGGCTTCCACATCGTTATCGCCGCGAGTGGCATGTGCGAAGCCGGTCGGATTCGACATCGCCTGAAGAACTGGTTGTGGCGGGAGGAAGGTACCGTTCTTCTGGTCGGCTATCAGGCCACCGGAACACTTGGGCGTTTCCTGGAGGACGGCGCCTCGACCGTTCGGATTCAGGGCGACGACATCGCTGTTCGAGCAAACATCCGCAGGCTCGACGTCTACAGCGGCCACGCCGACGGGCTGGAACTGGCCGAGTGGATTGCGGCGCGCCTGCCGGTAAGGAAGGCCGTCTTCCTGGTGCATGGCGAACTGCCGGCAATTGCGGGAATGAGAGAGCGCATCTCGCTGCTGCAGCCCGAATTAACTGTAGTGGCGCCTAGCCTCGATGCAACCTACGATCTCACGTCCAAGGGAGCCGTAAGTGTTTCGGATATCAAGGTCCCGCCCCGGCTTGGTGCGCTCCAGGTCGGCCGCAAAGACTGGCACAACGACTTTCAATCGCTGGTCCTGGATTTACAGGAAAGATTGGACGAAGCGGCGGATGAAAAGGCGCGCGGCATCATCCTCCGCAAAGTCAGACGCGCGCTCGATGCAACCGATCAATAGGTTCTTTGCTTCAGGTTACGGCACCAGCACGGCGGCACCGCTCAGACGCCCCTTTCGAAGATCGTCAAGTGCCCTGTTCGCATCGGCAAGAGGATAGACGACTGTATGCGTTTTCACATTCGCGGCGGAGGCGATCGGAAAGAACTCCATCGCATCGTCTCTCGTCAGGTTCGCCACGGAGGCCACCTTCCGCTCGCCCCAGAGAAGAGCATAGGGCATCTGCGGAATATCACTCATATGGATGCCACCACAAATGACCCGTCCGCCCTTGCGTATTGCCTTCAAAGCCAACGGCACCAGATCACCGACCGGCGCGAAGATGATCGCCGTATCGAGGACAGCCGGCGGCGATTCATCTGAACCACCCGCCCAGGTCGCGCCCAAACTCAGGGCAAAGGTCTGTGCCTGCCGATCTTCAGGCCGTGTGAAGGCATAGACCTGCCTGCCTTGCCATACGCAGACTTGCGCAATGATGTGGGCGGCAGCTCCAAACCCATAAAGCCCTATTCTCTTGCCTTCTCCCGCCTTCTTCAGGGAACGCCAGCCGATCAGGCCCGCACAGAGAAGCGGTGCAAGGGAAACGGGATCGGCTTCTTGGGGCAGATCGAAGGCATAGGCTGAATCAGCGACTACATGGGTGGCAAAGCCGCCGTCCCGGGTATAACCGGTGAAGAGCGGCTCGTCGCAGAGGTTTTCCGCGTTCGACCGGCAGTACGGGCAATGACCGCAGGTATGGCCGAGCCAGGGAATGCCGACCCGCGAACCGATGCGATGCGGGGAAACCCCTTGCCCGACTGTTTCAACGATACCGACGATCTCATGGCCGGGCACAAGGGGGAGTTTCGGGTTTGCGAGATCTCCCTCGACAACGTGCAGGTCGGTCCGACATACCGCGCACGCCTCCACCCGGACGAGCAGTTCGCCGGATTGCGGTTCAGGATCCGGCCGTTCCGCCAGCTCCAGCGGCTTGCCGATCTCATGCAATATCATCGCCTTCATGACGTAACCTCGTCCTGGTCGCCCCGGACCTCAGCGCTGCAGTTCGCCTCGCTTATCGGGCCATATGATCGAGTCGCTTTCTTGATTCCGGAGACCATATTGCTGCGAAGGCAGCAACAGGAGAATTGCCAGGACCATCAGAACCATCGCAACGAGAAGCCAGAACACCAGTCGGCTCATGATGAAGCGGCGAAGTTGCATCCCGAAGTCCTCGATATGCATGTCTCTTGCCCCGCCATAACATCTTCGGATCGATCGAGGTGCTTATGTTTGCAGTCTAGCGAAACATTGCAGGCATCATTTGATGCATCTCAATGAGCGGTAACGATGTTGACCCATGCTCGAAGGCATCGATGGTTGAAGTCGCTCCAAAATCGCGAGCTGCTCCTATCGCTTCAACCGAAGATGAGCCTTATGATCGATAGCATGAGAGGAAGACTTTCATCGACACCGGGCACTTCAAGCTTGCCTCTCGTTGGATACATGCGACCATTATTGCAGTGAAGCGCAATCTGATATGGAGACTGACGTGGGAAAAGAACAAAAAACAGGCAAAAAAGCAGCTGCGGAAGCAGATCGTGCGAAAGAGCAAGACGATTATCTCGAAGAGGCGCTGGAGGAGACATTTCCAGCAAGCGACCCCATAGCGCCCGGTCATCCGCAGGAACGGCCGGCCGGCTCACCGCGCAAGAAGCCCGATTGAACGTTTTTCGCTCGTAGCCAGGATATTCCCCATTGCCATGTTCGAGGATTCTGTAAGCAGCTCCTTTGTGATCAAGGTCAATGAATCAAACAATTGGCCCGCTATCATTCAAGGCGTCTTCCTCACCGACAGCCGAGGCGTTCTTGATGGTTTTCGAAGAGCGGCAACGCGCGTTGCGGTCCTTCCCGACGGCAACCAGGCATCGGCTGCCGTCATTTAATTGCGAGCTCGTCGAGCACGTCCTGATCGGAAAGCTGCGAGAAATCCTGGTAATAGGCCCCGACCGCGCCGAAGCCGGACGGAGTTTCAAGGCAGATCACCTCGTCCGCCTCTCCTTGAAGTTCGGCGACGAGGTCGGCAGGAGCGACCGGAACCGCCAAAACGATCCTGGTAGGATGACGCATTCTCAAGGCCTTGAGCGCAGCTCTTGCGGTCGAGCCCGTAGCCAACCCGTCATCGACGACGATCGCAATTCTTCCCTCAAGATCATCACCGGCCAAATGCCCCGCATAGGTTTGCTGCCGGCGATGAATCTCTTGAAGCTCCTCTCTGCAACGCGCCTCGAAGACCTGGCCGGAGATGCCCGCGAGCGCGATAACTTCGTCGTTGCGTACGACGAAGGGTTTTTTGCCATCGATAATAGCGCCCATGGCAAGCTCGGGATTCCGAGGCAGGCCGACCTTCCGCACGAGAAGCAGTTTAAGCGGTGCTTTCAGCGCCACGGCAACTTCCGCCGCTACGGGAACACCTCCCCTGGGAAGTGCAAGAACGATGCATGGCTGCCCTTGATAGCTCTCAAGCGCCTGCGCAAGTTGTCGCCCTGCCTGCCTGCGATCATGAAACATTCAGCACCTATCCATGCAGCAGCAAAAATGACGTCGTGGCATTCTGCAGATTGCACTTCGCCTTTATTGTTCATGACACCACGATAAGAACGGCTCCACCTTGACAAGCATCAAGGTCTTTTGCCGCCAGTCGATTAGCTTCTCAAAAACTGAATTCGTGTAGGACGACGCCGACCGTCGAAACCGAGGTCCAAAATGAAAGCGATGGCTGCTGCCGTTGACGAAGATACGACTAAGAAGCTGCAGGCATCCGTACCAACTGTGCCTGACCTAAATCTCGGGGTAGCAACCAAGCTGCGCGAATATGCGGATCTCCTTGTTCAACAGGGCGAGGGAGGATTTCGCTCCCGCGCCTATTACACGGCAGCGGATGTGATTACGGCCTTGAAGCGCCCCCTTAACGAGATACTCACCGAGGAAGGCCGCATGGGTCTGGTTGCTCTCCCTGGCATCGGATATGGAATTGCGGCAGCCATCACAGAGATTTTGACGAGCGGCCATTGGAATCAATTGGCAAGGCTGCGTGGCGATCTGGCATCCGAGACCCTGTTCCGGACAATCCCCGGCATCGGTCCCAAACTGGCCGACCGCCTGGCAGACGAGGGGCATGTCGAGAGCCTTGAAGACCTCGAATACGCCCTGCATTTCGGCGATCTGGCTGTGAAGGGAATTGGCGAGCGGCGAAAACGCATGATCGCCTCCGCGCTTGCCGAGCGGCTTGGGCGACCCACCGTTATTGTGAGCGGCCGAAGGACGGTACCTTCCGTTTCACTGCTTCTCAATGTCGATCAAATGTATCGGGAGAAGGCAGCGGTCGATCAATTGCCCAAAATCGCCCCTAGACGATTCAATCCGAAAGCTGAAACATGGCTGCCGATCATGCATATCCGCCAGAACGGCTGGTATTTTACCGCTCTCTACTCGAACAGTCGGCTGGCCCATGAATTGAACAGGACGCATGACTGGGTCGTGATCCATTATCAGCGTGATAGCGAACCCGAAGGTCGATGCACAGTCGTGACGGAAACGCACGGCCCCATGGCCGGACGGCGCATCGTAAGAGGTCGGGAAGCCGAGCAGGAAGAAAAGGAATCCCAAACATGAAGCAAGGTATTGGTAGTGAGGAGGTTGTAGCGCCGGAGCTGGTGATTCCGCTCGAAACGGTCTGCTTCATCATCATCAAGGCGCGCGAGTTCGATGTGAAGGAAGGGGTTAGCGAGCCCGACCCCGGGTCGAACCCGACCGACGACAACGAGGTGGCCGTCCTGCAGGATCATCCGGATGATCCTGTGCAAGAAGAACTGACGTCCGTTATTTCGGACCTTTCCTATGACGCGCAGGTCGATCTCGTCGCTCTCATGTGGCTTGGCCGTGACGGCTATACGGCAAGCGACTGGGCCGACGTGCGCCAACAGGCGGCGGATGCGCACAACGAGCGTACGGCAGCATATCTCCGCGGCAATCCGTTACTTTCCGACCATCTGGCCGCCGGACTGGACGCTATCGGCCTCTCCTGTACGGACTACGAGAGAGAACACCTATAGCGGCCGTCGAAGGCGGATGGCGGGCGGCGGTACCGCGCCGTCATTCTGCCGGAACGTTCTCGGCGAGCTCTCTCAGCCAAATCTTTGCATCGCCGTCGGACGGAGCGCGCCAGTCGCCTCGCGGCGAAAGCGAACCGCCGGACGAAATTTTCGGCCCGTTGGGCAATGTCGACCTCTTGAACTGGCTGGAGAAAAACCGCTTCAGGAATACTTCAAGCCAATGGCGGATTTCGGCAAGGGAATAGGCGCGCCGGTCGGCAGCCGGCAGGTCAACAGGCCAGACTCCGCTTTCCACATCACTCCAGGCGTGATGGGCCAGGAAGGCAATCTTTGAAGGACGGAAGCCGTAGCGGGTCAGATAAAACAGGTTGAAATCCTGCAATGCGTAAGGGCCGACAATATCCTGCGTCGATTGAAGTGTTCCCGTTGCGCCGGGCGGCACCAGCTCCGGGGAGATTTCGGTTGCCAGAATAGCGAGCAGGATTTGCGCCGTCTCGCTGCTCACGTCACCCGATCCGGCGACAAAGCGAATGAGATGCTGGATCAGCGTCTTGGAGACCGAGGCGTTCACGTTGTAGTGCGACATGTGATCGCCGACACCGTAGGTGCACCATCCAAGCGCCAGTTCCGACAGGTCGCCCGTGCCCACGACAAGGCCACCGTTCTGGTTGGCAAGCCGGAACAGGTAATCCGTCCGCAACCCCGCCTGGACATTTTCAAAGGTCACGTCGTAGACCGGCTCACCCTTGCTGAACGGATGGCCGAGATCCGCAAGCATCTGGCGGGCGGCGGGCCGGATATCTATCTCCGTCCCTGTCACGCCCAATGCATTCATGAGCGCCCAGGCGTTGGATTTCGTGCTGTCGGACGTCGCAAAGCCGGGCAGGGTGTAGGCGAGTACGTTCTTCCGGTCCAGACCGGCCAGATCCATGGCACGCGTCGTCACCATCAGTGCCTGCGTGGAATCGAGCCCGCCTGAAACGCCGATCACAGCGCGCTTGAGGCCTGTTGCGGCTAGTCGCTTCGCAAGGCCCTGAACCTGGATGTTGTAGGCTTCATAGCAGTCCTCGCGCAGGCGAGAAGGATCGGCGGGCACATAAGGATATCGCTCGACGCGGCGGCGCAGCGGCACGGGTCCGGTGGGGCGATCGAGTGAGAAGGACACCGTGCGGAACGGGCGGCTGCCATCGAGCTCCTCCCGAACACAATCCCCAAAGCTGTTGACTCGCATGCGCTCCTGCCGCAGCCGGCCGAGATCGATGTCGGCTGCAACGAATGTACTGTCATGCGGGAAGCGCTGCGTTTCGCCAAGGAGGTTGCCATATTCGAAAATCGCCGCATGGCCGTCCCAGGCCAGATCCGTGGTCGATTCCCCCGGTCCGGCCGCCGAATAGGCATAGGCCGCGATCGCGCGCGAGGAATGGCTGGCGCATAACAGCCGGCGCGTCTCCGCCTTGCCGATCGTGATATTGCTGGCGGACAGATTGAGCAGCACTTCCGCGCCGGCCATCGCCACCCGCGTGGACGGCGGCAGAGGCACCCATATATCCTCGCAGACCTCCACTCCGAAAGTGAAGGGAACCGAACCGTTCGACC
Source organism: Neorhizobium phenanthreniclasticum (assembly GCF_040066075.1). Classification (NCBI taxonomy): domain Bacteria; kingdom Pseudomonadati; phylum Pseudomonadota; class Alphaproteobacteria; order Hyphomicrobiales; family Rhizobiaceae; genus Neorhizobium; species Neorhizobium phenanthreniclasticum. The sequence goes on from NZ_JBEAAL010000015.1 coordinate 34,007, forward strand.
TGAACAGGAGGTCGACACCGAACGGCACGTCGCGCCCGGCCACCTGAATTTCGGCATTGGTCACCCCTGCCCCGGGCGAAAAGTGGCGGCGCTCGTAAAATTCGCGATAGTTCGGCAGATAGCTCTTCGGAACCGCGCCCAATACGGCACCGCGATGAATAACCACGGCGGTATTGAAAAGGCGCCCATCGCGCCGCAGCGGCGCTCCAACGACGAGGACCGGGTAGAGGCTCTCGGAGGCTTCGACGATCCTGACGATCACCCCTTCGACCGCGTCGAGAAGCACATCCTGGAAGAGGAGATCGTCGATGGCATAAGAGGACAAGCCGAGTTCGGGAAAGAGCATGACAGCCACCCCCTCGGCATTGCCCTGCCGGGCCAGGCGAAGGGTTTCGGCAGCGGCGAAATCGGGATCGGCAACCTGGGCACGCGGCACACAGGCGGCGATTCGCAAGAATTCGTGGCTGTAGAGAGAAAAGAACTGGTCCATCGCCTTGCTCGTTATCTTGGTTACCGTTGAAAATAACAGCCTTCCGCCGATTGTCATCGTCCTTCCGCGCTACCGGGTCATTGTCGGCGAAGAGGTTCCGCTTTCGTGAGTTTCTTCTGTACCTGCCACCAGTGGCAAAAGCATTCGCAGTTGGCGTAAACTGCGCTTCGTGTCACATCATGCGTCGAATGCCATCGCATAGGGAGTTTTCTTGACCATCGGACTTGCCCACGCCGAACTGATTGCGGTTCTTGCGGCCGTTACCGGAGAGGAGCCGCGCGTCATGACGATAAGGTCCGGTGATGCACTGCCATCCGGTCCCTTCGAACTGGGGCACAGAAGTCTCCAAGCGGGCTTGAGAGAATGGGTTCGGGATCAGACGGGTCACCCGGTCGGCTATCTGGAACAGCTCTACACCTTTGCCGATCGCGGCCGTACCGGGGAGAATATCGACGGCCGAACCATCTCCATCAGCTATCTCGGTCTTGTCCGAGAGCAGCCGGCGCCGGGGGCAGGGAGACCGGAATGGCATGGTTGGTACGAATATTTTCCCTGGGAGGACCACCGCAAGGGAAAGCCGGATATCCTGGCCGATATTGCCAATCGCCTGCAGGACTGGGCGGATACCGAACCGGCGCGCCATGAATATCGCCAGCGCCGCATCGATTTCGCTTTCGGCCTTCATGGCGCCGCCTGGAACGAGGATCTTGCGCTGCAGCGATATGAGTTGATGTTTGAAGCTGGGCTGGTGGCTGAAGCCGGCTTCTCATCGGATCGTGGTTTTGGCCGCTCGATGTTTGCCGATCACCGCCGCATTCTTGCAACAGGCATTGCCCGGCTGCGTGCCAAGATCAAGTATCGGCCGGTCGTCTTCGAACTGATGCCCGAAAAATTCACGCTCCTGCAATTGCAGCGCACTGTGGAAGCGTTAGCCGGACTGACACTGCACAAGCCGAATTTCCGCAGGCTGATCGACCAGCAGGAGCTGATCGAGGAGACCGGAGAGACGACCGCCGAGACCGGCGGCCGCCCGGCCAAGCTCTTCCGTTATCGCCACGCGATCCTTGAAGAACGGGCACTGTCCGGTTCGAAATTTCCTCTTTCGCGCAATTGACATAAACTCAAAACGAGAATATCCATTTGCAGCCATAATACTCACTTTGAGTATAAAAGGAGCTGCTCATGAATTCCCCGCTCTCGGTATCCTCTCTCTACGACCGTGTCAGCCGCGTCATGCCCAAGGCCGAATGGATGGCTCATGAGGCGGATGTCGAGGCGATCCTCGATCTGAAGCGCCGGCGCAATGCGGTCATCCTCGCGCACAATTATCAGACGCCCGAGATCTTCCATGGCGTGGCGGACATTGTCGGCGACAGCTTGGCGCTCGCCCGCAAGGCCGTGGAAGTGGATGCCGACGTCATCGTGCTCGCAGGCGTTCATTTCATGGCCGAGACAGCCAAGCTGCTGAACCCGGAAAAGACGGTGCTGATCCCGGACATGGGCGCGGGCTGTTCATTGGCGGAGTCGATCACGCCCGAAGACGTGGCATTGCTTAGACAAGTGCATCCGGGCGTGCCGGTCATCACCTATGTCAATACGTCCGCCGCCGTGAAGGCCGCCTCCGATATCTGCTGCACCTCGGGTAATGCCAAACAGGTGGTGGAATCTCTCGGCGTTCCGAAAGTGCTGATGATCCCCGACGAGTATCTGGCGCAGAATGTGGCACGCGAGACCGATGTCGAGATCATCGCCTGGCACGGCCATTGCGAAGTGCACGAACTCTTCAATGCCCAGGACGTCCGTGACCTGCGCGAAGCCCATCCGGGCGTCATGGTTCTCGCCCATCCGGAATGTCCACCGGATGTCGTGGCGGAAGCCGATTTCGCCGGCTCAACTGCGGTCATGTCGGATTATGTCGGCCAAAAGAAGCCGGCGCGCGTCGTGCTGCTGACGGAATGTTCGATGAGCGACAATGTCGCCGTTCATCATCCGGATGTCGAATTCGTGCGGCCCTGCAATCTTTGCCCGCACATGAAGCGGATCACGCTCTCCAACATCCGCAAGGCGCTGGAGGAGAACCTCCATGAGGTGACCGTCGATCGGGCGGTCGCCACGGCTGCGCGGCGCGCGGTGGAAAGGATGCTGGCGATATGACCGAGGTCTTGAACCATCTTGCCGGCCGCGTCGCGATTGTCGGAAGCGGGCTGGCAGGCCTTGTAACAGCGCTGAAGCTGGCGCCGCAGCCGGTCGTGCTCATCACGCGGGCGGAACTTGGCGCGGAAACGTCCAGCGCCTGGGCGCAGGGCGGCGTCGCCGCAAGCCTCGGCGAGGACGACAGCGCCGACCTGCATCTGACTGATACACTCGCGGCGGGTGACGGACTGTGCGATGCGGCTGCGGCGGCTTCGATCCTGTGGCAGGCGCCTACTGCAATCGCCATGCTGGAACGGTTCGGCGTCACTTTCGACAGGGCGGCCAACGGCGCATTCTCGCTTGGGCTTGAAGCTGCTCATTCCCGCCGCCGTATCCTGCATGTCGGAGGCGACGGCTCCGGCGCAGCAATCGTCTGTGCCCTGGTAGAGGCCGTCCTGCGGACGTCGTCGATCACGGTGTTGACCGGCTTCGAGGTGCGGCGGCTTTTGGTCGAGGAAGGAATAGTCTGCGGCCTGCTCGGCGCGACGCGCAACGGAACGGCAATCCTTCCGACCTCGCGCGTCGTGCTCGCCACCGGCGGCATTGGCGGACTTTATGACGCAACCACCAACCCCATCGGAAATTTCGGCCAGGGCATCATGCTGGCGGCCCGGGCCGGAGCGGAGCTTGCAGACATGGAATTCGTGCAGTTCCATCCCACGGCGCTTGATTCTCCGAAACGCCCCCTGGTTCTGGTGAGCGAGGCAGTCCGTGGCGAAGGTGCAACGCTGGTGAATGAACGGGGTGAGAGGTTCCTCGCCGGAGAGGTCCGCGCAGAGCTTGCGCCCCGTGATGTCGTGGCGCGCGCAGTCAGTGCCGAGCTCGCCCGCGGCGGCCGCGTTTTCCTCGATGGCCGGACGGCGCTTGGTAGCCGTTTCGCCAGCCGCTTCCCGCAGATCGACGCCTTGTGCCGGAAGGCGGGCATTGATCCCTCCTGTGAACTCATCCCGATCAGGCCGGCGGCGCATTATCACATGGGCGGCATTGCTACGGATGAGAATGCACGAAGCACGGTCAGAGGTCTCTGGGCGGTCGGGGAGACCGCATCGACCGGCCTTCACGGAGCCAATCGGCTTGCCAGCAATTCGCTTCTCGAAGCCGGCGTTATGGGCATGCGCGCCGCGCAGGATATCGCCGGCATGGCGACTGTCGCGCCGCGGCGGGTGCGGGGGATCGCCCTTCCCGGACCGGCCGATGTCTCCGCCGTCCGGCAGATCGTCTCGCGGCATCTTGGCGTGCTGCGCAATGCCGGCGCCATTCACGGCGCAATCGCAAGCCTGCTGCAGCTTGCCGAAAGTGAGGGGCCTGCGTCCGATCCCGCAATGGTCGCACTGTTGATCGCAGTCTTTGCGTCGATGCGGCGGGAATCGCGCGGGGCACATGCCCGCACGGATTTCCCGCTCAAGCTCGCCTACGCCGAGCGCCGGAAAATGCGCCTTGACGAAGCGCTCGAAATTGCCCGCACGACCGCTTCCCATCCTCTTGCCAGGAGTGCCTGATGCCCTTCGTTTCTCCTTCCCGGCTGATTGTCGAACCGCTGGTACGTGCCACACTCATCGAGGACCTTGGCCTTGCCGGCGATGTGACTTCGGCGGCCGTCATTCCCTCCGAGCATCGCTCGACAGTCGTCATGGCTGCGCGTAAAGCCGGCGTGATCGCCGGCCTTGATGCCGCCGCACTCGCCTTCGAACTCGTCGATCCCGCGATCACAATGACTCGCCATGTTCAGGACGGGACGACGGTGGGTCCAGGTGATACCATCGCGACGATCGAAGGGCCGTCTCGCGGCCTGCTGACGGCAGAACGCACGGCACTCAATTTCCTCGGCCACCTGTCGGGCATCGCAACCGTTACGGCACGTATCGTGAATGCGGTAAGCAACACCAGGGCGGCGGTGGTCTGCACACGCAAGACGACCCCGGGGCTTCGAGCACTCGAGAAATATGCCGTCCGGGCCGGCGGCGGCCTGAACCATCGCTTCGCGCTTTATGACGCAGTGCTGATCAAGGACAATCACGTTGCGATCGCCGGCGGTGTCTCGGAGGCCATCCGGCGAGCCAGAGCGAATGTCGGGCACATGGTAAAGATCGAGGTAGAAGTCGATACGTTCGACCAGCTTCGCGAAGCCATGGAGATCGGCGTCGATGCCGTGCTACTCGACAACATGACGCCAGAACAGCTCCGCGAGGCCGTAACGATCGTCGGAGGCCGGGCGATCACGGAGGCCTCCGGCGGCATCACGCCGGAAACGGCCGCCGCCATCGCGGCTTCGGGCGTCGACCTCCTGTCCGTCGGCTGGATCACCCATAGCGCACCGACACTCGATATCGGTCTGGACTTCCACTCCTGAAGACCCTGGCGATGCAGAGAGCACGACCAGGCAAGTTAGCCGGCCTTGCAAGTTGAATTCCTATCGGACGATGCTATAAGGCTGGCCTAGCTTGTTGCAGGTTTCATCTGCTGGTTGGAGAGGACGCCATGTCTCACGACGCCCTCTTCCAATCGGGGATGGGCTCAGTCGAATTTGATGCCCCCCGAACGGAAGAATTCTTCAAGACGCTCGTCATCGGAGCGTGCCCAGGAGTATTTAGCCTCGTCTTCACGAGAACGAGACGGGATGCCGTTGCGCTGGTCCGCACGGCGATGCGCCAGCGCGGCATGAGCGCGAAAGCCCTGGTCCGGCCCCGGATCGCCGTCACCATCCCCTCCTGATCCCTCCGTCATCTCCGGCAGAAACGATCCCCCGAACCGTCTTGCGCGGTCCTGACGACCGTTTCACGCCGACGTTACATTATCGCGGCAAAAGGCCGACACACCGAACGCCAACGGGTTTTCAAGATGCAGCTCACGACCCCCTATTACCTGATCGACAAGGCGAAACTTCTCCGCAACATGGAGAAGATCGCCTATGTCCGGGAAAGCTCGGGCGCCAAAGCACTGCTGGCGCTCAAATGCTTCGCCACCTGGTCGGTCTTCGATTTCATGCGCGACTATATGGATGGCACGACTTCCTCGTCCCTCAACGAGGTCCGCCTTGGCCATGAACGGTTCGGCAAGGAAACGCATGCCTATTCGGTCGCCTATGCCGATTACGAGATCGATGAGGTCGTCTCCCACGCCGACAAGATCATCTTCAACTCGATCGGCCAGCTTGAGCGCTTCGCGGACAAGGCTGCCGGCATCGTCCGCGGCCTTCGCCTCAATCCGCAGGTGAGTTCGTCGAGTTTCGATCTTGCCGATCCTGCCCGTCCCTTCTCGCGCCTTGGCGAATGGGATGTCGGAAAGGTCGAGAAGGTGATGGACCGCGTCAGCGGCTTCATGATCCACAACAATTGCGAGAACAACGATTTCTCGCTCTTCGACCGCATGCTTGGTCAGGTCGAGGAAAAGTTCGGTCCACTTCTGAGACAAGCGGAGTGGGTGAGCCTCGGGGGCGGCATCCATTTCACCGGCGAGAATTATCCCCTCGATGCTTTCTGTGACCGGCTGAAGGACTTCTCGGATAAATACGGCGTGCAGGTCTATCTGGAGCCGGGCGAAGCTTCCATCACCAAGTCCACCACCCTGGAGACCACCGTTCTCGACACGCTCCACAATGGCAAACATCTCGCCATCGTCGACAGTTCGATCGAAGCCCATATGCTGGATCTTCTGATCTATCGCGAAAGTGCCAAAGTGGCTCCGAACGCCGGGCCGTATCGCTACATGGTTTGCGGCAAGTCCTGCCTTGCTGGCGATATTTTCGGCGAGTTCGATTTTCCGAACGAACTGAACGTCGGCGACCGGATCTCCATCCAGGATGCCGCCGGTTACACGATGGTCAAGAAGAACTGGTTCAATGGTGTGAAGATGCCGGCGATCGCCATCAGGGAGCTCGATGGCAGCATTCGAACGGTCCGCGAATTCACCTACGCGGACTATGAGCGGAGCCTCTCCTGAGGCGCTAAACCGGATAGAAGGAGATATCCTCAAAAATGAAAAAGAACGTTCTCATCATCGGCGCCGGCGGCGTCGCCCAGGTCGTGGCGCACAAATGCACCCAGAACAATGATATCCTCGGAGACATCCACATCGCTTCACGCACGAAAGCGAAATGCGACAAGATCATCGCTTCGGTTCGCGAGAAGAACGCGATGAAACAGCCGGGCGTGCTCGAAGCTCACGCGCTGAATGCGCTGGACATCGAGGCGACCAAAGAACTGATCAAAAAGACCAATTCGCAGATCGTCATCAACGTCGGCACCGCATTCCTCAACATGTCGGTTCTGCGCGCCTGCTTGGACACCGGCGTCGCCTATATCGACACCGCGATCCATGAAGAGCCGAACAAGATCTGCGAAACCCCGCCGTGGTACGGCAATTACGAGTGGAAGCGCGCCGCCGAATGCGAGGAAAAGGGCATCACCGCCATCCTAGGCGCCGGCTTCGACCCGGGCGTCGTCAACGCCTATGCGCGCCTTGCCAAGGACGAGTATCTCGACAAGGTGACGGATGTCGACATCGTCGACATCAATGCCGGCAGCCATGGCAAGTATTTCGCCACCAATTTCGACCCGGAAATCAACTTCCGCGAATTCACCGGCGTCGTCTATTCCTGGCAGGGCGGCGAATGGAAGGTCAACAAGATGTTCGAGATCGGCAAGGACTACGACCTGCCGGTCGTCGGCACACGTCGCGCCTATCTCTGCGGTCATGACGAGGTCCACTCGCTGGCGAAGAACATGGATGGCGCCGACGTGCGCTTCTGGATGGGCTTCGGTGACCACTACATCAATGTTTTCACAGTGCTGAAGAACATCGGCCTGTTGTCCGAGCAGCCGGTCAAGCTCGCGGACGGCTCGGAAGTCGTGCCGCTCAAGGTCGTCAAGGCCTGCCTGCCAGACCCGGCATCGCTCGCCCCGGAATACGAAGGCAAGACCTGTATCGGCGATTTCGTGAAGGGCATTAAAGACGGTAAAGAACGGACGGTATTTATCTACAATGTCGCCGACCACAAGGACGCCTATAACGAAGTGGGCTCGCAGGGTATCTCCTACACCGCCGGCGTCCCGCCGGTTGCCGCCGCCATGCTGATCGCCACCGGCGAATGGGATGTGAGGAAGATGGCAAACGTGGAGGAACTTCCTCCGAAGCCCTTCCTCAGCATCCTGAACAGGATCGGCCTGCCGACCTGGATCCGCGATGAGGACGGCGAGCGGCCGCTGAATTTCTAAACCGGATCGGCCGGAAAGGCTGCAGAGTTTCCGACCCGGCCGACCAGAAACCGCGTCTTGTTGACGAGCCCGAAGGGGTCGGCGCCGGCGGTCCCTTCCAAGCTGTCAATTCCGGTCGGCATTCAGTCATGTCTAGACCGGAATGATCTTTTGCTCTCTGACTGACCGAAGGGCTGCATCCGCCAGGGCAAGTGCGGCCAGCCCGTCCTCGACGGAAGGCGATGGTGCCGAGCCGGTCTCAAGGCTGTCAATGAAGGCGGAAATTTCCGCAGCATAAGCCGCCGTATAGCGGGTCATGAAGAAGTCATGCAGCGGAGGGCGTGTAAAACCGTCCTTCGTGGCAAGCTCGATGGAGACGGGCCGCTGGTTTTCCGCCGCAATGGAACCAAGGGAGCCGTGCACCTCGATCCGCTGATCGTAGCCGTAACTGGCGCGACGGGAGTTCGAGATCACGCATTGCCGGCCGCTGGCCGTGGTCAGGATGACGCTCGCACTGTCGTAATCACCCAACTCGCGGATCTTCGGATCGACCAGGACCGACCCGGACGCCATCACGCTCGCGATCTCCTCCCCGAGCAGGAAACGAGCCATGTCGAAATCATGGATGGTCATGTCGCGAAAGATACCGCCGGAAACCTTGATATAGTCCGCCGGCGGCAGGCCTGGGTCGCGGCTGATGATGGTCACCATCTCCACGTTGCCAATCCTGCCGTCATCGATCGCCTTGCGAACGGCCCGGAAATGCGGATCAAAGCGGCGGTTGAAGCCAAGCATCACCTTCGCCCCGGTCTTGCTGACGGTCTCCGCGCAGGCTCTGGCGCGCGCCACATCGAGATCGATCGGTTTTTCACAGAAGATCGCCTTGCCGGCCATGGAGAACCGCTCGATCAGATCGGCATGCGTATTGGTCGGCGTGCAGATGATCACCGCGTCGATATTGCCATCGGCTTCGACGGCATCGATGGTGCTGACCGCACAGCCGGTGCTGTCGGCGATCGATTTCGCCGCATCCGCCACGGCATCCACGACGCAGACGAGCTTCGCCCGCTTGTCCTGCGCGATCGCGCGTGCATGCACCCTGCCGATTCGGCCCGCTCCCAAGAGTGCCAGTTTCGTCACCATGATTTCTCCTCCGCAGGCTTTGCGAATACCCAAGCCTCACGGCATCGCAGGACTGCTTGTTCGATTATCGGGGATGATGTTCTTGTCAGACTGTCCAAGCGCTAATTTGGAATATATGTTCCATTTTGCTAGATTGGGATTTCGTTTGTGTCAAGCGCAGAAGCAGGAAGGGTGACCATGGGAGACATCGGCGTGCCGGCCACCATAAAGGCATTCGAGGAGCGGTTGCTGGAAGTATCCGAAAGCCTTCCCAAACGGCTGCGGCAATGCGCCGACTACGTTGCCGCCAACAAGGATCGCATAGCCGTGTCCACGGTTGCCGAGATGGCCGAGGGCGCGGGCGTTCAACCCTCCGCTTTCATGCGCTTCTGTCAGATCCTGGGCTTTTCCGGTTTCTCCGAAATGCAGCGGCTGTTTCGCGACTCCTATGTCGGGGGGTGGCCGGATTATTCGACCCGGTTGGGCCATCTGCGGGAGAAGGCGGAAGGCAGCCCTTCCGCCTTGCTCGCGGAATTCGTCGAAGCGGGACGGACTTCACTCGAAAACCTGCTGAAGACGATAGAGCCGCACACCCTGGAGCAGGCGGTGAAAATTCTGGCCAAAGCGCAGATGATTCACATCATCGGCATGCGCCGATCTTTCCCGGTCGCGAGCTACATGGCGTATGCATTCGAGAAGATGAATGTGCCAGCCATGCTGCACAGCGCGGTCGGTCGGCTGGAGAATCGAAATGCAGTTCGAGACGGAGACGCCCTGCTGGCGATCACGTTTTCCCCCTACACCGCAGACACGATCGACATGGTCGAGGCAGTCTCCGCCCACGGCTTGCCGGTCGTTGCCATCACAGACACGATCGTCAGCCCGCTGCGCAAGTTTCCAGCAACTATTCTCTCCGTATCCGAGGTGGATTTCGGTGCTTTCCGTTCGCTTTCCGCCACGCTCTGCCTCGCCATCACATTGGCGGTAGCCGTCGGGACGGAACGTCCCGAGAAATGAATTTTTGTATTGTAAATAAAGAAAATGGAATTTAAAATCCAAATCCGGGAAAAATGATGGAAATTGGCAGCTTCCGTCAGTAGCGGGCCGTAGGCTAGCTCCAAGCTGCAGGGAGGATCCGGCTTGTGTCACTCGATCTGATCACGATCGGCCGATCATCCGTCGATTTGTACGGAGTACAGGTCGGCGGGCGGCTGGAGGATATGGCCTCCTTCAACAAATATATCGGCGGATCACCGACCAACATCGCCGCCGGGACTGCCCGCCTCGGCCTGAAATCGGCGCTTATCACCCGCGTCGGCGACGAGCATATGGGCCGCTTCATCCGCGAGCAGCTCGAACGCGAAGGCGTCGACGTCCGTGGCGTCAGAACCGATCCCGAGCGGCTGACGGCGCTGGTCCTGCTCGGCATTCGCGATCAGGAACAGTTCCCGCTGATCTTCTATCGCGAGAACTGTGCCGATATGGCCATTTGCGAGGACGATATCGACCCGGCCTTCATCGCGGAAGCTCGCTGTGTCTGCGCCACGGGCACGCATCTGTCACACCCTCGCACGGAGGCGGCCGTTTTCAAGGCACTGAAACTGGCCCGGGAGAACGGCGCCCGCACTGCGCTTGACATTGATTACCGGCCGAATCTGTGGGGACTCGCCGGCCATGACGCGGGCGAAAGCCGCTTCATCGAGTCCCGGCGCGTGACTGCAAAGCTGCAGTCTACCCTCTCCTTGTTCGATCTCATTGTCGGCACCGAAGAAGAGTTCCATATCGCCGGCGGCTCAACTGACACGCTGGAAGCGCTTCGAACCGTCAGGAAAGTTTCGAAGGCGACACTGGTCTGCAAGCGCGGCCCCATGGGAGCAGCGGTCTTTGACGGCGAGATTCCGGATTCTCTCGACAACGGCCAGACCGGCCAGGGTTTTCCGATCGAGGTCTTCAATGTGCTCGGAGCCGGTGACGGCTTCATGTCCGGCCTCCTCAAAGGCTGGCTGAGCGGAGAAGACTGGCTGACCAGCCTGAAATATGCAAACGCCTGCGGCGCCTTCGCCGTTTCGCGGCACGGCTGCACTCCCGCCTATCCGAGCTGGGAGGAGCTCCAATATTTCTTCCGCACCGGCATTCGCAACAAGGCGCTCCGTAAGGATGAGGCACTTGAACAGGTCCACTGGTCCACGAACCGCGACGGTGACTGGCCGGAAATGCGGGTCTTTGCGTTCGATCATCGCATGCAGATCGAAGCGATCGCGAAAGAGGCCGGAGCCGATCCAGCGAAGATCGATGCCTTTAAGAGTCTTTGCCTGAGAGCCGCGCTCGATGTCGCGGCGGGACGCCCCGGCTACGGTATCCTCTGCGACAGCCGTCTGGGGCGCGAGACGCTCTACAAGGCGACTGGAACCGGCCTATGGATCGGACGTCCGGTGGAGTTGCCGGGCTCCCGTCCCCTCGTTCTGGAGCCGGAGCTCGGACCGGATCTTGGCGGCCTGTCGGAATGGCCTATCAACAACGTTGCCAAGGTGCTGTGTTTCTATCATCCCGACGACGACGCGCAGATGAAGCGGCAGCAGGAGGAAGTGGTCTCACGTCTGTTTGCGGCCACCCGAAGGAACCGGCTGGAGTTCCTGCTGGAGGTGATCCCTTCAAAAGTCGGGCCAATGGATGACGGCACCGTCGCCGCGGTGATCGAGCGCTTCTACGAGATCGGGATCTATCCGGACTGGTGGAAACTGGAGCCGATGAAAACAGCAGCATCCTGGTCGAAAGCCTGCGACGCGATCGTCAAACACGATCCTTATACCCGAGGCATCGTGGTGCTCGGATTGGATGCACCCATTGAGGAGCTGAGTGAGAGCTTTCGCACCGCCGCCCGTTTCGATCTCGTCAAGGGGTTCGCAGTCGGGCGCACAATCTTCGGCGATTGTGCGCGGAAGTGGCTTGCCCGGGAGATCACAGACGAAACGGCTATCGCCGACATGGCAACCAGATATCGCGAGTTATGCGCGATCTGGGACCGTGCGCGCGAGGACAGCCGCGAGGAGAAAGTGGCATGAAAACGGTAAGGCTCACGGCCGCGCAAGCGATGGTGCGTTATCTCGCCAGTCAAATGACCGAGGAGGGTGAATCTTTCATCGCCGGGATATGGGCGATCTTCGGTCATGGCAATGTCGCCGGGATGGGAGAGGCGCTTGCGGGAGTCAAGGACAAATTGACGACCTATCGCGGCCAGAACGAGCAGTCGATGGCTCATGCCGCCATCGCCTATTCCAAGCAGTTGCGGCGCAGGCGCGCCATGGCGGTGACGTCATCCATCGGCCCTGGAGCCACCAATATGGTGACTGCGGCCGCGCTTGCTCACGTCAACCGTCTCCCGGTTCTTTTCATCCCGGGTGACGTCTTTGCCAACCGGGGTCCCGATCCCGTCCTGCAGCAGATCGAGGATTTCGGTGACGGCATCGTCACGGTGAATGACTGCTTCCGTCCGGTGAGCCGTTATTTCGACCGCATCATGCGCCCGGAGCACCTGTTGACGGCATTGCCACGCGCCATGCGGATCATGACCGATCCGGCCGAGTGCGGCCCCGTGACGCTTGCATTCTGCCAGGACGCCCAGGCCGAGGCCTATGATTATCCGGAAAGCTTCTTCGAGAAGAAGACCTGGCATCGCCGGCGGCCCCGCCCCGACGAGCACGAGTTGCGGCGCGCCGTGGATGCCATGAAGGCTGCTCAGAAACCGGTCATTGTCGCAGGTGGCGGCGTGCACTTCTCGGATGCGACAGAAGAATTGAAGGCGTTTGCCGAGCGCCATCGCGTTCCCGTGGTCGAGACCCAGGCCGGCAAATCGGCTTTGCCCTGGGATCATGACGCCAATTTCGGCCCGGTGGGCGTGACCGGCGCATCGAGCGCCAACGCCGTCTGCACGGACGCAGACCTCATCATCGGCGTCGGCACGCGTTTCCAGGATTTCACGACGGGTTCGTGGGCCCTCTTCCGCAATCCCGAACGCCGCATCCTGGCGCTCAACGTTCAGCCCTATGACAGCACCAAGCACGATGCCATCCCGGTTGTCTGCGATGCAAAGGTGGGGCTCTCGCTTCTGAGCGAGGCCTTGGGCAATCAGCGCTTCAACGAACTCCCCGTCACTCTGAAGCAAGACTGGTTTGCCGGCGCCGATCGGATCACTGCCGCGCCTGAGGATGCGAACACCTTGCCGACGGACATGCAGGTGATCGGCGCAGTCCAGCGTGCGGCGGTCGACAATACCGTCGTCATGTGCGCCGCCGGCACGATGCCGGGAGAATTGCATCAGCTCTGGAAGGCCGGGCGGCCCCTCTCGTATCACATGGAATACGGCTTTTCCTGCATGGGATACGAGATTGCCGGCGGGCTTGGCATCAAGATGGCCGAACCGGATCGCGACGTGATCGTCATGGTCGGCGACGGCTCGTACATGATGATGAACTCGGAGCTCGCGACCGCCGTCGCCATGGGCGTCAAGATAACCGTCGTTATCACCGACAATCGCGGTTACGGCTGCATCAACCGGCTGCAGACGGCAACAGGCGGCGCCGAGTTCAACAATCTCTACGAACACACCAGCCAGACCAACGCAATGCAGATCGATTTCGCCGCGCACGCCGCCTCCATGGGAGCGCGTGCGCTCAAGGTTGCATCCATTGCGGAGCTGGAGATCGAGCTGGAGACGGCGCGCGATGCCGAAAAAGTGACCGTGATCGTTATCGGCACCGATCCCTATCCCACACCGGATGTCGGTGGCTTCTGGTGGGATGTCGCAGTCCCCGAGGTTTCGCCCCGCACCCAAGTCAACGAGGCCCGCCTCCGCTACGAAACGGCGCTGAAGGAAAGACGTTAGCATGATTCTCTACGGCACCAATCCCATCGCATGGTCGAACGACGACGACCGTTCGCTCGGCGCCCATATCAGCCTCGACCAATGCCTGGACGAAGCGTCTGAAATCGGCTTCGACGGCATCGAGAAGGGACACAAGTTCCCGCAGGAGCCGCAAGCTTTGAAAGCCGCACTGGAACCGCACGGGCTGCGATACATATCCGGCTGGCATTCGCTGAACCTGCTCACGAATTCGGTCGACGAAGAAAAGGCTGCCATGCAACCGGCGCTCGATCTCCTCAAAGCGATGGGCTCGAAGGTGATCATCGTTTGCGAAACCTCGAACGCTATCCACGGCGACGACAGCAAAGCGTTGAACAACCGGCCGAAACTCGCCGAGGATCAGTGGAAATTCTTTGGTGCGTGTGTCGAGACGCTGGCCGAATATGCGGCAAGCCAGGCAATTACGCTGGTTTACCACCATCACATGGGAACGATCGTTGAAAGCGAAGACGAAATCGACAAGCTGATGGAGAATACCGGCCCGCATACCAAGCTCCTGCTCGACACCGGCCATTGCCTGTTCGGCGGCGGTGATCCGGAGCGCGTCGCAAAGAAGTACATGGGGCGCGTCGGTCATATCCATGCGAAGAACGTGCGGCCGGAAATCGCCCGCCAGGTTCGGGAGGGGAACCTCTCCTTCCTTGAAGGCGTGCGGCGTGGTGTCTTCACGGTTCCCGGCGACAGGCAAGGCGGCGTGGATTTCCCGCCCGTGCTGGAGATTGCCGCCGAACACAATTATCAAGGCTGGCTCGTCATCGAAGCCGAACAGGACCCGGATGTGCGCAATCCGTTTGAATACCAGAGCTTGGGGCTCTCCTCGCTGAAGGCGATGGCGAAGGCTGCCGGGCTGGACAAGGCGGAGGCGGCTGCATGACAAACCTGCTTCGAAAGCCGAAAGGCATATCCGGCAAAGTCCATGACGTGACGCCCAAGGATGCGGGCTGGGGATATGTCGGTTTCGGGCTTTATAAACTGAAACCCGGCGAGACCGCCGCGGAGAAGACCGAAGACAAGGAAGCCATCCTTGTGCTTGTCGAAGGCAAGGCTGAGATCAGCGGCGGGGGCAAGAATTTCGGAGAACTCGGCGACCGGATGAACGTGTTCGAACGCAAGCCGCCGCATTGCGTCTACATTCCCGCGGATTCCGAGTGGAGCGCCTGCGCCACCACCGACTGCGAACTGGCTGTCTGTACCGCACCGGGAAAACCCGGCCGCGAGGCAATGGCGATCGGTCCCGAAGGCCTGGCGCTCAACACACGCGGCAAGGATGCCAATACGCGCTACATCTATCCGATCGCGATGGAGGAGCGCGACGTGGCCGATAGCCTGCTCGTGACGGAGGTCTTTACGCCTTCCGGAAACTGGTCCTCCTATCCTCCGCATCGGCATGACGAGAACAAGCTCCCCGACATGACCTATCTGGAAGAGACCTATTATCATCGGCTCAATCCGTCGAAGGGTTTTGGCTTCCAGCGCGTCTTTACGGAGGATGGCTCGCTCGACGAGACCATGGCCGTCTCGGACGGCGACCTGGTTCTGGTGCCGAAGGGTCACCATCCCTGCGGCGCACCCTATGGTTACGAGATGTATTACCTCAACGTCATGGCCGGTCCGATCCGCAAATGGCGGTTCAAGAATCATCCGGACCACGACTGGATTTTCCAGCGCGACAATCCGTGACGCGCCGTCTCGACATCCGCATGCCGTTCGGGAGGATGAAATGACAGATTTGGGCGTCGGCCTGATCGGCACCGGCTATATGGGCAAGTGCCATGCTCTGGCGTGGAATTCGGTTGCCGGCGTATTCGGCGACGTGGAGCGGCCGAGGCCGGTGGCGCTCGCTGAAGTGAATGCCGACCTCGCCGCCCGCAAGGCCGCCGAACTGGGCTTCGCCACTTCGACGGGTAACTGGCGTGACCTTATCGACAATGCGGATGTCGACGTCATCTCCGTCACCACGCCGAACGCCTTTCACGCGGAAATGGCGATCGCCGCGCTCGAAGCCGGGAAGCATGTCTGGTGCGAGAAGCCGATGGCGCCACTGCTTGCCGATGCGGAACGCATGCAGGCGGCGGCCGCGCGATCCGGCAAGGTCGCCGCGATGGGCTACAACTATATCCAGAACCCGATGATCCGCCAAATCAAGGCACTGATCGACGGAGGCTCGATCGGCGCCGTCAATCACGTCCGCGTCGAGATGGATGAGGATTTCATGGCCGATCCACAGTCCCTCTTCTATTGGAAGAGTGAGGCAAGCTCCGGTTACGGCGCGCTCGACGATTTCGCCGTGCACCCCTTGTCATTGCTCTTCATCCTGTTCGGTCACGTGGAGACGGTCATCGCCGACATGGTAAAACCCTATGCCGAACGGCCGCTTGCTAGTGGCGGATCTCGCGCGGTCGAGAACCACGATATCGCGAGCGTGCTGCTGCGGCTCGAATGTGGCATCTCCAGCGTGCTCATGGCCAACCGCTCCGCCTGGGGCCGAAAAGGCCGCATCGCCTTGCAGATCTTCGGTTCTACAGGTTCGATCCTCTTCGATCAGGAGCGGCTGAACGAGATCGAACTCTACCAGAATGCCGGCGAAAAGGCGGAACAAGGGTTCCGCAGGATTTTGGCTGCTCCGATCCATGCGCCTTATGATCGCTTCATCCCCGCACCCGGCCACGGCCTTGGCTTCAACGACCTGAAGATCATCGAATGCCGGGAATTGTTATCGGCGATCCGGGGTGAAAGAGCGCATCTGATCCATTTTGACGACGGCTTGAGGATCGAGCGCAGCATCCACGCCATGGCCCGTTCCTTCGCGGAGCGCCGCTGGGTCAGCCTCCTGGAAAGCTAGGCGCTCCCTGGGGGATTGGAGATGCAAGGACATGAAATCCATGCTGGCCCTCAATGCTGCAGCCGGATCGTCGAGTTGATGCACCTCTTCGGCAAAGGGCTCAAAGGAGAATGATCCTTCATAGCCACCATGGAGCAGCGTGCGAATCTGGCCAAGGTTATCGAGACGATCGCCTGCATCCACCAGCACTCGGTGGGAGTCGCGCAAACCGCCGACCGGCGTCTTCCTATCGGTCACGCCTGAAATATGCACCAAGCCGGTCAGCTGCGGAAAGAAATCCGCTTCTCCCGCGAGCATATGGTGAAAGGTATCGTGAACCAGCCGGAAGGTCTTTTCGAAACCAAGTTCTCCGATTGTGTCAGCCGCTTCCCTCTTCGAACGCAGCGAACAACCGACAAAACCCAGGGGCTCGACAAGCCCAATGAGGCCCGCATCGTCGAGCAGCGGCCGCAATTGCCTCAGCGCGATTCTCAGGTCGCCGAGCCTGTCCTTGCCGGCATGGCTATGGCCATCATTGACGGGAACGAGGACAAGCGCCTTCGCACCGCAAGCCTCGGCATAGCAAGCAAGGGCGCGCGTTTCAGCCTCGCGCTCGCCATTCCACTTGTTGAAGCGCTGCAATGCATTGATCGAAAGAATGGAGAGGTTCCGCTCCTCGGCGGTCGCTTTGACGTCTGCAGGAGGCGTGCCATCGAGGATTGCCCGACCGGGAAGGTCGTTGCGGATTTCGACGGCGCTAATGCCCAGCCTCTTTGCAAGATCGAAAAACGAGCCGAGCGGCAGGCGGGGAGCCGCCATATGATTGAGGCCGAAGGCGATCGCCATGACAGATGTTCCTTGTTCAGCGCTGTGCGCGTTTCTTCTGGCGATAGACGTCCGTTACGACCGCGGCCACGATGATCATGCCTTTGACGATCTCCTGATAATACGCATCGACTCTCAGGAAGGTGAAGCCGGAGGTCATGACGCCAAGGATGATGGTGCCGATGACCGTGCCGGTGATCCGTCCTGCACCGCCGGCGAGCGAAGTGCCGCCGATGACCGCCGCAGCGATGGCATCGAGCTCATACATTACACCCATGCCGGCCTGCGCCGTTTGCGCACGGGCAGCAGTCACCACACCGGCAAGTCCGGCAAGCATGCCGGCAATTGCATAGACCTTGACGAGATGCCGTTCCACATCGATGCCCGATACCCGCGCCGCCTGGACATTCGCACCGATAGCGTAAGTAAACTTGCCGTAGCGAGTATATCGCAGCGCCACGTGGAAGATGGTCGCGACCAGGAGGAAGACCACGACCGGCCATATGCTTGTTCCGACGAAAGTGAACTGCTCGGTGAGACCAGAGACCGGCTGGCCTTTGGTGTACCACTTCGAAATGCCGCGGGCGGTCACCATCATGCCAAGCGTGGCGATGAAGGGCGGAATTTTTGTCTTGGCGATCAGCTGTCCATTGATGTAGCCGGCCAGAAGTCCCGCCAGAATGCCGACCCCGATCGGAATGAAGAACGGCAGGTCCGTCAAGCTCGGGTAGAGTGCGCGCGGCCAGGTAGAGGACTGGGCGAAGCTGGCTGACAACATGGCCGTCAAGCCGACGACCGATCCGGACGAGAGATCGATCCCACCGGTGATGATGACCTGGGTCACCCCCACCGCAATGATCCCGATCACCGATACCTGCAGGATCATGATTGTCAGGCGCTGCTGGTTGAGCAGGAAGCTCTGCCCGACGAAGATCCAGCCGAGCAGTTCGTAGACCAAGGCTATGCCGATCAACACGAGGAAGATGTTCGCCTCCGGCGGCATCCGCCTACGGCGTTGGCCGATCTTGACCTTCAGGTCAGGTTTGACAAGGCTTTCGCTGCTCATTTCTTCCTCCCTGAAGCCGCCTCTAGTGTGAGGCGAGTTCCATGACTTTGACCTGTGTTGCTTCCTCCCGGGTCAGAAATCCGGTAACGCGACCTTCGTGCATGACCATGATCCGGTCGCTCATTCCGAGGATTTCCGGCATCTCCGAGGAGATCATGATGACGGCGACGCCTTGTTTCGCCATTTCCGTGACGAGACGGTGAATCTCGGCTTTGGCGCCGACATCAATGCCGCGCGTTGGTTCGTCAAGGATCAGTATGCGTGGATTGGTCAGCAGCCAGCGCCCGATCAGGACCTTCTGCTGATTGCCGCCGGAGAGATTCTCGATCCTCTCCTGCAGGCTCGGCGTCTTCACCCTCAGCTTGCGACACATATCCTCACATGCCGCCGCAACATCCGTTTCATGAACGAAGCCATTACTCACGAACTTGTCCTGCAGGACGGCGATCTGCATGTTCTCGAGAACATCGAGAATCAGCAAACAGCCGGTGTCCTTCCGGTCTTCTGTCAGGAAAGCCATGCGATGACGGATGGCCATGGTCGGATTGTCGATTGCGACTTCCTTGCCGTCGATCGAGATCGTGCCCGATGTCGCGGGCGTGACACCGAATAAAGTCTCCGCGACGTTGGAACGCCCCGAACCGACCAGACCCGCAACGCCCAGGATTTCGCCGGCGCGCACGTCAAATGACACATCGCGGAACGTGCTTCCGAGCGTCAGGCCTTTGACCGAAAGGATGATCTCGCCGAGCGGTACGTCCTCCTTCGGAAACATCTGCGTGATCTTGCGGCCGACCATCATCCGGATGATGTCGTCGCGAGTGACGTCCTTGGAGGAGTGGGTGCCGATATATTTTCCGTCCCGGAAAACCGAAAACTCGTCCGCGATCTCAAAGAGTTCGTTCATCTTGTGAGTGATGTAGACAATGCCGATACCTTGGTCGCGAAGACTGCGGATGATCTGAAAGAGGTGGCTGACCTCTCGCTCGGTCAGCGCCGAGGTCGGCTCGTCCATTATCAGGACGTCGGATTCATAGGAAACCGCCTTGGCGATCTCGACCATCTGACGGTTGGCGACGGAGAGTTCCTTGACCGGGGTCTCGGGATCGATTGCTATGTTGAGACGGTGGAACAGCTCCTCCGTCCTGCGGCTCATCTCGCCATGATCGATCAGACCGAACCGGTTCAACGGCTCCCGACGGATCCAGATGTTTTCCGCCACCGTCATATAAGCCATCAGATTCAGCTCCTGATGGATCATGGCAATTCCGTTTTCCAACGCGTCGAGAGGGGAATCCAGGCGGATATCGACCCCCTTGAGCTGCACGCGCCCCTGGTCTGGCTTGTAGATCCCTGCAAGTATTTTCATCAGCGTCGATTTACCCGCGCCGTTCTCGCCCATCAGCGCATGGACACTGCCACGTTTGAGGCGAAAGGAGACGTCGTCGAGCGCGACGACACCCGGGAATTCCTTGCGGATACCCTCTGCCATCAGCAGGAACTCCGCGTTCGGGATCGCACCGCTTTTGCGTATGGCGGCCATGGTTGCAGGGCTGACGGCCATTTTCGTCTCCTCCTCTCGCAAAAAGCGAAGCATGGGCCACGTCGAAGCGCAGCCCATGCAGAACGGATCAGTTCTTGGCGACGAAATCCTTGACGTTTGCGGGCGTGACGAGCTGGAAGGGGATGTAGACCTTCTTGTCCACCTCCTCCCCTTTGGCAAGTTTCAGCGCAGCATCCAGCGCACCCTTGCCCTGGCCCGCGGCATCCTGAAACACAGTCGCATCCAGGTCACCCGCCTGCATGGCGGCAAGCGCGTCCTGGGTGGCATCGACACCTGCGACGACGACGTCCTTCATGTCCTTGCCAGCGGCCTTCAACGCCTGGATGGCACCGATCGCCATCTCGTCATTGTTGGAGATCACGGCGTCAAATTCGATCCCACTGGAGAGCCAATTGGTGACAAGATCAGCACCTTGCGTGCGTTGCCAGTTGGCGGTCTGCTCCTCAACGACTTTCATGCCTTTGCATTCATCAGCAGCGACGACGTCATGCACCGCCTTGGTGCGCATACGGGCGCCCTGGTTGGAAAGCTCGCCCATCATGATGACGACATTACCCTTGCCGCCCAGCAGCCGACATACTTCCTTGGTTTCAAGCGTGCCAGCGACAATTTCCTCGGATGCAACGAAAGCCTGCTTGTCAGGCAGACTATCCACATTCACCGGTTCGCGGTTCACGTAGACCAGCGGAATGCCCGCATCCGAAGCAATCTTGGACATGGCCGTGGTGGCATCGGTATCAACCGGGTTGACGATAATCGCATCAACTCCGGCGGCGATGAAGTTCTGGATCTGGCTCTGCTGCTTGGCGACATCGTTCTGCGCATCTTCGACCTGAAGTGTCACACCGTCGAGCGTCTTCGCATAGTCCTGCATGCCACTGCGCAGAACAGTCAGGAAGTTATCGTCGAACAGCGCCATCGAAACACCAATGGTTTCAGCATGAGCCGCCGTGTTCAGCAAAACCGACAGAGCAGCGCTCAGGAAAAGCTTTTTCATGTGATGTCCTCCTCTGGGGTGTCCGGGCACCCGTCCATCCGGAAACCGGCCCTCCCGGCCGGTTGCATATCCGCATGCCACGCTCCCGACGCGGCAGCAAAACGGAATAAATGAACCGTTACTTTAGAAATGCAGATGATTTATTCCATTTTTCCGTCAGCTAGTCAATGATGACAGTTGGAAATCGATTGCTGACGATCGCCATAGCGGGACGGCAAAAGGACCAATCTGCGCATGCGCGATGCCCTTTTTCGATACTCCGAACCGAACCACCATCCCATTGCCTCGCATCCACGGAACGTGGCCGATATAAAATTCCTAATTCGTTTATAATTTGGAATTATATATTCCATGCGACATCTTCGAGGCTGCGTTTCCGAAACAATCGCCGAGAATTGTCTTTCCAAGCCTGTTTTTGCATTTGCGAATGCAAACAAATGGCCGGCTATGGCGAAGACACGCTTCATGACCACGCCTTGCTTCCGGCTTCGGTGTTTTATCGGCTGGGTATCCGCTGCAATCCGGCAAACTCATTTCGCTAGGCTGTTGAAAATATTTGGGACGAATAAAAAATTCCAATCTTAATTGACAGAACGGAATTATCTAATAGGTTGTGCCTGCCAATATGAGGGACAAGCGCCGGAACCGGATCATGGAGAAACGAGATAAGCTCTTTATCTTTGATATCGGCGGCGTTTTCGTGAAGCTTGATCCGGCTTCACGTGACCGGGCCATATTGCAGGCCGGGGACACCGATCTCTCATTCCGCTATAGCGATGCTCCGGAGGCAATCTTCCGGGATTTCCGATTGGGGCGATCAACGGAACCCGATTACGTGCGCAAGCTCGCCGACATGTTCGCAGTGTCCTCAGATCGGATTTACGAAGCCGAACATGCATACGTTGCCGAGGGATACGGGGAATTCATAGACTTTGTCCGGCGGCTGCGACGGCACCATCGGGTCGTGTGCCTGAGCAACAATCAGGCCATTCACTGGCGCTACATCAGCGAGAATCTTCTGGGCCGCGGCTATTTCGACCATGAATACCTTTCACATGAAATGTGCCTGGAGAAGCCTGACCACATGATTTTTCAGGAAGTGTCACGAACCGAGCGATGCTCCGACAAGGAAGTCATCTATGTCGATGACATTGAAGAAAATATCATCGCAGCACGGAAGATCGGATGGCAACATTGCATCGTGCATCGTGATCCGGTTGAAACGGCGAGAATGCTTGAGGCGCTTGCCGCCGATAAGCCCCTGAACTGAAAAGGACGGAGTCCCGCCATGGCACGGATGACCCTCAATGGCATCAGAAAAAATTTCAACGCTATCAATGTGCTGCACGGCATCGATCTCGAAATCGCCGACAAGGAATTCATCGTTTTCGTCGGGCCGTCGGGGTGTGGAAAGTCGACGCTGCTCAGGCTGATTGCCGGTCTCGACTCGATCAGCGCAGGCGAGTTCCGCGTCGATGACAGGCGCATGAACGAGGTGGCGCCGTCCAGGCGCGGCATTGCCATGGTCTTCCAGTCCTACGCGCTCTATCCGCATATGGATGTCTATGAGAACATGGCTTTCGGCGCGCGCCTGATGGGGCTGAACAAGATCGAGATCGATCGTCGCATCGATGAAGCGTCCAAAATGCTACGGCTCGACCCACTACTCAAGCGCAAGCCGCGGGAACTCTCCGGCGGGCAGCGCCAGCGCGTCGCGATTGGGCGTGCTCTGGTCAGAAAGCCAAAGGTCTTGCTGCTGGACGAGCCGCTATCCAACCTGGACGCAGCGCTCCGCTCCGATGTGCGGCTTGAAATCGCCAGGCTTCACCGGGAGATCGGCGGCACGACGATCTACGTCACCCATGATCAAGTCGAAGCCATGACGCTGGCCGACCGTATCGTCGTCATGAACAACGGCAAGGTGGAACAGTTCGGCAGCCCGCGGGAACTCTACGAAAGACCTGCGAACACATTCGTTGCAACTTTTATCGGCTCACCGCGCATGGCGCTCCTCAACGTCGAGCGGAGCGGTAACAACCTCGGACTTGCCGGATCGGGCTCCGTTACGCTCGACAGGCTTCCGCCCTCGGATGAGCGGGACCTGGTCATCGGCGTTCGGCCTGACGCGCTCACGGTTTCTACCGGCGAGGCGACCAGCGGTTTCCGGGGCAACGTCGTCTACACCGAATACCTGGGCGACAATACCTATGTGTATGTGAGGCTCGGCGACGGCACGCTTGTCAGCGTCCGGTCCTCCGACGGGACAGCTCTCAAGCCCGACGCGCCTGTCGTGGTGAGCGTCGCTCCGGAAGCGGTGCACTATTTCAGCCGGACAACGGGGGAGAGGTTGGCGGCCTGAAACCATGTTCGTCTCCTATAAATATCAAAGAGGAAGGAACCAGATGAAAAAGCTAGTTTTGAGCACGATAGCCGCGCTGGGAGCTTTGGCGACGGCTCTGCCGGCGGTCGCGCAGGAATTGACGTTCTGGAGCTGGCGCCAGGAAGACAAGGCGCAATACGAAAAGTTCATCGACGCATTCGAAGCGAAGAACCCGGGCATCACCGTCAAATTCGAGGCTTTCGAGGCGACCAATTACAACACCATCCTGTCGACGGCGCTCGCCGGCGGGTCGGGTCCAGACGTGATGTTCGCCCGCGCGTATGGCGGCCTTGAGACGGTCGCCAGTGGTGGTTACCTGCTACCCCTCGACAAGGACAACGTGCCTGCTTTAGCGAATTTCGCACCGGCTGCACTCGCTGCCGAGAGCATGCGTTCAGACAAGACGACCTATGCCGTGCCCTTCGCGAGCCAGACCATGCTGGTCATCTACAACAAGGATGTCTTCGAAAAGAACGGCATCAGCGAGCCGCAGACCTGGGACGAACTTGTCCAGGCATCGGAAAAGCTGAAAGCGGCGGGCGTCATGCCGTTCGCAAACGGAACAGCGACTGCCTGGCAGAATGAAGTGGTCGTTGGCGGCATCGCCTCCACGATCATGGGCCGCGCCTTCTATGACGATCTGATGAGCGGCAAGGCCGACTTCACCGACAAGCGCTATGTCGAGGCGCTCACCAAGCTCAAGGAAATCAGCAAATATTTCCCCGACGGCTTCATCGGCCTGGATTATGCCTCCGCGCAGCAGCTCTTTTCTTCGGGCATGGCGGGCATGTTCGTCGGTGGCTCCTACGAACTGTCGAATTTCAAGAAACAAAATCCCGATATCAAGCTCGGCATCTTCGCCACTCCCGGCCTGAAGGCGGAAGACGAAAAGCTCGTCGCGCAGTATTTCGACGGCGGCTATGCCGTCAACGCCAAGACGGCAAACAAGGAAGCGGCGCTCAAGTTCGTGAATTTCCTTGCTAGCCAGGAGTTCGGGCAGATGTTTGCAGACGGCTTGAACAACATCTCGGCCGTGCCGGGTGTTACGTTCAAGAATGAGCTCCTGGGCGAAGTGGCGGAGCTCAACAAGCACTCCATTGCCTATATCATGCTGGTGCATTTCCGTTACGGTGAGCCATCGGGTTCCGTCCTGTTGCAGAGCGAGATCCAGAAACTGCTGAGCGACAAGGCGACCCCGGAAGAGGTCGGCAAGAACCTGACGACCGGGCTTGCCAACTGGTACGCTCCCTTCAAGAAGTGATCCAGATGCAGGGGCAGCAACCGCTGCCCCTCTCCTAACATGAAGAGAGTTGTGATGCCCGGATCGCCTCTTATGGCGCGCAGGCTATGGATTTCGGCGCTCATCGTGCCGCCGCTTGCCTTCGTTGCACTGTTTGTCGTCTATCCTATCGCTTCGGCCTTCGCCTATGCCTTTTTCCAATGGCATGGATTGGCGAGAGGCGAATTCGTCGGCTTCGCAAACTTCTACAAGGTCCTGTTCACGCAGCCTTATATGGAATGGACGGTCAACGCCTTCCTGCACAACGTCCTGGTCTTCTTCGCGCTGATGGTGCTGCAGAACGGCGTCGGCTTCCTGCTTGCCTATTGCCTCTGGCGTGAGTTGCCGGGTGCAGCGTTCCACCGCATCTCCGTCTTTCTTCCCGTAGTGCTCTCGACCATTATCGTCGGCTTCCTGTGGAAGCTTTTCCTCCATCCGCTTTTCGGAGTGGTGAATATCTCGCTTCGCGGTGTCGGGCTTGGCAGCCTTGCCCAGCCGTGGCTCGGGCAGGACTCCACCGCGCTCTGGGCGCTGATCGCTGCCAATGCCTGGCACATGGTGGGCTTTCCGACCTTGGTTTTTCTCGCCGGCATGCAGCGCATTCCAGGTGAAATTCTAGATGCGGTCCGGATGGAGACCGAGAGCGAGTGGGTCAAGATCAGCAAGATCGTCTGGCCGCTGGTTGCGCCGAGCGCGACCGTCGTCTTCACGCTGCTCTTCGTCGGCAGCTTCAACTGGTTCGAACTGCCCTATGTGATGGCAGGCCTAGACGGTTCCCCGCATGGCGCCACCGACGTGCTCGGGCTCTATTTCTATCGGACGGCATTCGGCAACCAGTCAGGCGCAGCGCAGGATTTCGGCGCGGGCAGCGCGCTCGCCGTCCTCATTTTTCTCTTCATTGCCATTGTGGCGGGTTTCATCACGTTCAGGCTGCGCGCCAGAGAGATTCAGATATGAGCGCTGCTTCCGAAAGCTATTACGACCGGCGGGGCGTTCTGTCCGCGCTCGGCCGGGACGGTCTCATTCAGATCATCCTGATCCTGAACACAGTGGTCATGCTTGCCCCCATCGTCATCATGGTCTTTGCAGCGTTCAAGACGAACGCACAGATCTTCCAGTCGCCCTTTTCGATCCCCGATTTTTCCAACGTCACCAATATCGCGAAAATCTGGGCCGAAACCAACTTCTTGAGATATCTCCTCAATTCGGTGATTGTGACGGCCTCGGCGATCGTCATCATCCTGGCTCTCGGCACGATGGCGGCTTATGGGATCGCAAGATACCGGTTCTGGGGCGCAAGCTTCGTGCTGATGTTCTTCCTGGCCGGACTGACGCTGCCGTTGAAGCTTGCCATCATCCCGCTGTTCATTCTCATGCGTGATCTCGGCATCCTGAACACGCAGCTCTCATTGATCCTGATCTACGTCGCGATGGGCCTGCCAACAACGGTCTTCATCATGACCGGCTTCATCCGCACGTTGCCGAACGAGCTCGAAGATGCCGCGCGCATGGATGGCGCGAGCGAGCCGAGGATCATGTGGTCGATCATGCTGCCGCTGGTGCGGCCGGCGCTTGTCATTTCGTGCATTCAGAACGTCGTTCCTATCTGGAACGATTTCTTCTTTCCCTTGATCTTCATCCAGAAGGACAACCTCAAAACGCTTCCTCAGGGGCTTACGACTTTCATGGGCGAGTACACGACTGACTGGGGCGTGCTATTTGCCGGCCTGTTGCTGTCCTCTGCGCCGGTCATCATCGTCTACATCATCATGTCGCGCCAGTTCATCAACGGCATGACAGCAGGCGCGGTGAAGTAGAGCGAGGCTCGTCCGGAACGGTGGTGAAAGTCGAGGCGGTGCACCCTTCGGTATGGCTACCGCGTACTGCAGCCGAAAAGATGGGTCATGTCCCAACTGCCCTCAGACACAATGCTGACGTTTGCACGAAAATTTGATCACGGGATGCAAGCTCAAGAAGAGAGCGAATAGCTATCCCATGCGTGTTCGCGTCCAGAAGGCATGGCAGGCCCGCTCGTCCAGAGATAGACGAAATACCCCACCATCCTTGATGGATATCAGGAATTTCCTTTCCCCGCCTCTCGAATACTAAACTAAAAATAGAAATATTTCCGACCAATGAAATGTATGTTTAGGAGCTAAAATTATACCAATCTGATTTCCATCTAGTGACTTTGACATATGCTCACTTGAGGGTGTATTAGATATTAGATAATTTAAAAAATCTAATTTAACCAGAAAATCAGAAATCTACTCCTTATGGCTGACAGAATAGGAAGCTTTGATAACAAATGAAATCAGGGGGAATCCAACTATGGACATGGAGCAAGAAAAAAGGACGGGCTCAATAGTTCTGATTGACATTCTTGAGATGCGGCGCGCTTGCCTTCTATCCGCACTCGAGCCTTGGGCGCGTAACGCAGCTTTTGATCTTATATCTTATGCACCCGACGATATTCATAGACTCAATGATGACTATGGGGATCTCATTCGCCTGGTGATTATCAATATGGGAGGAGCATCACTAAGCGATCACAAGCAACAAGAACTGCTCATGGCAGTAAAAACGGCGTTCAAAGGTCCTTATGCCGTTATCTCGGATAGGCATGATCCAAATGACGCTGTCGTAGTTGCAGGCTTAGGTTTTCAGGCATTTCTGCCTGCAGCTTTGCCTCTTGATATAGTAAAGCGGGCCTTAAGCTTTATCATCCATGGCGGGATTTATTTCCCTCCTGAAGCGTTCCTTGCAAGCCTCTCGGCATCGGTGACCCCCAGCGCCAGTCTGCATCATCGTTCATCTGAAGCCCCGGCGACCCTTACACAACGCCAGCGTGAAGTGCTTGAACGTTTACGGTTCGGAAAATCGAACAAGCACATCGCTCGGGAACTGAACATGCAAGAGGCTACGGTGAAGGTTCATGTCCGGCAAATCATGCGAAAACTTGGGGCGACGAACCGAACGCAAGCAGCATTGCTTGCACAATCTACGATGCGTCTTTCAGGCTCGGGTCTTGCTTCCGATCACGTTTTCAATGAAATCCCGCCAGACCTGTTGGGCAGCCTATCGACACAGGAAAGAATGGCCGCAGTGCCGCCCAGGGGTTGAATCCAATCACTGCTTCAGCTCCGTCCTTGGCAACCATCTGAATAAAAGTGCAGACAGGCCGATTACGGAAATGCGCGCTTCGAAGTTTCGCATCATGGCTTGCAGTAGCGCTTGATTCACCTGTGCGATGTCGTCAAATCCGGAGCCGAAAGCCCCCGAAGATTTATCCGCTCACGAGAGGTGTGAGAAAGCTGCTTTCGAGAAGGCGTTGGCTCGGGACCCGATTGTGAGCCACGAAACCCACCGTGCCCAGTTCACCTTGACGAAGCAGCAAGAGCAGGCTTGCAGCATAGCCCGAAGCAACGGCGGTCATGGCATTAAAGGGACCGAGAGCGGAATTAGGGCGGAACTTCAGCGACAGTTTCTTAAAAAATTGCGATCAGATCGCGGCACGGATGGATGACATTAACCATCCGTTAACCATAGCGGCGATAGACATGGTCAACGATTTCTTTACGTAGATGACCAAAGTGCTAACAGACGCTCGCTCGATCCGCATCAAGGGCCGCTCTTTCCTGGCTGTCGTACTTTCTCCGGACCTTCCTTTCGATGATTGGCTGGTCCGGCTCGATGATCTGGCCGCGCGTTCGGCAGGCTTCTTCCTGGGACGGCCAGTTGTGCTCGATGTCACCGATCTGCCGATCGACAGGACACAACTGAAGGAACTTCTTGGAGAATTCGGCCAGCGGAATGTCAGTATCATGGGCATAGAGGGCGCCCGCCCGTCGATTCTTGCGCAGGGTATGCCTCCTGCATTGAAAGGCGGCAAACCGGTTTCCGACGAGGCCGTAGCCAAGGAACCGATCATCGAATTGCGCAATAGCCAGAGCAAACCTGGCGCGGCGGAAGTTCGGCCGGCATCGCAGTCCATCATCATTCGGGAGCCGGTGCGTTCGGGCCAGTCGGTCATCTTTCCGGAAGGTGACGTCACGGTCATCGGATCAGTCGCTTCGGGGGCGGAGATCATCGCAGGCGGATCGGTGCATATCTATGGCACCCTGCGCGGCCGGGCGATGGCGGGTTCTGTCGGTAACGCATCCGCGCGCATTTTCTGCCGCAAGCTCGAAGCCGAACTGCTCGCGATCGACGGCGTCTACAAGATGGCGGAAGACATGCCCCCCGGCCTTCGCGGGAAGCCTGTCCAGCTTTGGCTCGAAGGCGACACTATAATGGCAGAGACACTTATCTGAGCCGGAACCCGGCCGGGAAACAGGAGAGAAAGATGGGGAAAGTCATCGTAGTCACGTCAGGCAAGGGCGGGGTTGGCAAGACGACCTCCAGCGCCGCGCTCGGAGCCGCCTTGGCCCAGAGAGGCGAGAAAGTCGCTGTCGTCGACTTTGACGTCGGCCTGCGCAACCTCGACCTGGTCATGGGTGCTGAGCGGCGGGTCGTCTACGATCTGGTCAACGTGATCCAGGGCGAGGCCAAGCTGCCGCAGGCATTGATCCGCGACAAAAGACTCGAGACGCTGTTTCTGCTGCCTGCCTCGCAGACGCGCGACAAGGACGCCCTCACACCCGAAGGCGTCGAGCGCGTCATGGGTGAGCTGAAGCGCTATTTCGACTGGATCATCTGCGACAGCCCGGCTGGAATCGAGCGCGGAGCGACGCTGGCCATGCGCCATGCGGACATGGCGGTTGTCGTGACCAATCCGGAAGTCTCGTCGGTACGCGATTCCGATCGCATCATCGGCCTGCTCGACGCAAAGACGCTTAAGGCGGAACGCGGCGAGCGCATGGAAAAGCACCTGCTGCTCACCCGCTACGATGCCAATCGCGCGGAACGCGGTGACATGCTCAAGGTCGATGACGTCCTGGAAATCCTGTCGATCCCGCTCATCGGCATCATTCCGGAAAGCATGGACGTTCTGCGCGCGTCCAACATCGGCGCACCGGTCACTCTCGCGGATGCGCGCAGCGCGCCGGCCATGGCCTATTTCGACGCCGCTCGCCGCCTTTCCGGCGAGGTGCTGCCGATCACGATCCCCGGCGAAAAACGGGGCATCTTCGGTAAAATTTTCGGAAGGAAAGCTGCATGAGCATTTTCAGTCTCTTCCGCAAGCAGAGGTCGGCGCCGATGGCGCGCGAACGCCTGCAGGTGCTTCTCGCCCACGAACGCGCTTCGTCCGGCTCGGATCTGGTGTCGGTGCTTCGCGAGGAAATCCTCGCCGTCATTGCCAAGCACGTACAGGTCGACAATGACAAGGTACAGGTGAAGATGGATCGCGACGAAAATGTCTCGATCCTGGAGATCGACGTCGAAATCCCACTGGATGCCGCCCAACAGGCGGCTTGAGAGGAGGCGATCCGTTCCGGGCAGCCCAGCGGGTCAGAACTCCACTTCCAGTTCGATGATCTCTTCGGGCTCAGCCAAAGCGCCTTCGGTCCATTCGACCATCAGCGGCCAGGACAGAACGGTTTCCGAATAAGCCGCAAGTTCCGGCTCCAGTTCCACCGCATAGGTGCGAAAGCGAGTGCAGACCGGCGCGTACATCGCGTCGGCAACCGTTGGGGCGGCGCCGAACAGCCAGGGGCCGCCACTTGCCTCCATGCATTCGGTCCAGATTGCCTTCACGCGCTCGACATCCGGCCGGGCGCCGGAGAATATCTTGAAGCGCTCGTGCCGGGCCTTGAGATTCATGGGCAGGGCCGAGCGGAGATTGTAAAAGCCCGAATGCATCTCGCCCGATACGGCGCGACAGCGGGCCCGCACCGCGATGTCTGCAGGCCAGAGCCCTGCATCCGGGGCGATCTCGTTGAGATATTCGGCAATCGCCAATGTGTCCCACACCGTCACATCGCCACGGGTGAGCCGCGGCACGAGAACGGACGGCGAAAGCAGCAGGAGTTCCTGCCGGGCATCTTCATCCAACTCCACCAGAACTTCCTTGAAGTCGAGCCCTGCCATGCGGCACAGGAGCCAGCCGCGCAGGGACCACGAGGAATAGTTCTTCGAGGAGATCGTCAGTGTCGCCTGCGCCATCGGCCTTGTCCCTGTCGAACCATATTGCGTTCCGATGACAATCTTCTCGCATCGCAAGACATATTGCACTAGCATTTTTGCACCGCCGCAATTTCGCGACGGGCGGAACCATGCCCATGTTCTATCAGGCCTACCAGTTCCAGGATGACCTCATCGCCCCAATGCGCGATTTGGCGCACCGCCTGCAAGCGATGTCTTCGACCCTGTTCTGGGGTATTGAAAGCGAGATGGGGCGGCAATGGTCTGCCACGCTCGAGATGATCTCCCGCTTCAGGCTCACGCATGAACGGCCGGATTTCGAGATTTCTTCGGTCTTGATCGGCAATCGGCAGGTCCCGGTCACAATCGAGACCGCGCTGGATATGCCTTTCGGCAAGCTTCTGCATTTTTTAGCGGATGTGGATGCGCCGCGGCCGCGCGTGCTGGTGGTCGCACCGTTGTCCGGCCATTTTTCGACGCTTCTGCGTGGCACGGTGCAGACGTTGCTTCGCGACCACGATGTCTACATAACCGACTGGGTCAATGCCCGCGAGGTATCGCTGTCGGCCGGCCGCTTCGGCATCGACGATTATACGGATTATCTCATCCGTTTCCTCGAAGAGATCGGGCCGGGCGGGCACATCCTTGCCGTCTGCCAGCCCTGTGTTCAGGCGCTGGCTGCCGTGGCGGTCATGTCGGAGGACCGCCATCCGGCAACGCCGCGCACCATGACCTTGATGGCCGGGCCGATCGATCCGCGCGAGAGCCCGACAAAGGTCAACGAACTCGCGCTCGGGAAACCTCTCTCATGGTTCGAGACATCGCTGCTCAGCGGCGTTCCCCCGGGTTTTCCGGGTCAGGGACGAAGAGTCTATCCCGGATTTCTTCAACTCGTGGCGTTCATGAGCATGAACATGGAGCGCCATCGGGAATCCCATCGCAAGCTTTACCGTCATCTCGCCAAGGGGGAAACGGCGGAGGCTGACAAGATCAAGACATTCTATGACGAATATTTCGCAGTGCTCGACCTCGCCGCCGAATTCTACATAGAGACGATCGATCGCGTCTTCCAGAAAGCCGAACTGGCGACGGGTAGCTTTACCCATCACGGCCGAAAGGTCGATCCGGGGCAGATCCGCAATACCGCATTGCTCACGGTCGAGGGAGGCCGCGACGATATCTGCGGGCTTGGCCAGACCTCCGCGGCACATGATCTCTGCCGTTCCTTGCGGCCGCATCTGAGACGCCATCATCTCCAGGCCAATGTGGGCCATTATGGTGTGTTCAGCGGGCGCCGCTGGGAAGCGGAAATCTATCCGGTCGTCCGCAACATGATCCTCGCCATGGAATAGCTCCGCGTCCCAAGAACGCCTGGACTGCTTGCATACGATCGCTCTTCTGCTGTATGCAATAAGCGGGCAGGAGATAAAAAGATGAGCCGCAGAGAACCAGTTTTTGGGTGGTGGGACGCTCCTCCGTTCATCGGCGAGCTGATCCAGTCATTGTCCGGCCGCGGCAAGGCCCTATTCGGGTTTTCCTCGCAGCCGGTGCAGAGCCGCGACCTGACGGGCCTTGCCGAGATGATCCTGTCGCGGCGCGGCGAGGTATCCGGCGCGATACTGGCGGAAGCCTTTCTTGAAGCCTATCGGCAGGCGAGCGTCGTGGAGCGGGAGACTTTCATGCGCACCTTGCTGGAGCGGTTCGGCCCCGACCAAGGTATTCTGGACGCGGCGGTCGCCGCCTACCAGGCCGAGCCGAGCGCAAAGACAATCGCTCGGCTGCATGAGGCTGCCGAACCGCGCCGGCAGGAGCTCTTTCGTCGCATCAATTTCGCCAGGCGCGGCACGACGACGCTCGTCGAGATGCGCGAACACCTGATGGACATGCTCGGCAAGGAGCCAGCGCTGCAGCCGGTCGACGTCGACTTTTGCCACCTTTTCTCCTCATGGTTCAATCGGGGTTTCCTGATGCTGCGATCGATCGACTGGAGCACGCCCGCCAATATCCTGGAGGCGCTGATCCGTTACGAGGCCGTGCACGATATCGACGGCTGGGACGACCTGCGGCGGCGGCTGGCACCGCCCGATCGCCGCTGCTTCGGCTTCTTCCACCCGCAATTGGAGGACGAGCCGCTGATCTTCGTGGAAGTGGCGCTGACCGACCACCTCGCATCGTCCGTCGACGCGCTGCTGGCGCGGGATCGCGAGCCGATGGACCCGAAGGATGCGACGACGGCGGTCTTCTATTCGATCTCCAACTGCCAACGCGGCCTGACCGGCATTTCGCTCGGCAACTTCCTCATCAAACAGGTGGTGAACGACCTGAAGCGCGACCTGCCGAAGCTCGAGAATTTCGTAACGCTTTCGCCCATTCCGGGCTTTGGTGCATGGCTGCGCGACGAAACTCGTGCCGAGGACAGCGAGGAGGTCGCCGCAGAGAAAAAGCTACTCGTCGCCCGATTGGAAGGCGATTGGCCTTTGCTCGACGAGCGTGAGCTCGACGCTATTCGCCGAGGCATGCTGCCACTCGGAGCGCATTATCTGCTGAACGTCCGGCGGAAGAACGGGCGGCCGGTGGACCCGGTGGCACGCTTTCATCTCGGCAACGGTGCGCAGGTCGACAGGCTCAATTTCCTCGGCGACCGTTCACCCAAAGGCATGCGCCAGTCCTATGGCCTGATGGTCAACTACCGCTACCGGCTCGGCGAAATCGAGAAGAATCATGAAGCTTATGCCGAGAACGGCCATATCGCGGCGATGCCGGCGCTGCGGAAACTGGCCCAACCGGTATCGCAGGAGGTATATTGATGGCTGGCAATCTCTACGACGCGCTGCTTGGTGGGACCGAGGGGGAGGATCGGCTGCTTCTCAGGGACGAGACAGTCGGCACCATGAGCTATGGTGCCTTCACCGAGGAATGCGCCCGAATGGCTGGCGCGCTGCTGGAAGCCGGTCTCCAGCCGGGCGACCGCGTTGCCGTACAGGCCGAAAAATCCGTCGCGGCGCTCGCGCTTTATCTCGCGACTGTCAGGGCCGGCGGCATCTATCTGCCGCTCAACATCGCCTATACCCCGGCGGAAATCGAATATTTCCTGAACGATGCCGAACCGGCGATCTTCGTCTGCGATCCGGCGAAACTTCCGGCGCTGGCGCCGATCGCTAGCGCTGCCGGCGCCAAGGTGCTGACGCTTGACGCCGCGGGCAAGGGAACGCTTGCCGATGCGGCAGCCGTTGCCAGGCCGATAACCGAAACCTCATCGCGCGGCGGCAGCGACATCGCCGCGATCCTTTACACGTCGGGCACGACGGGACGCTCCAAAGGGGCAATGCTTTCGCACGACAACCTGCTTTCGAACGCGCACTCGCTGGTGGAAAGCTGGCGTTTTACAGACAAGGACGTGCTGATCCACGCGCTGCCGATCTTCCACACCCACGGGCTTTTCGTTGCGACCAACGTGGTGCTCGCTTCGCGGGCTTCGATGATCTTCCAGGCGAAATTCGATCCGAACAAGATCATGGAAGCAATGCCGCAGGCGACTTGCCTGATGGGCGTGCCGACATTCTACACCCGTCTCCTGCAGCATCCCGGCCTTGACCGGCAAAACACCGCGCATATGCGCCTTTTCGTTTCCGGTTCTGCGCCGCTGCTGGCCGAGACCCACAGGGAATGGCAGGAACGCACCGGCCACGCGATCCTGGAACGCTATGGCATGACCGAGACCAACATGAATACGTCGAACCCCTATGACGGCCGACGCATTGCCGGCACTGTGGGCCTTCCGCTGCCAGGGGTCGAAGTCCGCGTCACTGATCCGGAGACCGGCGCACTGCTGCGCACCGAGGAAATTGGCATGATCGAGGTGCGCGGCCCGAACGTGTTCCAGGGCTATTGGCGCATGCCGGAAAAGACGGCTGCCGAATTCCGCGAGGACGGGTTCTTCATCACTGGCGACCTCGGCAAGATGGATGAGGACGGCTACGTGCACATCGTCGGCCGCGGCAAGGACCTCATCATCACCGGCGGCTACAATGTATACCCGAAAGAGGTCGAAATGGAGATCGACGCCATGCCGGGTGTCAACGAAAGCGCTGTTTTCGGCGTCAGACATCCCGATTTCGGCGAAGGAATCATCGCCGCTGTGGTGCTGAAACCGGGCACCGAACTCACGGAGCAGCAAGTCATCAAAGCGCTCAACAGCCGGCTGGCAGCCTACAAACGCCCGAAAAAAGTAGCTTTCGTGCCCGAGCTACCGCGCAACACCATGGGCAAGGTCCAGAAGAATATACTTCGCGACCAGTTCGCCGGTACTTTCGAGCCCGCGACAGCCGCAAAATAAGCCTGCCTGATTTTAGGGCTTGACGGATAATGTATACGCGTAGACTATAGATTGCATACGAGCAGTGTCATTTCGGGGAGGAAGTGGAATGCTGCAGCAGGGCAAGCCGGAGAGCGGCCAACCGCTTATCACCGTCCACAATCCGATGGGTTATCCGCCGAAGGTGAGCCGCAAGCAGCCGGCCGCCCGGCCCGCCAGTCTCGACGGGAAAGTCGTCTATCTCATCGACAGCCGTTTCGACGATTCCGTCGAGCTATTGAAACAGGTCAAGGCCTGGTTTGCCCGGAACATGCCCTCCGTGGAATTGCGCATCCGACAGCTCGCCAGCACCTACGCCAAAGATGATCCGGCCCTCTGGGAAGAGATAAAGGCGAACGGCCATGCAGCGATCATCGGCGTCGGCCATTGCAGCACCTGCGCGCCCGCCGTCACCACCCATGCGATAACACTGGAAACCAAATACGGGGTTCCGACCGCGGCAATCCATACGGACAAGTTCGACAAGGTCGTGCGCTCGGTCGCCAAGATGGGCGGGCTGTCGCAACAGCCGCTGGTTTTCGTGCCGCAGCCGGTCATGGGCAAGACGCCGGAAGAGCTGCGCGCCTATGTGGAAGGCATTGACCCGGTCAACGGCAAGCCGGTCATGCAGGAAATCATCGAGGCGCTGACGATTGGCCTCGCCGCCGGCGCAGAGGACGGGCATTTCGAGCGCAGCACGCCGCGATATGTGGAGTCCGACACCGAGGACAATCTCCACGCCTCCTTCCTGCGCAACAACTGGACGGACAAGCTGCCGATCATACTGCCGACGGATGCCCGCGTCGCAGATATGCTCGCCGGCACCTCCCGCAAGCCCGATGAGGTGGTCGGGCACATGCAGCCGACGACCAATCGCGGCCTGTGGGAATACACGGTCGAGAAAGTGGCGGTGAACGCCGTCATGGCCGGCGCGTCGCCGGAATATTTCCCGGTCATCCTGGCACTGGCGGCAGCGCAGGTCACTGCCCGTGGATCGACCTCCAGCTCGGCAGCCGCGATGGCGGTCGTCAACGGGCCGATCCGCGGTGAAATCGGCATGAACTGCGGCGTCGGTGCGCTCGGTCCCTATAATCATGCGAACGCCACGATCGGCCGCGCCTTTGGGCTCCTGTCGCAGAACCTTCAGGGCGGCTCGGTTCCGGGCGAGACCTTCATGGGATCGCTCGGCAACAACTATACCTACAACAACCTGACATTCGCAGAGAACGAGGAGCGAAGCCCCTGGGAGCCGCTCCATGTCCAGAAGGGTTTCGATGCGAAGACGAGCACGGTCAGCCTCTTCCACGGTTGCCGCTCGACGACCTTCAGCCTGGGACTGCGCAAGGAATACTGGCGCGAACATGTACGAGACATGCTGCTTGGCACGGACGCGATCACCGCGCCGACCCTCGTGCTCGATCCGATCTGCGCCCGGCAGTTCATCGATCGCGGCGGGTTCGTGAAGAAGCAAGATCTGCTGAACTTCATCTGGGAAACGGCGCAGATGCCTGCCGGCCGATACTGGGACCTGCAACTGGTACAGAACTACATCTATCCGCGCGCCACTTTCGGCGAAGAGCCAATGGCAGGCAAGCTGAAGGCGGACAGGGACGAACTCATCCATATCTTCCGCGAGCAGGATATCAACGTCGTGGTCGTGGGCGGCGAGTCCAACGGCTACTGGCAGATTTACGGCGCGCATTACCGCACCACCGTTTCCGTGGACGACTGGCGATGACCATGGATGCGAACGATTACGACATTGCGATCATCGGCGCCGGCGTGGCGGGGCTCAATGCGGCAATCACGGCTGCACGGCACGGCGCGCGCGCGATCGTCATCGACAGGCTCGGCGCCGGTGGCCAGGTAATCAATGTCGATCGCATCGACAATTTTCCGGGTCCGTCGGAAGGCATGTCCGGTTTCGAGCTCGGCCCGATGCTGCAGATGCAGGCCGACGAAGCCGGCGTCGAATTCGCACTCGACACGATCAGAAGCGTCTCGAAGACAGACAGCGGTTTTCGCGTCGCTGGTGCTGACCTGAATCTCACCGCGAGCGCGGTAATCGTCGCCGCGGGTTCCGCCAAACGCACGCTTGGCATTCCGGGTGAAGCGGAATTCGAAGGGCGCGGCGTTTCCCATTGCGCCTCCTGCGATGGCCCCCTGATGCGTGGCAAGGAGGTCTGCATCGTCGGCGGCGGGGATTCGGCGCTCGATGAGGCCCTGGCGCTTTCGGCTCATGCCTCGCGTGTAACCGTCATCCATCGCGGCCCACGGCTGAAGGCCATTGCCGCGTTGCAGACGAAAGTCCATGAGGCGGCGAATATCGATATCAGGCTCAATACGGTCGTACAGGCGATCCGTGGCGAGGGTGGCGTCACCGCGCTTTCCGCCCGCGATTTTTCAACGGGAGCGGAAAGTGAAATCCCATGCCACGGCGTCTTCATCTATGTCGGGCTGGAGCCCCATACGGCCTTCCTCGGCGATATCGTCACGCTTGCGGCGGATGGCCGGATCGTCGTCGATCTCGATATGCAGACATCGGTGCCGGGCATCTTCGCGGCGGGTGACATCCGCGCCCGCTCGGTCGCACATCTGGCAGCTTCAGCGGGCGACGGGGTAACGGCGGCAATTTCTGCAGTGCGCCATCTTGCAGCGGACGGCATCGAGCAACCGGCGAAACATTACGCGTCGGCGGGATAGGATATCCATGAACGTGCAGCTCAAAGGCAAACAGGGCAAACCGAGCGTTCGCGATGCGATCGAGCAGGATATCGTCACCGGCTTCTATTCGCCCGGCGACAGGCTCGATGAAGCGGGCCTTGCGGCCCGTCATCAGGTCTCCCGCACACCCGTTCGCGAGGCGCTGATCCAGCTCAGCACTATGGGACTCGTGAAGATGGTGCCCAATCGCGGGGCTTTCGTTACCCAACTTACCGTCACCGAGCTGGTCGAAATGTTCGAGGTGATGGGCGAGCTTGAAGCCATGTGCGCGCGACTTGCGGCGCGGCGCATCCGGCCGGAGCAACTGAAGCTGCTGGAAGAGGCGCAACAGGCCTGCGCCAGTGCCCAGCAGGCGGGCAATTCAGACGACTATTATTACGCCAATGCGGAATTCCACCGGCTGATCTACGAAGCAAGCGGCAACGGGTTCCTCGCGGAAAGCGCCCATGCACTGCAGCGGCGGCTGAAACCTTACCGGCGCCTGCAATTGCGGGTGCCAGGACGCGTCAACAGTTCGCTTGCCGAGCACGAGGAGGTGCTTGCGGCGATCTGTGCCCGCGATGACGCCCGTGCCCGTGATGCGATGCGTGCTCATGTGGTCATCCAAGGCGAATATTTCAGCGATTTCCTGGCGCTCATGCGCCCGGTGGAACGCCAGCTCATACCTGGAGAATGACGGGAGCGAAATCTCCGGGTCGGGGATGGCAAGGAAGGAACGCATGAACCTTTAGGCTCGGGAGGGTTGAGCCTTTTGCCGGCAGCCGCCGGTTCAAACGGGAGGAGAGATCATGAAGCATGTCTTCAGTTATGTAGCCGGCTTTGTTCCGGCACTTGTGTTGGCGGCCGGCATTGCCGGTGCGGCCGAAATGACCGACGGAGAAAAGCAGCTCTATGAGGCTGCAAAAAAGGAAGGCTCGGTCACCTGGTATGTCTCGCAGACGACGACTGAATTTGCCGATGGCATGTGCAATCTGTTCGAGAAGAAATATGCCGGCGTCGAATGCAATGTCGTACGGGCTTCCGGCCAGGTGATTTTCCAGCGCCTTGTGCAGGAGCTCCAGGCCAAGGCCGTGCAGGGCGACCTGATGTCGACCAACGACGACGGCCAGATGCTGCAGCTCAAGGAACAGGGCGCGCTCGCCCAGTTCGCGCCGGAAAACCTCAAGGACATGGTGCCGGTACTGCGCGACATGGCCGACAAGGAAAATTACTGGATCACGTCCGGCGTCTCGCCATTGGTGATAGCCTATAACACCAAGCTGGTTACCGAGGCGGAAGCGCCGAAGAACTGGACCGACCTCACCGATCCCAAATGGAAGGGCCAGGTTGCAGTCGGCCATCCGAGTTTTTCCGGTAGCGTGGGTCTCTGGACCATCATGATAAACGATCTTTATGGCTGGGACTTTTTCGAGAAGCTCGAGAAGAATGCACCGCAGATCGGCCGTTCCGTTGCGGATGGACATAACCTCGTCGTCTCCGGCGAACGAAAAGTGGCGCTTGCACCCCTGCCGCTGATCCTCTCGGATGCGGCTGCCAAGAAAGCGCCCATCGCCGTTGTCTATCCAACTGACGGTGCGCTGCTTCCGCCGTCCGCAACCGGTATCCTGAAGGACGCGCCGCATCCGAATGCCGCGCGGCTCTTCGAGAACTTCCTGCTCGGTCCGGAGATCGCAGAGTATTTCTCCAAGGATTATCGTTATCCGCTGCGCGCCGGCGTGCCATTGGCCGAAGGCATGCGTCCCTTGGACAGCTACAAGACAAGGTCGATCGAGACGACCGAAGGCATAAGCAAGCTGCCGGACATTCAGGAAAAGTTCCGCGATACGTTCGGTATCTGAGCCTTTCCCCGAAGGCCGGTCCCATCCGGCCTTCGCCATGTTCTCGCGCGCAGGCGCGGATGAAGCGGAAAAATCCGACGCCTCCAACGATGAAGTGAGCGCCGATCATGACGAGTGTTTCCGATACTGATGCTATGAGCTGGACAAAGGACGAGCCGGCAAAAGTCCACGTGCCCTGGCATCAGCGGCTGCAGCCGGCCAACCTGCTCTGGCTTTTTCTCGCCGGTATTCTGGTGGTGTTGATTATCGCACCCATGTGGACACTCGTGATCTCCAGCTTCACCGACGCCAAAACCGGCGGCTGGACGCTTCATAACTATGCGGAAGCCTACGGCAAGGAACGGCATATCACGGCGCTTACCAACACGCTGAAGATGGGCGCCGCTGTCGTCGTGCTGAAGCTGCTGTTTGGAGTGCCGCTCGCCTGGGCCTGCACCCGCACCGACATGCCGGGCCGCAATTTCGTACGTTACTCCGTATTCGGTGCCTTCATCATGCCACCCTATCTTGCCGGTGTCGGCTGGATCCTGCTCGCCGGTCCGAATACCGGCTGGATCAACAAGATCTGGCATGCTCTGACGGGGTCGGCAGAACCACTGGTGAACATCTTCTCCTTCAGCGGGCTCGTTCTGGTCACGGCGATCGGCGGCTTCTTCCTCGTCTTCGTGCTGGTCAGCAGTGCCTTCGAGATGATCTCGTCGGAAATGGAGGACGCCGCCAATATACTTGGCGCAGGGCCATTCAAGACGGCAATGAAGGTGACCTTCCCGCTTGTCATGCCGGCAATCATCGGGTCGGCACTTCTTTCCTTCCTCGGGGCGATCGCACTTTACGGCGTACCGGCGCTGATCTCGATTCCCGCGCGTTACCCGGTCGTGGTCATCCAGCTCACCGAGTTCTTCTCCTTTCCGCTCAGGCTGGAAGTGGCGGCCGCCTATTCAATGCCGCTCTTGCTGATCACGGCCGCCTTGCTCGGCTTGCAGAAGCTGATCCTACGGCGCAAAGGCTATGTGTCGGTCAACGGCAAGGGCGGCGAACGGCGCATCGTCAAGCTCGGTAAATGGCGTTGGGTGCTGTTCACCTATTGCCTCATGGTCGTATCGCTCGCCGTCGTGATGCCGCTCTTCGTGCTTCTGCTCGCAGCCTTCTCGCAATCCTGGACGACCGGTTTCTCATTCGACAACTTCACACTCGGCAATTTCCACTACGTGCTCTTCGAGCATTCAAGCTCGCAACGGGCGTTGCTAGGCAGCATCGGTCTCGGCATCGCCGCCGCCACGGTCGCAATCATCCTGGCGCTCTTCATCGCTTACATCGTCCAGCGCCGGCTGTTACCATTTTCCGGCGTGCTCGCCTTCCTCGCGCTCTCGCCCTATGTCGTGCCGGGCATCGTGCTGGCGATCGGCTTTTATGCAGCCTATGCCCTGCCGCCGGTGGCGCTTTACGGCACCTACATGATCATGGCGCTCGCCTTCATCACCCGCTTCCTGCCGATCGCGTTTACCACCAGTTCGGCCGGCGTGCGCAGTATCCATCCGGAAATGGAGGAGGCGGTGCGTATCCTCGGCGGCGGGCGAATGACGGCACTTCGTCATGTGGTCGGGCCACTGCTCAAGCGCACTCTTGCCGGCGGCTGGCTCCTGATCTTCGTGCCTGCCGCACAGGAACTTTCGACCGCCATCTTCCTGGTCGGTCCCACCACGCGCGTCGTTTCCGTCGTGCTGCTCGATCTCAGCGAGGAAGGCGAGCTCGAAAAACTCGCGGCGCTGGGCTCACTTCTGTTGATCATCATCGTAGCGGTCGTTGCCGTCGGGATGAAATATCTCGGCCGCGACTTCATGTTGAGGAGGAGCTGATATGGACGGACTTGTCCTCAGGAAACTGGGCCGCCGTTTCGGTGCGGTAGATGCCGTTCTGGCTTTCGACCTGCATATAAAGCCGGGTGAATTCGTCTCACTGCTGGGGCCGTCCGGCTGCGGCAAGACGACGACGCTCCGGATGATCGCCGGCTTCATCGATCCGACCTCCGGCTCGATCGAGCTGGACGGCAAGGTGCTTTCGGCACCGTCCGGCTCGGTGCCACCGGAAAAGCGCGGCATGTCGATGATCTTCCAGTCCTATGCGATCTGGCCGAACATGACGGTTTCGGAAAACGTCGCCTTCGGCCTCAATCTGCGCAAGCTGCCGGCCGAGGAGGTCAAGGCACGCGTGGGTGCCGTGCTGGAAACGGTTAGGATGAGCCATCTCGCCGACCGTTATCCTGCGGAGCTCTCCGGTGGGCAGCAGCAGCGTGTCGCACTCGCTCGCGCTGTCGTCATTCGCCCCGCCGTGCTTCTGCTCGATGAACCGCTCTCCAATCTCGACGCCAACTTACGCGAAGAGATGCGTTTCGAGATCAAGCGCATGCACGACGAATTCCGCATCACCTCGGTCTATGTCACGCATGATCAGGGCGAAGCGATGGTGACCTCCGATCGTATCGCCGTGATGAACAACGGCCGGCTCGAACAGATCGACACACCCTACGCACTCTATAGCCGTCCCAAGACACGCTTCGTCGCAAGCTTCATTGGGCGCACCAATTTTCTCTCCGGCATCCGTGGCAATAGCATGATCGATTTTGCCGGCTTCAGCGTGCCGTTTGCGGCGATCGGTGAGGAGATGACGGGAGGCGGGCCGATCACCGTATCGATCCGGCCGCAAGCGATGAAGTTGTCCGCGACCGAAATGGCGAAGGACAAGACGATCAACCTGCCAGGCTCGGTGAAGCAGTCTTCGTTCCTGGGCGAAACCTGGGACTACGTCTTCCAGTCGCGCGAGGGAGGCTTGCAGTTTCGCGTCGCGGCGCCGCCGGCGGACGTCTTCCCGGTCGGCACGCCCGCGTGGCTGCAAATCGATCCGACGCAGATCGTGCCGATCACGGACTGAAGTTCACCGCAACTGTCCGGCGAGTTCTCAGGTTTGGGGAGATGCTGCTCCGGCGGCTGCACTCTTATTTTGTGCGAAGTGACACTCGGCGGCGATGAGAGGATATGAAAATTCGCCTCCATAGCTCTTCCCTCAGATGCCGCCGACCTTTTCATTGAGGTCCGCCACAAGTCTCCGACGTCGCCGGATTTCCGTAAGAACTTCTCCAAAACGCTGCAGCCCGCGCCCCATCAGCATCGCCTTCAGTTTGATGAATGCTTCCGCCGTCGCGACGGCATCTCCCATCGCCGTATGCCGCTCTGCTCCGGTCAGGGGAATGGCGAGCCTGCGGGCCAGCGCATCGAGTGTATGCGTCTCGCTCTGTCCGAAGACGACGGTGGATAGGAGAACCGTATCGAGGACAGGATTGACGAAACGAATTCCTAGCTCCCTCTCCCTGCGATAGAGGAATTCCATATCGAAAGGCGCATTGTGCGCCACAAGCACCGCCCCCTCCGCAAATTTATGGAATCGCTCGACCACTTCACGCACATCTGGCGCATTGGCCACCATGGAATCCGTGACGCCGTGGACGGCCGAAGCGCTGGCGGGGATCGCTCGACCGGGATTGACCAGCGCCTCGAACATCTCTCCTTTAACGCGCTTGCCATTCACGATGCGTACGGCCGCGATCTGCACGATTTCGTCGCCCTGCTCGGGCAGAAGTCCCGTCGTCTCCGTATCAAAAACGACATAGGTAAGATCATCCAGCTGCGCTTCGGCAATCTTTTCGTACTGAACACGCGAAAGCAGGTCGAAATCGTAGACGACCGTCCGCGAGAGATCGGTCGAGACCGGTTGCAGACGCTCGATCGGCTTCAATGTTGCGCCGAAACCACTTTCGGTTTCCGTGCGCAATTGCGTGATCTGTGTAGCATGTGCCGCGAGGATAGCGTCCGCCGCGGGCCCGCCCTCCAGCACAGGCATGGCCAGCCATTCCTTGAGTTCACCGCCCGAGACAGAGGAACCCGTCCAGCTAAGCGCAAGCGTGGCGGCCTCCCTCTCTTCCCGGATCGCCAGCCGGAAAGCCTTGACGCCGTTGCGATCCGCCACAAGCCGCGCCAGATACGCGAACAACGAGACGATATCGAAAGCGTTGCATCGCGCTGCCACCGGATCGACGTTGACGGCAAGGTTGACCCCCTCATCCGCAAGTTCCCTCTGCAGCTGGTGCGCCAGTTCGCGGGCATCGGCCGGGGCCATGGGCCAGCCATCGGAGCGGCAAGCTTCGAAGCGCTGCTCGAGATCACCCAAGGACGCGTCCAGGGCCGCGACCTCACGCTCTACCGCAAACAACGTGTCGCGTGCTTTCGATTTATCGGGCTCACCGAGAAACTGTCTGAGCGTCGCCACGACCGGGCGAAATCTCTCGAAGACATCGCTCAACAACACATCGCGACGCGCATAGGCCGCCACCTCGCTTGTCACATCGCGCAGCGTCATGACATAGGCGCCGCTGTCGCCGCCATTATCGCCGATGAGGCGCATGCGGCCTGCCAAGCGGCGCGATCCACACGGGCTCATGCAAATGAATTCCACCACTGCGTCCGGAGCATCCGCCTCCATCAGCCGGTGATGTGCATCTCGGATGGCACCGTCACTTAGATAATCGAAAAGGTTCCGGTCGAGGCAGACCGGTCGCTGCGCGCCCGCGAGAAATCGCTGCGCCACGCCGTTATAGA
The DNA here is from genome assembly GCF_040066075.1 of Neorhizobium phenanthreniclasticum. Lineage (NCBI taxonomy): Bacteria > Pseudomonadati > Pseudomonadota > Alphaproteobacteria > Hyphomicrobiales > Rhizobiaceae > Neorhizobium > Neorhizobium phenanthreniclasticum. The sequence continues at coordinate 78,506 of NZ_JBEAAL010000015.1, forward strand.
AGACGAGATGATGGCGCCCGGTGCAGAGCAAGACCGCCGGCGGCACATCAGCGAGCAATTGCTCAAGCTTGCTCTTGTCCGACGACAGCCGAGCCGTTTCCCGAGCCACCGACTGCGCCAGCGAATTGCGAGTATGCGCAAGCGTCGCTGCTGCGGCCGATGCCGCTGCGGCGAGGTCGCCAAGGTAGCGCGCATCGGCAGTCTCCATTTCCTCGTCGATATGGGCATGGGCATGCGCACGCATCGCCGAAGCAACATTCCCGATCGGGCGCGCCACATAGGTATCGAATAGAAACCAGATCCAGGTGACGATCGCCAATATCCCGAAACCGGCAGCAACTGCGCCATGCATGAAGGCGTTGAACATCTCCGGATTTCCCTGGCGGTGGTAACCGAACCAGAGGCCGAGTGCCAGCGCAACCATCGAGCCGACAGCGATGGCTATGAAGAAAAGAAGAATTCGGCCGCGCAATCCTATTCGCACGTTAACGACGTCCTCAATCTTGCTTGCATGCGGCGGCGAGCGTCGGATCATCCGCGGGAATATCCGACCATTTCGCCCCGATGATGGCGCCGTCCTGGGCAACGGTGACATCCTGATCGACAAGGTTCGCCTGTCGCTTGCCATTGCAGTCGAATACCACTGTCACACGCGCCGGCTGTTGCCAGCGTGCAGCCAGAACCAAATCCACCATGACCTGGCCCGGCTGTTCCGGATGACGCTTGGCACTGCCGGTGTCCACTGCGCTGAACCGGTCAATCACCGGCCGATAATAGGACCAGGGCCGCCAGAAAGAGCGATCCTCATGCTGCCATGTCACCGCGATCGTGGGCGGCATAGCGTTGGTAACCCGCGAGAACCAGGTGTACTCGCTCCACACGGCATAAGACAGCATGCCCAGCCCCGCCGCGGCCGGCACAATCCACTTCGGCAAGTGACCGCGGCTTATCCACCGGAGGCCCATGGCGATGCCTGCCAGCGCCACGCCTGCCACAACGGCTGCGATCAACTCGAATAGCATTCAATATTCCTCTATATGGGCGCCCTGCCGCTATTGGCCAGCGCCGATTGCATCGTACGCACGACTACGAACGCGTCACGCAGATGGGAGCGTTCGAAGTCACCGAATTCATAGGGGCCGAGATAATTGTCCGGCCGCAATCCCGCCCTCACCTGGGTCGCCTGATTGCGCAGTCTGAACTCGGCGATAAGGTCATAGGCTGCGATGAGATCGCGCGCGCCGGCCCCTGAAATGACACCCGCGTCCTCCGCCGCGAGCAACCGCGCCCGGGTGTTCACCGGTGTCAGCCGTGCCATCAAGGCGTAGACCCGCCCGAGATCGACGACAGGCACGACACCATTGTGCTTCATGTCGATCTGGTTGCGGTGTTCCCCATTGCGAACGGTGACAAAGCCTCGCAAGAGACCGAGCGGCGGCGCATGTTTCAACGAATTGCTGATCATATGGGCCACGAAGATCGAATTCCTGCTCGCCTGCTCCAAGGTCTGAGCCTGCAAACTTCCGAAAAGCGATACCGTGCCGGCTATGGGGCGCAGATCGAACATGACGCTTGCAAGCATCTGCGCCATCGGTTCCGGCGCGGTTATCCACCCGTGGAAGTATCCTCGCCAGACACTTACCGGCTGACACCAACGGGGATTGGTCGCCATCATGTCTCCTGGGCAGAAGACATATCCGCAGGCATCGAGGTTGTGGCTAACGAAACGGGCGAGTTTCTCGAACCATGGACGTTGGCTTTCGACGAAACTGTCATCGATGAAGATACAGTTATCCTGGTCGCTCACCCCGGCCTGTTCCTGCCTGCCTTGGCTGCCGCATGCGAGCCAGAGATAGGGAACGGGCGGAGGGCCCAGATCCCGCTCGGCAAGGACGATAAGCCGCCGTGTTACCGCATCGGCAATATCGGTAATCAGCCTGGTTGCGACCTCGTGAGGATTGTTGCCGCCGACCAGTTGCGCGAGAAGCTGCGGGATGCGCGCCGTGATGCTTCGTAGATCCTCCACCTTTTCGGCGGTTGAAGCTTCGTGGATTAGCAACGCCGAGGAGACGGCCTGAAATCGTGTCAGATCCGTCTGTGTAATCATGCCCACGATCCGATCACCTTCGACGACCGGCAGATGCCCGACGCCGCGCTCCAGCATCAGATTGAGGACGTCGGAACCCAAATCCTGCTCTGTAAGCCCGATGGGGTCCCGCGTCATCACCGTTGATACGGACGTGTTGACAGGGTCGAGGCCCTCAGCCAGCACCCTCGCAGCAAGATCACGCGTGGTGACAATGCCGACGAAGGTTCCGTTGTCCACGACGCCGAGACTCGACACCTTGCGATCGCGCATGAGTTCCGCAGCATGCCTGACACTGTCCTTCGATGAACAGACCAGCGGCGGCTTCGACATCAAGTCCCCGACCTTCCGCAAGGTCATGTCGGCGCGACGGATATCGTTGCCACGACCACGTGAGAAAAAGCGGGTGTAGACCGGATGCTCAGCTAAAAGCCGCTTGAACTCGGCCGTCGGCAGGACAAGCAGGATGACGTCGGTCAAGGCCCGGGCATTGGTGACGGCTCGGCCATCGGCCATCAGGCCGCGTTCGCCGAAAGAATTCCGCGGAGAAAGCTGGGAGATGACAGTGCCGGAAGAATCACGGATCTCGACGCTGCCTTCCATGACGAGATAGAGGCCGGGCAGGGGATCGCCACGGCTGTAGATTTCGCTGCCAGCCGACAGGCTTTGGCGGATAAATCGTTGCGCGACATGATCAAACTCACGCCTTGGCAGGCTGTCATAGGGATGAACAGTCTCGAGAAACTTGGCGATATTAGGCGAGGTAGATCCCATAAGAGCCCTCATGCAAGCGCGCGAGGCCGGTTGAGAGAAGAAAGCGGGCGGCTATCACCGCCCGCTTCCTGCCGCATAAATGGATATCAGTGGCCTGTAGCCGCCCCGGCACCCCGCGGAACCCGTATGGATTCCACGAGATCCTGTACATGCTGCGGCGGGGACTGGCTCATCATCGAGACGATATAGGCCGTCGCGAAGTTCAACAGGGCGCCGATCGGGCCGAACGCCGTCGGCGGGATGCCGAACAGGTAGTTGGCCGGAACATCCGCCAGCATGTTGGTCCCCTTGATGAAGAACCATCCGAGGTAGGTGAACAGGTAGAGGCACGTCACGATAAGACCGACAAGCATGCCGACCGTCGCGCCGACCGAGTTGATGCGCTTCGAGAAAATGCCCATCATCAGAACCGGGAAGATACTTGCTGCGGCAAGACCGAAGGCGAGTGCCACCGTCTGAGCGGCAAATCCGGGTGGGTTGAGACCCAGCAGAGTCGCCACCACAATAGCACCGCCCATGGCCACGCGGGCAGCCATGAGCTCACCCTTTTCGGAAATATCCGGTTTCATCCAATCCTTGATCAGATCGTGACTGATCGCGGATGAGATGGCAAGCAGCAGACCAGCGGCCGTCGACAAGGCTGCAGCAAGACCGCCAGCCGCGATAAGGCCGATGACCCAGCCCGGAAGCTGCGCAATTTCCGGATTGGCGAGAACGAGAATATCATTGTTGATTTCCAGTTCATTGCCAGCCCAGCCGCGCTCTGTTGCCTGAGCTTTGAAGCCCTCGGACTTGTCGTTATAATACTGCATGCGGCCGTCGCCGTTCTTGTCCTGGAATTTCAGGAGCCCGGTCACTTCCCAGTTACGCATCCAGTCGGGACGCTCGTCATAGAGAACCGCTTGTTGCGATGCACCGTTCGGGAAGATCGTGTTGATGATGTTCAGGCGCGCCATAGCGCCGACCGCCGGAGCAGTCAGGTAGAGAAGCGCGATAAACACCAGCGCCCAGCCTGCCGACCAGCGCGCATCAGCCACCTTCGGAACGGTGAAGAAGCGGATGATGACATGCGGCAGACCGGCGGTGCCAATCATCAGCGACAAGGTGAACAGGGTCATGTTCAGCATGGACCCCTGCGCGGTGTAGGCCGTGAAGCCGAGGTCGGTAACGACCTGGTCGAGCTTCTGGAGCAGCGGCAGGCTCGATTCCATGTGAGTCGAGAACAGGCCAAGCGGCGGAACCGGATTGCCCGTGAGCTGGATCGATATGAAGATCGCCGGAATCGTGTAGGCGATGATCAGGACAACATACTGGGCAACCTGGGTATAGGTAATGCCCTTCATGCCACCTAGAACCGCGTAGACGAAAACAACTGCGGCAGCGATCCAGAGGCCGGTGGAGGATTCCACTTCAAGGAAGCGCGAGAAGGCAACACCGGCACCGGTCATCTGACCGATAACATAGGTCACCGAGATGATAATGAGGCAGATGACCGCCACAAGACGTGCGCTCTGGCTGTAGAAGCGGTCACCGATGAACTGCGGCACCGTGTACTTGCCAAACTTGCGCAGATAGGGCGCAAGCAGAAGCGCGAGCAGTACATAGCCGCCGGTCCAGCCCATAAGATAGGTGGAATTGGCGTAGCCGACGCCGGCGATGAGGCCAGCCATCGAGATGAAAGAAGCGGCCGACATCCAGTCTGCGGCAGTCGCCATGCCGTTCATGACGGGGTGAACGCCGCGGTTTGCGGCGTAGAATTCAGCCGTGGAGCCGGCCCGGCTCCAGATTGCTATGCCGATGTAGATAGCGAAGGATGCCCCCACGATCAGCAGATTAAGCGTATATTGATCCATAATATGGGCCCGCCTTACTGCTCGTCGACGCCGAATTCGCGATCGATCTTGTTCATGTATATTGCATAGTAGAAGATCAACGCGATGAAGATGACGATCGACCCCTGCTGCGCAAACCAGAAACCGATATCCGTACCGCCAACCTTGATGCCGGACAGCGCCGGACGCAGCAGGATGCCGAAGCCGTAGGAAACGACTGCCCAGATCGCCAGACATATGCAGATGACACGCACATTCGCGGTCCAGTAGGCATTGGACGAAGACTTGTCCGCCATGAATGCTCCTCCCTTTTTCAAAAGGCGCCAGTCGGCGCCTAACCCTCCAAGTCTATTTCTCCGACTCAACTCCTACGGGGGAATAGACCAGTGTTTAGAAGTAACCAAACCTCTGCCGCTGGTATATCCTCCGTTAGTCGTACATCCCCAGGCGGCGGCGACTGGTTTCGCGGGTCGCTACCGGACCAGGAGCATGCCGAACGCAGAGTGGGCGTGAAGGCAAAGAGGCTGCGGCCAAGTAAAGCAAAACCATGGAACCTTTCTACCCGTCGGCCTCTACCAGGCAAAGGCATCAGACTTGACCGATCCAGCGTCGCGATGGAAATTGAATCGAACCGGCCGACCTTGGCGAAAATCTGGCGGTAGTATTCATGGCGGCTCAGCCATCACTGATCGAAAACAGCTTCGTGATGCGGGAGTTGACGGAAACGATTCCGGTTGACACCATATCGTCGACCGCTGAAAAAGCCGTTACGAGCGGTGTGCTGGCCAGCATAAGCCAACGAAAAGCTTATGTGCCCGGAACCTGTGATCGATTTGATTGACTGCAATGCATTTTAAGAACCTCTACGGGGAGAGTTGAGCCGCCGGCGTTTAGCTCGAACCGGAACACCTTGGAATGCCGGACTTCCCGATATTAGGTCATGGTGGAAAGTGATGACGACATTCATCTCAAGATAAGAACCTGCTCGAATCCGTGGAGAATGGAACACTCCACTGCGCTGAAGTTGCTGATCGGAACCTACCAATGTCGCCTTTTCCCCAAAACGCGCGAATTTTGATGTACAGCCACGACACGTTCGGCCTCGGCCATCTTCGGCGATGCAGGACGATCGCGCATTCACTCGTCGATGCCTTCAGCGGGCTTCGTGTGCTCATCATTTCAGGAGCCACCATTGCCGGCGCATTTGACTATCGGGCCCGCGTGGACTTCGTCAAAATTCCCAGTGTCATCAAGCTGCGCAATGGCGAATACACGTCGATGAACCGTCACATAGATCTTCACGATACACTGAAGATGCGGCAGTCGATCATCCGTCATACAGCGGAGACATTTGAGCCGGACATCTTCATTGTCGACAAGGAGCCAATGGGCTTGCGTCGCGAGGTGGAGGAGACCCTGGTCTATCTGAAAACCAGGGGCACGGCCTTGGTGCTCGGCCTGCGTGAAGTCATGGACGCGCCACATCTTTTGAAGTCCGAGTGGGAACGAAACGACGTTCTCCGCAAGGTCGATCAGCTCTATGACGATATATGGGTCTATGGGCCTCCTGATTTCTACGATCCCCTCCTCGGCCTTGAGGTGCCACAGTCGCTGCGAGCGAAGATGAACTTCGTCGGCTTTCTGCAGCGTCAAGCTTCTTCCAAACCGCGCAACGGAACGCGAGAGCGAGACGACTATATCCTTGTGACGACCGGCGGCGGCGGCGACGGCAGCGACCTCATTCGCGATGTGATCAACGCCTATGACAGTGATCCCACGCTGACACAGCGGGCTCTCCTGGTGCTTGGGCCTTATATGCCCGCCGAGCAACGCCAACAGCTGACCCAGGCCGGTGCTCGAAACCCGGCGCTCGAAATCATCGAATTCGACAACCGGATGGAAGACCTGATCGCCGGCGCCAAAGCTGTCGTCGCCATGGGCGGCTACAACACCTATTGCGAAATCCTCTCCTTCGACAAGCCGGCACTGATCATCCCACGTATCCAGCCTCGAGAGGAGCAGTTGATACGTGCACTCCGAGCCCATGAACTCGGCTTGGTGGACATGCTCCATCCCGACGAATCGGTAGACGGGCCCCGTCTGTCTCAGGCGCTCAAAGATCTCCTGAAGCGCCCACCGCCGTCTGTCACCGCACCGCATATGCAGCTGGATGGGTTGTCCAATATCTGCCAAATGGTCAACACTTGGCTCGGCCGCGATAGTTCCGACCACCTTTCAGTGGTCCAAGGAGGATTGCCGTCTTGAACGGCCTGGTCGACCAGGCGTTATCGTCGTGTCTTTCCGACGCACTCCGCAAGAAGTTCCCGGAGGATAGCTGCAGTCCGCTGGGCTCCATCAAGCCGCAATGGAACCGCAGCTGCGAGGTCGAGCGTCAGGGCAGCAGGGATGGCTTCGATCAGCGCTTGCGCTGAAAGCGTCGCCTCGTCCACCGAAACCGCCAGTCCAAGTTCCTGGAGTTTTTCGGCACGGGTCGTTTGCTCGGTTTCTCCGCCCGCAGCGAACGGGATCAGCACAGCCCGGCAGCGAGCCTGTAGAATATCGCAGACTGTGTTGTATCCAGCCTGTGAGATAGAAAGCCGCGCCTGCCCGAGCAGACCTGGAAAATCCTTACGAAACCGCACGATCTCGAGTTCCGGCGATGCCATCGCTATCAGGCGGTCCATTTCTGCTTGATCGAGGTTGGGACCGGCAATGACGCACCAGCGCCCAAGCGACGGTAGTTTCGGATAGGCCTCCATCGCCGCTTCGATCAGTTTTGCGCCAACGGCACCTCCACCAGCGGAGACGATAACGTCGAATTCGGCCTCACGCGGTTCCGGCACAGGCGGTGCGACAAGACCGGTATAAGAGACCTTGTCGGCTATCTCCGCGGCAAGCGGGAAGGTCTTCTCCAGCCGTACGAAATTGGGGTCACCATGGACGAGCACCCGGTCAAAATGGTCCCTGACGAGTGCTATCGTTTCCTCGTCGCGGCCGGCCTTGCGGTTCTCCTGCAGGATATCACGTATCGAACTAATGACGAGGGGACGCGTTTCACAACGTTCAATTTCAGCCAGCAGCGGAAGGAGCTCGAAACGGACCTGCCGGCGGCCGAAAGGAAACGCCTCGATGATCACGATATCCGGCTGCCGTGCCCGGAACACGGCAAGAAGCTGTTCGCGACGCCGTGTCTCCGCTGCCTCGTCTATCGGGTTTCCCGCAGCGTCCTTCAGTTTTGAAAAACCGTCGCCGGCCGTGACGGCCGGCTCAAGCTGCACATGGTCGATCCCCGCAGCGGGAAAGCCTTCCAAGGGAAGGCCTCCCGTTACCATGGTGACCGAGAAGTCCCCCTCGCGCAGCGCGGCGGCAATGCGACTTGCACGGGCAAGATGGCCGATGCCGAGAAGGTGCTGGACATAGAAAAAAACCTTCGGAGAGGTCATGGAGCCGGCACCTGGTTCAACGGGACAGCGATCGGCCGATCGGCAAACAAAGCCTGGAGCTGCCGGATGCTTTCGCGATGGTCGAATTCCGCGCGCACCTTCACTTCGGCGGCGATGCCTATCGCCCGACGACCCGCGGGGTCCCGAATGGCACTTTCGAGCATCTTCGCAAAAGCAACCGGGTCTTCTGGTTCGACAAGGTAACCGTTCACGCCGTTTGAAAACATCTCGGGAATACCGGAGATCGAGGTCGAGACGCAGGCGAGCTTCTGGCTGGAAGCTTCGACAAGAACATTCGGAAGCCCGTCGCGATCGCCATTGCCGGTCACCCGGCAGGCAAGCGCGAAGATGTCGGAGCTGCGGTAATAGGCGAGGATTTCCTGCTGGGCCATCGCGCCATGCCAACGGATGCGATCATCGATGCCCAGTCTGGCGGCCAAAGCCTTGAGCTTGCTCAGTTCCTCGCCGCCTCCGATGTGCTCGAAACACCAGTGAAGATCGTCAGGCAGCAACGAAAGGGCTTTCAGCAGAATGTCGAAGCCCTTCTTGTCGACAGCGCGTCCGACACTGAGAATGGTGATCGGCTGGCTCGCATCGGCACCGTCGCGCAATGGACGTTCCGCTTCGAAAGGCGGAAAACGGTCAAGATCGAGCCCGTGATAACTCAGATGCACGATCTCTTCACGCATAGACAGACCGCGAAGGCGCTCGAAACCCGCCTGGGTACAGGTGACGGTCCATCGCGCGTCGGCGAGCTTCTCACGCAACTCCCATTCCTTGGTCGTCCAGATGTCCTTGGCATGCGCCGAAACGCTCCAGGGAATTCCGATCATACGGCTCGCATAACGCCCGACTGCCGCCGGCGTATGGATGAAATGGACATGCAGCCAATCGGCTCCATCAGGCCATTCGACGGCGAGTACGGCCGCCTGGCCGAAACGGCGGACGCGATTGCGCGTGAAATCCCGACCGAGATCACGTATGAAATCCTTGCACGCGGCGAAGAAGCCCGGCTTCGCACATGCGAGGATGAGAGAGCGCAGAACGCGGAACGGCTCCTCGTGCAGATACTCGGGCAGATAGTGCACCGGTGCACGGATTTCGTCATGGATGGGATGACGCTTCTTGTCGGTCGGGCGGCGCATGGAGACGAGAACAAGCTCGAAACCGGCGCGTTCGAGGCCAAGCAGTTCCTGCGCGATGAATGTTTCGGAAAGCCGGGGATACCCCTTCAGCAGGACGACGAGTTTTCGCTGCATTGCTACGTTGATACTTTCCGATGTCGATGTGGCTATGGAACGACGTGTGGCAGCGACGCCATGTGCAAGGATCAGTAGTCCGCAAGACGGCACATTGCAAGTTACCGATAAGGGTCTGCGGCATCGCGCAGTCCATCTCCCAGGAAGTTGAACGCCAGGATAACGACGATCACAGGAACGACCGGAAACAGCAGCCAGGGGTAGAGCGCGAGCACGTTGATGGTGCGGGCTTCCGTCAGAAGCACACCCCAGCTCGTGATTGGCGGGCGCAAGCCGAGGCCGAGGAAGCTTAGCGTGGTTTCGCCAAGGATCATGCCGGGAATGGTGAGGGTCGCGCTAGCGATCAGGTGCGACATGAACCCGGGAATCAGGTGCCGGCCGATAATGCGCCAATGGCCCGCTCCCATCAGTTGGGCCGCAAGAACGTAGTCCTCTTCACGCAGGGCCAGCAGTTTCGAGCGAACAGCGCGCGCAAGGCCCGTCCAGTCCAGCAGGCCGAGGATGAAAGTGATGCCAAGATAGATGACAAGCGGACTCCAATCCGCCGGCATGATGGCTGCAAGCGCCAGCCAGAGCGGAATGCTCGGAATTGACTGCAGGACTTCGATCACCCGCTGGACAAACAGATCGACGACACCTCCGTAATAGCCGGCGAGGCCGCCGATGACGATCCCGAGCAGGAAACTGGTGATAATACCCAGAAGTCCGATCGTCAGTGAGATGCGCGCGCCGTAGAGAATGCGCGAAAGGACGTCCCGCCCCAGCCGATCGGTGCCAAGCAGGAAGAAATCCCCCTTCTGCGACGGACAGACCAAATGGAGATCGCTTTCGACGACACCCCAGAAACGATAAGCATCGCCGCGGCAGAAGAAGCGCAGCGGCTGCACGTTGTTCCGGTCATCGGTATAGACCCGGCGCAGCGTCTTAATATCGAGTGTCATATGGTGCCCATAGACGAAAGGCCCGACGAATTTCCCTTCATGGAACAATCGTACCCGCTGAGGCGGCGCATAGATGTTGTCCATGTTACGCGTATGCAGATTGTAGGGAGCCAGGAATTCGATAAAGACGATGGAGACGTAGGCGATGAGCAGCACGACTGCCGAAGCGACGGCCAGCCGATGGCGGCGAAAGCGCCAGAACATCAACTGGAACTGCGACGCCTGCTTGAAAACCTTCTTCCCGTCTTTTGCCTGTTCGTCTGCATATGGGTCGAACGGTGTTGCGGAAACATAGTGCGGAAGGGGCTCGCCATCCGGCGGCAGCGAGGTGGTCATTTCATGCTCCCGCCCTTGAGTCGAATCCTCGGATCAAAGAGCGCGAGCGCGATATCGGAAATCAATACGCCGATGACCGTCAGGAAGGCCAGGAACATCAGAAACGATCCGGCAAGATACATGTCCTGGCTCTGAAGCGCCCTGATCAGCAGCGGACCGGTCGTCTCCAGCGACAAGACGACGGCGGTGATCTCGGCACCGGAGATGATTGTCGGCAGAATGGAGCCGATGTCCGAGATGAAGAAGTTAAGCGACATGCGAAGCGGATATTTCAGGAGGACGCGGAACGGATGGAGGCCTCTCGCCCGGGCCGTCATCACATATTGCTTCTGCAACTCGTCCAGCAGGTTGGCTCTCAGGCGCCGGACCATGCCAGCCGTGCCGGCCGTGCCGATGATGATGACCGGGATCCAAAGATGCTCGAGGATGGACTTGAATTTATCCCAACTCATCGACTGCCCTAGATATTGCGGGTCCATCAGGTTGCCGATCGACGTGCCGAACCAGATATTGGCGAAATACATGAAGACCAGCGCCAGCACGAAATTCGGAATGGCGAGGCCGATAAGCCCCACTAGAGTAAGCCCGTAGTCGCCCCAGCTATATTGATGCGTTGCCGAATAGATTCCGATCGGGAAAGCGATCAGCCAGGTGAGAGCGATCGTCACCGTCGAGACCAGGATCGTCAGCCATAGCCGATCCCCAACCACATCGTTCACCGGCATGCGGTATTCGAACGAATAGCCGAAATCGCCAACCAGCATGCCGGTTGCCCAGCGCAGGTAGCGGATCGGCGCTGGCTTATCGAAGCCGTAGCGCGCCCGCAATTCCTCGATCTCCTGCATGTCGGCCTTCTCGCCGATCGCCCGCATTTCGGCGACATAGCTTTCGAAATAGTCACCCGGCGGCAGTTCGATGATCGTAAAGACGAACATCGAGATGAGGACCAATGTTGGGATCATCACCACGATCCGCCAGAGAATGTAGCGGACCATCAGACTTCCTCCTCCAGCCAGAAGGTGTCGGGCAGATAGACCCCGAGATAGGAGGTCGGATCGAAACCGAAGAGCCCCTTATCGGGCATGTTGCGCAGGCGGGACGAGCGGATAACAGGTTGAAGGGCCGCATTGACGATGCCGATCGTGAAAACCTGATCGGTGAAGCGTTGCAGCATCCTGTGCCAGATCGCCTCCCTTTCTGCAAAGGTCGATGCACGACGCCAGGCGCGCATGAGATCGACGAGTTCGATTGCCTCCGGCATGTCGGGAGGGTGGCCGTCGCTGCCGCCGGAGAGATAATGAAGGCCCCAGACCGGCCATTGCAACTGATCATCGGCAGTAGGTGCCAGCTCCCTGGGCGGCATGTCCGCCGTCGGCACGCCGTTGTCCAGGCCCTGGAAGACCGACATGATGGCTTCACCGCCGATGACCCGCTTGCGAAAGAGATCACGCTGCGAACTGTGGGAGAACAGCTTTATACCGATTTCGCGCCAATGATCGGCGATGAGTTCCAGCACATCGCTCTCGAAATTGTTTTCACCGGCATTCTCCACAATGATCGTGGCGGGTCGGCCATCCGGCAGGGATCGTATTCCGTGAGGATGCGTCCTCGGCAAGCCCGCCTCATCGAGAAGTCTGTTTGCCTCTTCAGGATCGTAAGCCGCCCAGGCCCGAGCATATTCGGGCTTGAAAAGCGGGCTTTCGGGGAGGATCGAATTGGCACTTTCATGCGCCAACCCGTAAAAAACCGCCTTGTTGATTTCCGTGCGGTCGATCGCGAGGGACAAAGCGCGCCGTACCCTGACATCCCTCAGAAGCAAGCGCCACACCTCGTCATTGCAGTTTAGATTTGGCAGTAGCGCGATGCGCGAACCTTGGGTACGCTTCCAAAGGTTTACCTTGATGGGAAAGCGGTCTTCGGCGCTTTTCAGGAACGTGTAGTCCGCAAAATCGATATTCATGAGCTGCAGGTCGCTTTCACCGGCGCCGGCCTTGGCGGCGATGATATCCGCCGAACTGACATTCAGCAGCACACGGTCGATATAGGGAAGCTGAGTGCCGTTTTCGTCGAGGCGATGGAAATAGGGGTTGCGAACGAATACGAACTGGGATGCAGGCGGCTCGGTCGTGTTGCGCCAAGGGTCGTGGGTCGGCAGGTCCGGATTTTCAGGCCGATTGGTGCGCGACATCTTGAGCTGCAAATCGCTCCAGTTTTCGACGCGATATTTCTTGCACAGTTTGGCGAGGGTCTCCGGATCCTGATAGCGGGCGTGGAACTGCTTAAGATAGGCCGCCGGCATCGCCAGCTTCAGCGGCGACGGAGCGGCGAGCTGCGCAAGGAAATCCGGGTTAGGAGCATGCCAGCTGTAGCGCACTGTCCATTTGTCGAGGATTTCGAAGACCGGCGCCCGGTCATCCACCCGTAAATCGGTCGGAATGCCGCCACGGTGCAATTCGCGATTGTTGTAGATGTCCTCCCAACAGAACCGGAAATCCTCCGTGGTGAATTCGCTGCCATCGGACCAGCAATGTCCCTGCCGAATGCGAAAGGTGAAGATGCGATCTTCCGTTGTTTCAAAACTTTCGAGAATATCCGGCTGCAGATTGAGCGCTTCGTCATAGCCGATAAGCCGCGCATAGCCGTAAATCGGCATCAGCCGGATATCGCGCTGCCCACCGATGAGCATGCGAATGGTGCCGCCGCGCTTGCCGGGCATGCGCCCCATGGCGGCCAGATCAACGCGCCGCGGCTTGTCCGGAAGACCTCCCGGAGTATCCGAGGCCGCAGCAGGCGAGGATTTACTCGATGCCGCGGCAATCCGCACGGAAAGGGTAGTGGAGGCCAATAGACCAAGGAGAGTCCGCCGGTTTATCATGATCGCAGCTCGCGTGCGTCGACATTGCGGCGCGCCAGGACCAGATGGCCGTTGCCGAGGTCGGCATGGGCGAGCCCCTGTCCGCCGGCCTCGTCGTCGAACTGTTTGCCCCAGCCATGAAAGCCGCTTGTCTTCTTTTGGCCGAGTGCATTGAAATCGAGCGGGCGATCGAGATCCGGCACGGGAATGGCCGCAATGAGCTTGCGCGTATAGGGATGAACCGGATCTCTGAGAATGACTTCGCAGGGGCCGATCTCGACAATACGACCCGCATACATGACCGCCACCCGATCGGCCATGTAGTTCACCACCGCAAGATTATGCGAGATGAAGAGATAAGTGAGGCCAAGATCCTTCTTGAGATCCTTCAGCAGGTTGAGAATCTGGGCCTGGACCGAGACGTCCAAAGCCGATACCGGTTCGTCGCAGATCAGCAGTTCCGGGCCGAGCGCCAAAGCTCTCGCGATGCCGATGCGCTGGCGCTGCCCACCGGAGAAGCTATGGGGATAGCGGGTGAGCGCCCCCTCATCGAGCCCCATGGTCCGGATGAGCCGACGCACCGAAGCCAGCCGATCGCTCCGGTTGCCGCGGTTGTGAATCTCAAGTCCTTCGCCGACGATATTGCGAACGGTCATGCGCGGCGAGAGTGACGAGATCGGGTCTTGAAAAACCATCTGAATCTTCTGGCGCAGCATTTCGAGATCGCGGCCCCTTGCCTCCAGCACGTTGATGGAACGACCTTCCGTATTGAAAGCCACCGAACCGCCATCGGCGCTGAGGCCGCGCATGAGGATTTTGCTCAGCGTCGTCTTGCCACAGCCGCTCTCACCCACAAGGCCAAGACTTTCGCCCCGGCGGATGTCGAAGCTCACGTCGTTCACCGCTAAGGTGCGCCCTTGGCCGTCCCCGAAAAAGCCTGACTTCTTCGTGCTGAAGGACTTGCTGACGTGACGGACCGACAGGATGACATTCTGATCCGTGAGGCCCTTAAGTCCCTTGCGCTTGCCAAGCAGTTCCGAGCTGTCGATTTCGATTTCCCGCAACGGCTTCAAGCGCTCGCCGGGATGCATATCGAAATGCGGCACGGCAGCCATCAATCCCTTCGGATAGGGATGAACCGGTCGGCGGAATATGTCGTCGACGGTACCGGACTCCATGACTTCGCCGCGATAGGCGACCACGACCTCGTCGGCCAGATTGGTGACCACACCGAGATCGTGGGTGATCAGCAGCATCGCCATCTGGAAGCGATCCTGGAGATCGCGGAGCAGTTTCAATATCTGCGCCTGGATCGTTACATCCAAAGCAGTCGTAGGCTCGTCAGCAATCAGGAGAGCTGGCCGACAGATCAGCGCGGCGGCTATCATGGCGCGTTGGCGCATGCCGCCGGAGAGCTCGAAAGGGTACATCCGGCGTACCTTGGCCGGGTCCCCAAAGCCTACAAGGGAAAGCATCTCGTCTATTCGCTCGAGCTGATCCTTGGCGGAGGAAGCATCATGGATGCGTAGCGCTTCCTCGATCTGGTTGCCGATGGTATGGAGCGGTGAGAAAGATGTCATCGGCTCCTGGAAGATCATGCCGATGCGATTGCCTCGGATATGGCGGATCTGTCGTCCGTCGCGCGGCAGGCTTAGGAGATCGACCGACTGGCCGAGTGCGGGATCATTGTAAAGAATACGTCCATCGATGGAGGCGATAGGGCTTTCTATCCCGAGGATAGTGCGCCCGATGACCGACTTTCCAGACCCGGACTCGCCAACGAGCGCGGTCACCTTGCCAGGGCGGATACGCATGCTGAAATTCTTGACTGCGTTGATCCTACCGCCAAAAATCGGAAAACTGACTGACAGGTTTTCTATTCTCAGGAGGTCGGGCGTATATGTCATGCCGATCGCCCGCTTGCCGCGTGATCTGAAACCTGAGACTGTTGCTTCAGGGATGCTCGCCCATTGCCTAGCACTTTCATTGATGCTGTGCGCTCGCCTCGGCTGAGTGGCTCATCGAACGAAAACTGGACTAAGGACATTGTCTCACGAAAGCACGGGTCGCGCATTGGTTGACTGGGTTATAACAAGCATCGTAGCGCATAAGCGCTAGCATCGTCTATGCTGCAAATTCGTGTTTTTCAGGCTCGTTCATGAAAACCAGACAATATTATAAAGACCTTCTGCGAGACGCCCAGGATCTCATCAGGAAAGGACTTTTCCAAGAAGCACGATCAATCCTCGATACACTGCTTAGCGAGGCTGACGCGATGGCAGAAGCCCTCGGAGCAAGAACTTCGCTAGGTCTGCCAAGGCAATTGCAATCCGTCCTGCTAAAGCTCGCCAAATCCGAAGCAGATCCCATCCGGAAGATCAGTTATCAATATCATTTGGTGCCACCGCCGGAAATCATCGCAAAACATGTGAAATACGATGCGGACGAGCGCCGCATAATGGCTGCGGCCATGACTTTGCCGGTGCCGCGCGTCATCCACCAGATCTGGATCGGAAAGAAGCCGGTACCGGTGACGGTCGAGGCTTGGAGAGAACATGCCGACCTTCACGGCTACCGCCATCGCCTCTGGCGCGAGGAGGACTTGCGCGCTGTCGGCGCATATGAAAATGCGATCTTCAAGGGAATGCTGGAGGCTGGCGATTATCCAGGCGCCGTCGATGTCGCGCGTTACCTGATCCTCGACCAAATCGGCGGAATTTATCTCGACTGCGACTGGTACCCGGCGCAGCGCGGCGCAACTTTTCACGATCACCTGCAGTTGACCGGACTCGGCGCTTTTGCCGAGGATATCCCGCGCAATACTGGCGCAGGCGTCGCGCTGCTGGCCAATTCCTTCATTGCAGCACCGCCCAGCCATCCCGTCTTCTCCAAGATGATCGAAGCTCTGACGGGTATCCGCGCCGAATTGCCTGGCGCACCGGCCTGGTGGACGACGGGACCGCTGCTCTTCACGGTCGCAGCCCGCTCAACCGCAATAAATCTCGCCCCCGCCGATTTTGTTGCCGCCAGCGCCCCTGCCGCCGCGACCTTGGAGGAGGTTCGGCAATTGGCAGCTAGAGCCGAAAACACAACGTCCGGACTGCTGATTGCCTGGAAACCGTGGTGACTGAACTTTTGCGGCCGATCAGTGCTGTGCTGTCCGGACGATCGCCTCGCTACGCATCCAGCGGCACCCCGGGTGTCCGCGCGTAAGCTCAAACAGCGTTTCAAGAAAGCGCCAGGCGGATGCATCATGCACTAGGTGATGGCTCAGGATGCCGATCGTATCGAGCGGATGCCCGCTTAACTCCCCGATCCTTCGCAGAACCTCCCCAAACAGCAAGTCCTCCGACCGCCCTCCTCTGGTGCCGTGCCAGTCGATAATGTCGATATGAGTATTCAAAAGGGGAATGCGGCCGTTTCCATTTTCCCTGCCGAATGTCGAAAGCGCCTGAATGCCGAGAGGCGGCAGCGCTGGCAGCAAACCCCGATCGATACGGTTCCATGGCGGCACGAGCATGGGAAACGCACGCTCCCCGAACAGACCCTCCAAGCGCTTCCGACCTTGGTCGATTTCGGCCAGCACGACAGCAGGGTCCCGGTGCGATCCGAGTTCCTGCTTCTTCTCCCCTTCCGGGGCATGATTTTGATGGCTCCAGCCGTGTACGGCCACGGTCACCAAAGGCTCATCCTCGAGCCTCGCAGAGAGGGATTGTCCGGCACCTGCCGGAATCACGGCGAGCGTGACTGGAACGTCGTTCTCGGCGGTGAGCTCGAGCAACTGCTCAAGCGGATTTGTCGGCTCGGTCGCATCGTCGTCCCGCAACCAGAACGTAATAGGCCGGTTGTTTTCGGCGGCGCGGTCGAGAGCCCGCACTAGGAGATCCCTGGTCATGAAGAGGCTCCGATATATCTTGCCAGAATGTCCTGCAGCCTGATGGCTGCACGATCAACCGAACGCTCGTTGCTGGCGAACCGGCGCGCCTCGACCGCCATAGCCTGCCTCTCCGCTCCGGAAGTTAAAAGGCGCTCGATCGCAGCCGCGTAAGCGCTCACATCACCGGCGCTCATCAGCAGACCCGTGCGCCCGCTGACGACAACTTCGGGGACGCCGGCGGTTTCTTCCGCAATCACAGGCAGGCCGGCAGCCTGCGCCTCCAGATAGGCCAAGCCGTAGGCCTCGCCGTGTCCGGGCCAGACATAAAGCGAGGCAGCCGACAGCAGTTCGGCGATTTCGTCGGCGGTCTTGACACCATGCCAGCGGATTCGCTCCGGCGTGAGGAATCCGAAAGCTACTTCGACCTCGGCTCGCGCTGGCCCGTCGCCGATTACATCCAGCGTCCACGGGAGATGCTGGAGAAGACGAAGGCTTTCGGCGAGCGTGCGGTAACTGTCGAGCTTGTCGCCCGGCCGCATCATGGCGACAGTGATCAGGCGAAAAGGCTCGGGCCTTGGTTCATGAACCAGAAATGGGGCTGGATCGATGAATGCCGGCAGGCGTTCGAACCGACCTTGCGGAGCGACGGCACGAAGGCCTCGCTCATCCCGACCGGTGAAACAAAGATTCACGGCCGCCATTTGGACCGCGCTCAATACAGCCTCCTGGCTGAGCACCCAAGCGCCTTCATTGCGCCGCAACGAGTAGGAGGCTTCTGCGGTCACATAAGGCAGTCCAAAATGCTGACAGAGCGCCGGACCGAGCAGATCGGGGGCCTTGTAATAGGGGTGATAACAGAACCACAGATCGGGCTGTCCGCCGGAAGTCCATCCTTCTTCCAGCCGCGCAATCTCGGCTTGAGCGGCCTGCCGTCGCTCTGCAAAACTGGAGTTGCTTGCGGTCGGCATGAAGGAACGAAATTCTGAAGCGATCTCGATATCGTAGCCGGCAAGAGTGAGCGCTTGGATGAGCAGGCGCGCCATCAGTCGATCACCTGAAGGGACAGGATGACCGGGGGGCTTCAAGGGTGAATAGAAGGCAATTTTCATAAGCGGACAATGACGAATGCGTGAGGGATCAGGCAAAGACTTGTATCAAGGCATAGCCAAACTTAAGTCACCGTCCGACCTTTCGATCACACTTGACACATTGGGACTTCTCTCTCAACTGTCGGCACTTCCCATATGCTGCGGAGCCAATCCTGAATGCTTGATACCACACATTCTTCCAAGCTCATGGCCGCTATTCGCGCGAAGACCGCAAAGGCGGGGGTGATCGGGCTCGGTTACGTGGGATTGCCGCTTGCCATGGCGTTTTCCCGTGCCGGCTTCAAGGTCATGGGCTTCGATATCGATCCCGGCAAAATTACCGCCATCGAGGAGAATCGCAGCTATATCGAGGCTGTACCAAGTGAAGTCCTCGCCGTGGAGCGCGAGGCCGGTCGCTTCGCCGCGACATGCGATTTCGACCTCCTCGGCGACTACGACATCATTGCGATTTGCGTGCCGACGCCGTTGACTGCCAATCGCGATCCGGATCTCTCCTTCGTGGAGAAGACTGCACGCTCCATCGCTGCTACGTTGCGCCCCGGTCAGCTCATCGTTTTGGAATCCACCACCTATCCGGGCACGACCGACGAAATCGTCAAACCTATTCTGGAATCGAAGGGCCTGACGAGCGGCATCGATTTCTACCTCGGCTATTCGCCGGAGCGGGAAGACCCGGGCAACCGGAATTTCCAGACTTCCACCATCCCAAAAGTGGTTTCAGGCGACGGCGACATTGCCAGCGCATTGATGTCGGCCTTCTACGGCTGCATTGTCAGTTCCGTCGTGCCCGTCTCCAGCAATGCCACAGCCGAGGCCGTCAAACTCACGGAGAATATCTTCCGGGCTGTCAACATCGCGCTCGTGAACGAATTGAAGCTCGTTTACGAAGCAATGGGAATCGACATATGGGAGGTGATCGAAGCAGCAAAAACAAAGCCCTTCGGCTTTATGCCTTTCTATCCCGGTCCCGGTCTGGGAGGACATTGCATTCCCATCGACCCCTTTTACCTGACCTGGAGATCCCGTCAGTTCGAACAGCCGACGCGCTTCATCGAACTCGCAGGCGAAATCAATACCGCAATGCCCCGCCATGTTGTCAGCAGGCTTGCCGAAGCGCTCGACATGCGGTCAGGAAAGGCGCTCAGCCGGTCAAATGTGCTGATCATGGGGCTTGCCTACAAGAAGAACGTCCCGGATATCCGGGAAAGCCCGTCACTTCGCCTGATTGAGCTGATTGAGGCACGCGGCGGGAAAGCATCGTTTTACGATCCTCACGTAGCCGAGATTCCCTCGACTCGGGAGCATGCAGCACTTCGTGGTCGGAAAACGGTAACGTGGAATGAGCAGACGGTTCGCGCCTTCGATGCGGTGGTTGTCGCGACCGATCACGATGCGGTCGATTATGCGGCACTTGCCGAATGGTCGACACTGATCATCGACACCCGAAATATCTTCACCCGCTGCGGAATTGTGTCAGAAGCAATTGTAAAGGCCTAGATCACAATATGAGCCGCTTGGATATTTTTATAAGCCGCATGATCGCGCAGCGCGATATCCTGAATTATATTCAGGCTAACGGCCTATTGCCTGCGGCAGGTGCAGTGCTCGAGGTCGGTCTCGGTAATGGCCGCAGCTACAGCCATCTTCGAGAGCTGTTTCCTAACCGGCGGATCATCGCATTCGACCGCCATCTCGGGGCACATCGAACAATTCTGCCGGAACCGGAAGATTTCGTCATGGGGGAAATTCGAGAAACCGCGGCCGGTTTTATCGGCTTCGATGCGGCACTCGCGCATGCGGATATCGGCACCGGATATCCGGAAAAGGACGCGATCATCATCACGTGGCTGCCGGAACTGATGGCCGGAATGCTGATTTCCGGCGGCATTGCGGTCAGTGGGCTTCCGCTCGATCATCCGCATCTCCGTCCGCTTCCACGGCTACCTTCAGTGGAAAAGGGGCGGTATTTCTTCTATCAACGCGCCTAAAGGCGCCCCAACGCATCAGTTGGCGTTGGATGTAACGTGTTCAAACAAACTGGTGAGCTTTGACGGTATCAAGTTCGTCGGCCGTGTGCCGAAGCCGTTCCGCAAGCGTGCGGGTCACCCGCATCGTCATGTTCGGGCTGTCGTGGATGATCCGCGAGAAACAATCCTTGTTGATCTTGAGAGCCTCTACATGCGTGAGTGCCTTGGCGGTATTGGTGCGCTCGCCCTCGCAAAGGAGGCATATTTCGCCGACCACTGAATTAACGCCATTCTCGCGAATTTTCGTCTGGCCCGCGGGGGTCTCGAGCACGGTTTCCACCGTACCGCTGAGAATGACATAAGCAGAATCGCCGCCATCGCCCTGCTTGAAAAGTTTCTGCCCCGGCTCGTAGCTCACGCGTTCGGACGCAAAGGCCAAGAGTTTCAGTTTGCAACCATCAAGGTCTGCAAAATAGGGCAATTTCTTCAGTAACTGCACTTCCTCACATAGCAACATCGCCGCCACCAATCGGATGCTATCAGATGATCGTTAGGCCACCAGTGCCTTGAATATACCACTTTCTTCCCGAAGTGTCTCGTACAAACCATCCTCCACAATTTCGCCGTTGTCAAACATAACCACTCTTTCAAACAATTTGGAAAGAGAAATGTTCGACAAGACCCATACGATTGTCGGATTGTTCTCCTGCTGGCGCAGATAGGTCAGGACATCGTTCACGATCTCCTCCTGCAGACGCCTTTCCTGGCCAGGCAGGGGCTTGTTGAAGATATAGAAATCCGAGCGACGGATAAGGGCACGTGCCAAATTGAGCTTCTGCCGCTGAACCAGCGTCAACCGCCGGCCACCAGCACCGATGTCGAACTCCAAGCCGACGCGCAGGAGCTGATGATAAAAGCCACGCTCCCGTGAAACTCGCGCTGCTATATTTCGGATTTCACTCGGAGCATCGGCATTTCGGTTGGCGATCTTGCCGAACAGGATGTTTTCCTGAAGGGTCGCATAGGACATATACCCATCTGGATCGTAGTGCTCGATCAATCCTCTGAGATGGGCCGGCAGTTCGGCGAAGAAAATCTCGCGTGCGCCGACGATCTTTTCTCTGAGATCATCATGCAGCACGCCAAGGCGGTATCGCGGTTCGATATACTCGAGCGTCAAACGCACCACGGCGCGCTCCTCCTCCGCCGATAGGGCGTGGGAGCGGCGCGTTCCCAGCTTCTGCAAGACCTGTTGATAATAGACGATATCGTCAGCGGTCAGGAACGGCACCTGGTTGAAGAAGGGGTGATCGGGGGGCAGGCCGGAAAAGATTTCCACCATGTTGCCGGCAATGGTGAGGCCGGTGTCGACGAAAGCTCTGAGAAGACCAACCTTGGCCAGCGCAGTATAGAAGTGGTCACTGTCGAGCAGGGCGCTCGTCTTGTCGAGCGGCTGCAAGGTCTTGCCGAACAGCAGATTCTCTCCCACCGTCGCCTCTTTATTGTAGACTTGAGGCTCGAACGGCACGATCAGGCCAGAGCGACCCGTGCTGCGGATCTCGTTGTGAAGCGCATGACGCATCGCAACAACGTCAGCCACAAGCTGAGGATTTGATTGCGCATCCAGCGTGGAATGAAGTGCGAACTGTAAGATATCATCAGTCAGTTGCACCTTGTCGAGCGCGGCGAGGAGCGAATTCTTTATGTCGCTCTTATCGCCATTATCGCTGATCGATGTTGTACGGTGATCAACCCAACTGGCTCGAACGTCGAAATCCGGATTGGAAGCCATTTGGGCTTCGCGAATTTCCCAGCGCCGTTGGTTCGCGGCATCTCCCTCATATTGGGCGGGCTCCACGGGGGCATGTTTCAAGCCGTAGAGAAGATTGTCCTTGAGGCTACCGTGGAAGAAGTAGGTGTCCGCCGATACGTAGGAGACGCGCCTTCCCGCGATCGATTCCGGAAGTTCCAGAATATCATGGTCACCCAGGAAAATCTTGCCGGACGTCGGCCAGACCTGTCGTCCAAAAGCTTCCGCCAATGCCTCCGCACCACGCCCGATATTATCGGCCATGGCCACGGACTCCCCTCGCGCCAGCCGGATCGACGCACCATTTAATACCCTGACGCCGCCTTCGTCCTCTATGACCAAATTTATCGCGGCCAGTTGTTCGCCGCTATATGGTTGACCTACGGAGGCAATTGCATGGGTCGCCGGGTCGATCAGATCATCAAACTCGAAATAGTCTCGGACCTGCTCGTACTTCACCTGCACATCCTGGCGCGCCTGATCCCAGTCGATCAGTTCCTTGAGCGGGCTTGGAAGATCCTTGTAAGCATTGATAACGGCGACAAGCTGACCGACGTCCAGCGATCCTCGCAACGCGAAGTAGCCGCCGATGAGATAGAAAAAGAAAGGCGTCAGCTGCGCAAGGAAGTTGTTCAGAAATTTGACGAGGAACTTCCACTGGTAGATGTCATAGCGGATCTTGAAGATCTGACCAAGTCGATTGGCGACATCCGCACGCTCATAGTTCGAAGTATCGTAGGCATGGATCGTACCGATGCCTTCCACGACTTCGCCCACCTTGCCGGCCAGATGCCTGGCGGTAATCTGCCGCTGACGGCCAAGTTCGATCAAGCGCCGGCGCATCCGTGGAATAATGATCACCTGCACAAGCACCATGACCGCAGCGACCAGTCCGAGCCAGAAACTCTGGAGCAAAATGAAAAGCATGGCTGCCACGGCCTGTCCACCCAGCATAGCTGGCTGAACGAAGGCATCGCCGGTGAAGCCGCCAAAGGGTTCCACTTCATCCTTGATCATGCTGGCGATTTCAGCGCCGTGGATATTCTTGATGCGGCGCGGCGGAAAGCGCAGCACCCGATCAAAGAGTTCAAAGCGGATGCGGCGGAGCAAGCGCTCACCAAGCCGTCCCTTGTAGGTATTGATATAATATTTGAAGAAGTTATTGATGATGACGAGCGACAGAAATCCGCCACTCAAAGCAATCAGTGTCTGCATACGCCCGAGCTGGAAGCCTTCGAACGTATAGATCGATCCGAGCAGCGGCAGACCTATATCAAATTCCATAAAAGGCTGAGTCGCGTTCGGAGTCTCGAACCCAGCACCCTGGATAGGTCCATTGATGATCTGCTTTGGCAGATCGAGCGACAAAAAATAGGGTATCATTGAAACCAATACGACAATCAGGACCCAGATCTGCTGAGGCCGGGTGTGGTTCCAAATGTAGCGAAGCAGATTCTTTTCCATTATTTCTTCACAGGTACGCTAAAACCGGGTCCGGGTTGTATATCCCCTGGCTAACTTTGCGGATGCGCGCTGCAGGCCGAATGATGGGGTGCAGAGATGAAGTTCAAATTGCGTAAGAAAACCCCATTCACGTGTTTGTGGCGGCTCCCCCAGTCAATTCCTCGAATCTAATATAGTATGCGAGCCTCAGGGTTCCATCAATTGGATTCACAGACGCGACATTTTTTGGATTTCCTCAACGCTTCGGCCCCCTGCCTACCTTGCTGCGATCATCGATCGACGTGGCCCGGCATCCGAAGACTGGATCGGAGATTCAATTGACAGGCACAGCCGGGTGAAAGGATCAGCACCAGCCCCATATGGCTAGGAACTGTCCGATTTATCAGAAAGGCACCACACTTCTGCCTGAAGTCAGGCGGCGACGGCCATAGGCAGGTCGCACCCACCGCCCCGATGAACATGGTCCGAAATCGGCTAACGATTGACTATCCGGCAGTATTCCGCTTGCTTCAAAACATCTTCGCAATTCGGTGAGCGAATGAAATCGTCATAGTAAAGCGACCAGACGTCAGGAGCGCCATCGCGATACGGGCCGAATTTGAAATATTGGTTATTTCCGAGGCCTCCATCGGAATGGCCAATCGCACCTTTTACCGAAACGATCCATTTGCCGTTTGCAAAAACCTCAAGATGACCGGTGCCTTTGGGTCCCGGTTTGGAGAGCACCGCGAAATAAATCCAGCCTGAAGCGGGCTCCGGTATGACGTTGCCTCGCTCGGTAACTGAGATTTTCTCCGTGCAACTTGTAAACCGATCCGCATCGACCGCCTGCCAATCCGGCGGCCGTACTACAAGTGCGCGCATTTGATTTGTTTCGGGCCGAAGCCACACGGGCGTCGCGCCATCGGGACATACCCCGTTCTGCGGTGAGCTCACGAGGTCCGGGTGGTAATTCGTTTCAACAGTTACGAAAATCTTGCCGCCACTGAAGCGGAACGCCAGATACGGGCTGAAATCGCCCTGTGCCTTCGGTCCGATTTCCCTCTTCCATTGGGCGATAAGATAGCGGTGGTCATCTGTTGGAATAGGGTCTGCAAATTTGACCGCAAACCCATACCAAACGGGAATCTCATAAGGGACGCGCAACGGCGTCCTTTCCCAAATCTCTGCCCGCTCGCTACAGCCTGGATCGCTGGCCGGGCACAGGGAACGGACGCTCAACTTCAGTGCGCCAGAGCCGCTGCGCCTGACCTTGGTTTGAAATTCAGCCGTACCAGCGGCCTGTTCGCTGTTTTCCCGATAGTAGAGGCCGCCTTCCTCCGCAAAATCGGAGGAGTCGAACCCGTCGTGCAATATCCGCGAAGCCGAGTCCTTAGCCTGGGCTGCCGGGAAACCCAGGCAGGTGATCAGCATCAATGCTGCGATCAACATTCCTCGAAGATGCTCGGCCATGAAACCCCACCCTGCTCCATCGTCGCAATTTATTTGAGCAAGCCCCTTCAAAAAGCAAGATGAAACACTGGATTGTGATGTGAAATGGGGCTCAGGAGGACGTGTTTGACGAGAAATCTTCGGCCGGACAGCAGCCCGTGAGACATACTGAAAGTGTGTGCGATCTTGGACGATGTCCGGCTCTGGTGCATTCCGCATGAACGGGAGAGGAGCTGTTGATCTCAGCGAGAGAATTTGCGAGCGCCGGCAACGCATAAAACAGTGGCAAGCGTGGCGACGACCATCATGGCGCTCACCTCTTCATGCAGAAGACCGAAGGCCAACAGCAGGCCGAAGAACGGTTGAAGCAGTTGCAACTGCCCCACAGCCGCAATGCCTCCCAGTGCGAGACCGCGATACCAGAACACAAAGCCGACGAGCATGCTGAAGATGGACACATAGGCAAGCCCAATCCACGAAGCGATCCCGATGCCTTGCCAGGTATTCGGAAGAGTCGTCAGGGCAAATGCCGCCATAAGCGGCAGCGCGAGGATCAAGGCCCAGGAAATTACCTGCCATCCCCCCAAAGTCCGCGAAAGTTTCGCACCCTCGGCATAGCCGAGCCCGCAGACGACAATCGCAGCGAACATCAACAGGTCACCTGTGATCGATGCCTCTCCGTCAAATGTCAGGGCGAAACCGGTCACTATGGCGCTGCCCAGTCCTGAGAACAGCCAGAAGAGCGGATTGGGATGCTCCCCGCCTCGCAGGACTCCGAAGATGGCGGTCGCAAGAGGCAGAAGGCCAATGAATACGATCGAATGGGCTGACGTGATGTATTGCAACGCCAGTGCCGTCAGCAGCGGAAAACCGATGACGACGCCAATCGCAACCACCGCGAGCGACAGGAGATCGCCAACGGCCGGCCGGGACTGACGAAGTAAAAAAAGGAGCGCTGCTCCAAACATTGCGGCAATTACCGCTCGAGCCGATGTCAGGAACATCGGAGAAAAATCCGACACCGCGACGCGCGTCGCCGGGAGTGACCCGCTGAATATGATGACACCGAGGAGCCCGCTGCCCCAGCCTTCCATGGACGTTTTCATGGCACCTCACCTTGGCCCCGTCTGATACGCGCGAAACACTGGCGGAAACAGATACAGATCAGTACAATTTCGAATAACTGTATCAGCATGTAAGACAATACAATTGTTGGAGGCAGACCATGCCGCGCAATCACGCGGGAAACCGGACATCGCATGTCATGACAGCCATACGAACCAAGATTGCCGCCCGCACTCTTGCGCCGGGGGACCGCCTTCCTTCGATCCGAGGTTTTGCAGCCGCCATGGGCGTGTCACCTTCCACTGTGGTCGAAGCCTATGATCGTCTTGCTGCGGTAGGACTGATCCGGGCCCAACGAGGCTCCGGTTTTTATGTCTCCAACAATGCTCTGCCACCCCTGAAGCTGGCCGAGACGGAATCGCCGCAGACAAGGACTGTCGATCCATTCTGGGTTTCGCGGCAGTCGCTTGATTCCGATGCCACGGTGTTGAAACCCGGTTGCGGCTGGCTTCCTGCTGACTGGATGCCGAATGAGGCGCTGAGACGGGCCATCCGAAGCCTGGCGCGAAGCGACGACGATCTCCTTGCGTATTACGGCAGAACACGTGGCTCCCTGCAGCTGCGGCATCTCCTGCTGGCCCGTTTTGCAGTGGAAGGTATCCAAGCCACGCCGGATCAATTGATGCTGACAAGTACGGGAACGCAGGCGCTTGACCTGATCTCTCGCTTCCTGCTTCGTCCAGGCGACACCGTCATGATCGACGATCCCTGCTACTTCAATTTCCAGGCACTGCTGAAAGCCCATCAGGTGAAGATCATCGGCGTGCCTTACACGCCATCGGGTCCCGACGTTACGGCATTCGAAACTCTGCTAAGCGCCGAACGGCCGCGGGTCTATATCACCAATTCCGCGCTTCACAACCCGACGGGCGCGACGCTTTCGCCCCAGATCGCCCATCGTCTGCTGAACGCTGCGGCGCGCCATGAAACGACGATCATAGAGGACGACATCTTCGCCGATTTCGAGCCGGAACCGTCATCACGGTTGGCGGCGCTGGACGGATTGAACCGCGTCATCCGCATCGGCAGTTTCTCCAAGACGTTGTCGGCTTCGATACGCTGCGGATACATTGCATCTCGCCCCGATTGGATCGAGGGACTCCTGGATCTGCAGGTCGCCACCAACTTCGGGGGGCCCAGTCCGATCTGCACTGAACTGATCACCCAAGTTCTGGGAGGCGGCAGCTATCGCAAGCATATGGAAGAGCTGCGGCAGAAGCTCGTCCGGGCGCGCCGTGAGGCCGTGGATAAACTGCACCGGCTCGGCATCAAGCCCTGGCTTTCACCGCGGGGCGGTTTCTATCTTTGGTGTCAACTTCCAGATGGCCTGGATTCTACGCAGATCGCACAAATCGCACTTGCCGAGAACGTTATCCTGGCCCCCGGCAACGTGTTCAGCGTATCGCAAAGTGCCGGCCGTTTCATGCGCTTCAACGTCGCCCATACACTGGATCCGCGCGTTCATCGAATCCTTGAAGATGTGCTGCGGAAAGCTGGTCAATAAATTATCAGCCTGTCTCACCGCCAACGTCAGCGAACCTCTCCACCCGGATGAATGAAGCGGGTGCGGCCGACGCCCATGCATCTCCATAGGCCAACGCCGCTCAGGCAATGCCAATGCCCTCTTGCGTAATACTGAAAACCTGTTAAACGTTTCACAGTTAAACGTTTAACATTGAGGATGCGGTGACACGCAGACGAGCAACATTGAAGGAAGTCGCGGAACGGGCGGGGGTCTCGATTGCCACCGTCTCGAACGTCTTCAGCGGCCGCAAGCCGGTGAATGATGATTTGCGCGAGAGGGTCGAAAAGGCAGCAAAGGAGCTTTCCTTCCAAATCGACAGGGCGGCCTCGCAGCTGAAATCCGGAAAGGCCAGGGTTGTCGGCGTGCTGGTGCCGGATCTCGATGATACGTTCTTCACCTCGCTCATCTCGCGCATCGAGGTGATGGCGCTGAAGGACGGTTACGATGTCATTGTTGCAAGCTCGCGTGACGACCGACAGCTGGAGGAGTCACGGCTGCACACACTGCTCGGCTGGCGGCCTTCGGGCATTATTGCTGTGCCGTGCTCGGATACGGTGCCGGATATTCTCGTCCGCGAAGTAGTGCATTTGCCGATCGTGCTGGTCGACCGCGTAATCGCGCAGGAAGCCGTCGCCGACACGGTGACGATCGACAATTTCGAGGCGGGCGAGATCGCCGGTCGCTATCTGGTCGAGATGGGTCATTCCGACATCGTGCTGGCGGCATCAGATCTGGATGTCGCGCCGATCCGCGAACGCGTCCGTGGCGCCGTTTCCATCGTGCAGAAGCTGATCGGCAGGGAGCCGGAGGCGGTCGCGCTGGGTTCGAATGCCGAGCGCGGCGCCGAACTCTTCGCCCATTGGCTCGAGCGACATCCGCTGCCGTCAGCGGTCTTTGCGCTCACGAACGTCACGACGCTTGCTGTTCTGACCGCACTTGCCCGGCAGAAGATCGATATTCCCGATCAGGTCTCGATCATCGGCTTCGACGACTACACCTGGATGAGCGCCCGCAAGACGGCACTGACCGCGATCCGCCAGCCGGTGGACGACATTGCCCGCGTTGCATGGGAGCGGCTGCTGCTGCGCATGGAGGGAGACGTCTCCGAACCGACGCCGAGTATTCTGCACACCAGCCTGCAGGTTCGGGATTCGACCCGCCGACTGATGCAGCCGGCAGATGGTGAAACGGCTCAGGGGACCGGCGAGCCGCCGGCCGGAAATGCCGCGAAGGAGCGGCCGAACAGCATCCATTAGGCGCGTGAGGAGAGTGCGCGCCGCACTGAAATGTCCGCATGGGAGGGACTTTTTTGCGTCTGAACAAGATTACCGAAGCGCTGCCATTCCTCGCGCCGGTACAGATACTGATCCTCAGCGTCATCGTCATTCCGTCGCTCTATGTCGTGTGGCTGAGCCTGAACGCGTCCAGCTTCGGGCAGTCGGCGACCTTCGTAGGGCTCGATAACTACATCAGGGTGCTCACCGATCCGGCCTTTCTGCTGGCGCTTGGCAATACGGTCTTGATCGTCATCTTCGCCGTGCATCTGGAACTGGCGCTCGGGCTTGGAATGGCACTGCTTTTTGCAAGCGGCCTGCCCTTCCGGCGCGTCCTGCTTGTCGCTGTGCTGGCGCCTTATGCCGTGAGCGAAGTCATCGCGGTTGCCATGTGGCGCTTCCTCTTCGAGCCCGACGTCGGTCCGGTCACGGCCATGCTGACCTGGCTCGGTCTGCCGATGCTCGACTGGTCCTTCGAGCCGTCGCATGCGCTCATTATGATCGGTCTCCTGACGATCTGGCTGCACCTGCCCTTTACCTTCATCATCCTTTATGCGGCGCGTCTAGCGATCCCGAAGGATCTTTACGAGGCTGCGCGCATCGATGGCGCCACGGCCTTCGATGCCTTCCGCAGAGTGACGATGCCGCTTCTCGGTCCGGCAATCGTGGTGGCGCTGCTCTTCCGCTACATCTTCGCCTTCCGCATTTTTTCGGAAGTCTGGCTGATGACCCAGGGCGGACCGGCCCGTTCGACCGAAGTGGTCGCGGTCTACCTCTACCAGGAGGCTTTCAGCTTCAACGCTTTCGGTACGGCAGCCGCCACCGCCTGGATCATGGTGCTCGCATCGCTGCTTCTTGCGACCGGTTATGTGTTCCTTCTTCGCAAGCAGGTGGCCGGCAATGCGCACTGACAAGCTCGCCATCGGCCTCGGAAAAACGGTCGCAGTCGCGGTGATTCTCGTTTGGTCGCTCTTCCCGATCGCCTTCATCCTCATGTCGTCCTTCAAGCCGGGACAGGACATTTTCGCGGTGCCGCCGAAATTTGTCTTCTCTCCGACCATCCAGCACTATGTCCAACTCTGGAACGGCTGGGGCGTGTTCTTCGGCGGACTTCTAAACAGCACCATCATCACGGCAGGTGCTACCGTTCTCGCAATCACCACCAGCACGGCGGCCGGGTATGTCTATTCGCGCTACAGCAGCCGGATGCTGAATGCGAGCGTGATGTTCCTGATCATCGTGCGCCTCATCCCACCGATCGTCGTGACATTGCCGCTCTTCCCGATCATCAACGCAATCGGCTTGAACGATACGCATATCGTCCTGATGGTGCTCTACGCGACCTTCTTCGTGTCGCTCGGCACGGTGCTGATGCGCACGTTCATCGACCAGATCCCGCGCGAACTGGACGAGGCGGCGCAGATCGATGGCGCGGGGCGTCTCACGATCCTTCGGCGGGTCATTGTGCCGCTTGCTGCACCGGGCATCCTGGCGGTGGCTGTCTTCGTCGTCGTGTTCGCCTGGAACGAATTCCTGTTCGCCTTCATCTTCACCGCGACGCGAGCCAAGACCGCACCGCTGGTAATCTCCGAAATGATCGGATCGATCGACGGGGTCGACTGGGGCGTGCTGTTTGCCGCATCCACCGTTCAGCTCATCCCCGTTCTGCTCTTCGTCATCTTCATGAACCGCTATCTGGTGGCCGGCCTGACTGCCGGCGCGACCAAAGGCTGATCACTGTCTGAAAGGGAGGAAAATCATGTCAGACAAGGTATTCACGAACATTACACGTCGCGGGTTTCTCGGAACCGCGCTGGGCGGAGCGGCCATGTTAGCCGCCGGGCCATCCTTTGCCGCCGGCAAGACGCTCAACGTCCTGAGCCACAAGGTGCACCAGACCGTGCTCGGCTCCGGCGACGGCGATCTCCTTAAGGATTGGCGTTCCGGCAATGATGCGGACATCGTCTGGACGACATTCGACTCCAACCCGTTGCAGGATCGCCTCTTCCGCGAGGCGAGCCTCAATACTACCGACTTCAATGTCGGCTATATCGTCGACAACCGGCCGACCAAGCAGATCGCGGCCATGTTCGAGCCTCTCGACAGCTACCTGGAGAAGGATGCGATCGAGGACTTCGGCGACATCGCTCCAGGTCTCGTCCAAGGCATGACTGTTGATGGCAAGCTGATCGGCATTCCGGTCCGCCACGCGACCCAGGGCTTATTCTACAACGAGGCGCTTCTGGAAGAGCAGGGCATCAGCGCGCCGCCGACCACGCTGGAGGAACTGGTTGAACAGGCCCAGAGGCTCACCTTTACCTCCAAGGCCGGCACACCGGTTGCGGGTATGGTGCTCGCGAGCGATCTCGCCGTCTTCCCGGTCATGTTCGCACGTGCTTTCGGCGGTGATTTCATCAACGCGAAATTCGAGTTGCTGCCGAACCCGGAAGCGATGGAAAAGGGCCTGACGGTTCTGCGAAAGATGTTCGAGAGTGGTGCCCTGCCACGCAGCTATGCGACTACCAAGAACGACGACCAGGTAACCTGGCTGCAGCAGGGGCGGGCCGCCTTTACGGTGCTGCCCTTCGCCCGAAATGCGCAATTGAACAACAAGGAACAGAGCAAGTTCCCAGGCAAGATCAAGGCGATCGAGTTCCCGATTTCGAGCGATCTCAAGGGCAAGGTGCCGATGTCTTCTATCGTCGAGGCCTGGGGCATGGTCATCCCGGCGAACTCCAAGGACAAAGAACTATCCTGGAAGTTCATCAAGGAAGTCTCCAGCAAGCGCGTGACGCTCGGCATGGCCAGGAACGGCAACGGCCCGGTACGCGTCTCGACTTATGCGGACCAGTCCTTCGTGAATAATCCGGTTGCCGCCGTCGAGGCCGAGGTCCTGAAGAATGCCCGCGGCGCCTTCCCGCCTTTCCCGGAAGCGGCGCGCGCCCAGTCGATCTTTCTCGAAGAGGTGCAACTCGCCGTCCTCGGCCGCAAGGAGATCAAGGAAGCGGTCGCCTCCATCGCCACGCGCGTGAAACCGCTCATGCAGGCCTGAAGTTTCTAAACACCGTCCGGGCGTTCTACGCCCGGACGGGCAATATCGCCGGAACCGCACGAATGACACGGACCTTCGGGTCCACTCCCACGAAAGAGACCAGGACAATGCCGAACACTACCATTCGATCAATCCAGGAGCCGGCCCGGGCAACACCCGTCATGGCCGAATATGACGTGCTCGTCGTGGGCGGCGGGCCGTCCGGCCTGACGTCTGCGCTTGCTGCTGCCGAAGACGGACTGAGGGTCGGATTGATCGAAAGCCGCAGCTTCGTCGGCGGCAACATGACGATCGGTCTGCCGGTACTCGGCTTCCTCGGTCAAAAGGGTAACCAGATCATCGAAGGCCTGCCGCAGAAATTCATCGACCGGCTGAAGCTTCGTAACGCCGCAAGCGAGCACCGGCCCTGCCCGTTGCATATGGGCATCACCCTCGTCGAGCCGGAGGCAGTCAAGACCGTCGCGCTCGAAATGCTGACGGAAGCCGGCGTCGAAGTGCTGTTTTACACCTTCTGCGCTGGCGTGATCATGGACGGCGATACGATCCGCGGTGTCATCACCGAGAGCAAGAGCGGCCGTGGCGCGATCCTCGGCAAGGTGGTCATCGATTGCACGGGGGACGCCGATGTCGCCTACCGCGCAGGCGTGCCTTGTGAAAAGGGCAATGCCCATGGCGGCATGCAACCCCCTACATTGATGTTCTGCCTCGCCGGCGTCGATACCGAGAAGCTGCGCCTCAGCATTGCCAACCAGCCGCCACAGGCGCGCACTTATCTGACCGATTTCATCCCGGCAGAATATTTCGGCCAGAACAACCAGTTCATCATCGTCGGCCTGCGCGAGCTGATTGCCAGGGCGCAGACGGAAATGGGACTCAAGATCCCCAATGAACGCACGATCATCATCACGGGCCTCAAAGCTGGCGAGGTCTGGATCAACATGACCCGTGTCAAGGGCGTCGACGGAACCGAGGCGGCGAGCCTGACGATGGGGGAGATCGAGGCCCGCGGGCAGATCGACGACATCGTCACCTACCTCATCAATTACGTACCAGGCTTCGAGAATGCCTATTTCACGAAGACGGCACCATTCCTCGGCATTCGCGAGACACGCCGCATCATCGGCGAATATGTTATGACGCAGGAAGACGTGCTCGCCTGCCGCCACTTCGATGATGCGATTGCGGTGGCAAGCTACCCCATCGACATTCACCGCCCTGCCGATGACGGCTGCACGCTCATCTGGTGCGGTGACTGCTACGACATCCCCTATCGTTCATTGATCCCGACGAAGGTGAACAACCTGATCGTTGCCGGCCGGGCAATCTCCACCACCCACGAGGCAATGGGCGCGATCCGCGTCATGGCCACCTGCATGGCAATGGGCGAGGCGGCCGGCCGCGCGGCAAAGATTTCCGTCCGCGGCAATCGCGCACCGGCGGATATCGATGTGAAGGAACTCCGCCGTCAGTTGATCGCCAAAGGTGCCTATCTGCGCACCAAGGACAGCGCCGAACGGGCGCGCGAGCTGGAAGACGCTTAAGGTCGTGGCTCGACGCAGAATGCGAAGGAAGTGAGGAAGCATGGCAAGTTTGCGCCTGGCCGGGCTCAGGAAAAATTTTGGTTCCGTCAACATCATCAAGGGTGTCGATCTTGAGATCGAGGACGGTGAATTCGTGGTTTTTGTCGGACCGTCCGGTTGCGGCAAATCCACTCTTCTGCGGATGATAGCGGGACTCGAGGACATATCGGGCGGTGATCTTTATATAGGTGGTCGGCTTTGCAACGACATTCCGCCGCGTGAACGCGGGATCGCCATGGTCTTCCAGTCATATGCACTCTATCCGCATATGACTGTGCACGAGAACATGGGTTTCGGCCTTTCATTGAACAAGACACCGAAAGCCGAGCTGGATGCCCGAGTGCAGGAAGCTGCCCGAATTCTGAAAATGGAGCACCTCCTCGACCGCAAACCCAGCCAGTTGTCCGGCGGCCAGAGGCAGCGCGTGGCAATCGGCCGGGCAATCGTACGCAAGCCCGCAGTCTTTCTCTTCGATGAACCGCTTTCGAATCTCGACGCAGCGCTTCGGGTGGACATGCGCATGGAGCTTGCCAAGCTGCATCGCGATCTCGGTGCCACGATGATCTACGTCACCCATGATCAGGTCGAGGCGATGACGCTCGCGGACAAGATCGTGGTTCTCGACGGTGGTCTGGTCCAGCAGGTCGGTTCGCCGATGGAAATTTACAAGAATCCCGCAAACAAATTCGTCGCAGGCTTCATCGGCGCGCCGAAGATGAATTTCCTTGCGGTAAAGGTGCAGGCTGCCCACGGAGGCACCGCAACCGTAGCGTCCGAGGCGATCTCGCCCATTCCGGTGCGTGGCAAAGGATTCGACAGCGGCGACAGCGCCTGGCTCGGGATCAGGCCGCAGTATCTGAAACCCGGCAGGGCGGCTGACGGTGAGGGAGGCATCTGTGGAAAGATCGTGCTGATCGAGCGTCTGGGTACAGAGACGATCGTTGCGATCGAGACCCGCGCGAACGAGCGGGTGGTCGCCTCGATCCCTATCGATATGGAACTGGCGTTCGACGACAACGCCGAGTTTCTCTTCAATCCCTCTGCCGCGCATCTGTTTGCATGATCGTCGGATGGACTGATCAAGCCAACCATCGTCAGCCCCGAAGATCGATCCAATCTGTGACCGGCATTGCCTGACGTAAATCGAAGCAAGGAATAGCATGAGACAGGAACTTTCTGGAAAGGTTGCAGCGGTTACCGGCGCTGCCTCGGGCATCGGCCTCGAATGCGCCCGTTCCCTGTTGCGCGAAGGCGTAAGCGTCGTTCTCGTCGACAGGGCCGCGGAGACGCTGGAAAAGTTGAGCTCCGAATTGGGGCCGAACGCCTTTCCTCTGACGATCGATCTGACCGACCCGTCCAGCGTATCCACGATGATGCCTCAAATCCTGGAACGGTTCGGAAAGCTCGATATCTTTCATGCCAATGCCGGCGCCTATATCGGCGGTGAGGTCGTCAATGGCGATCCCGATGCCTGGGATCGTATGCTCAATCTCAACATCAACGCCGCTTTCCGGTCCGTACAGGCGGTGTTGCCCCATATGGTGGAGCGGAAGACCGGCGATATCATCATGACCAGCTCGATCGCGGGTCTGGTGCCTGTCGTCTGGGAACCGATTTATACGGCATCCAAGCACGCGGTGCAGGCGTTCGTTCACACGGTACGACGCCAGGTGGCCAGGCACGGTATTCGCGTTGGAGCCGTGGCGCCTGGACCGGTCATCACGGCGTTGATCAGCGATTGGCCTCAGGCGAAGCTCGATGAGGCAATTGCCGCGGGCGGATTGATGGAGGCGACCGAAGTGGCCGAAGCAGTCATGTTCATGCTGACCCGGCCCCGCAACATCACCATTCGCGATCTGGTAATCCTCCCACTCAGCACGGATCTCTGACCATGACCCGGTTTTTCGTCGGCATCGATGTGGGAACAGGCAGCGCCCGCGCCGGCCTGTTCGATGAGAATGGCAATCTGAAGGCGTCGGCAAAGCGCCCGATCACCATCTGGCATGAGGCCGGCAATATCGTTGAACAATCGAGCGAACAGATATGGAAAGCGGTCTGTGAGAGTGCTCGGGAAGCCGTCAGTGCGGCCGGAATCCCGCCCTCGGCCGTTGCTGGAATCGGCTTCGACGCAACCTGCTCGCTGGTTGTCGTAGCCCCTGACGGTGCACCGGTCGCGGTCGGCCCGTCGGGTGATGCTCAACGCAATGTCATCGTCTGGATGGATCACCGCGCCGCTGGCGAAGCCTCGGAAATCAATAGCGGGGCACACGAGGTTTTGCGGTATGTCGGCGGGCGTATCTCGCCGGAAATGGAAACACCGAAGCTTCTCTGGCTGAAGCGTAACCTGCCCGGCTCGTTCACTGGTGCAGGGCATTTTTTCGATCTCGCCGACTATCTGAGCTGGCGCGCGACGGGATCGCTTGCACGCTCGGCCTGCACGGTCACCTGCAAATGGACTTATCTGGCGCACGAGAAGCGATGGGATGCGCAGTATTTTCAAGCCATCGGCCTTAAGGAGCTTACAGATGAAGGCTTTAAGCGGATCGGTACAGATATCGTCGATCCCGGAACGCCCCTGGCAAACGGTCTGACGGAAAAGGCAGCGGTCGATCTTGGCCTGCCTGCAGGAATACCTGTCGGGGCAGGCCTCATCGACGCACATGCGGGTGGCGTCGGGACGCTGGGCGGCAGGGACGCGCGCGGCAGCACAGATGTTCGCAACAGGCTGGCCTATATTTTCGGAACCTCCGCATGCTCGATGGTATCCAGCAACGATCCGGTATTCGTCGACGGTGTCTGGGGTCCCTATCATTCGTCAATGGTCCCCGGGCTGTGGCTGACCGAAGGCGGCCAATCGGCAGCGGGCGCGGCCCTCGATCATCTTGCCACAATGCATCCAGCCTCCGGGGAGGCGCGGGTGAAGGCGGAGGCCGCCGGCCTTTCACTGGTTGCCTGGCTCGATCGAGAAGTCACGAGGTTGTGCCCGGACCTTTCGCATTCCGTGGAACTTGCTGGCTCGATACACGTCGTGCCCGAGTTCATGGGTAACCGGTCGCCACATGCTGACCCCGACGCGCGGGCGATCATTGCCGGTCTGGGACTGGAAGCCGACATTCGCAGCCTGATTTCCCTCTACGTCGCAGGACTTTGCGGTATCGGCTATGGTCTCCGGCAACTCCTGGAAAAACTGTCCCAGAACGGCATCGTGCCCGACACGATCGTTGCGAGCGGCGGCGCGGCCCAAAGCAATCTCGTGCGACAGGTACTGGCGGACACCACCAATCTGCCTGTGGCCATTGCTGACAGCGAAGAGCCGGTTCTGCTGGGGGCTGCAATGCTTGGGGCTGTCGCTGCCGGCAGATATCAATCACTGACTGAGGCCATGGGAGTGATGTCGCGCCTGTCGAAGCAATATGACCCCCAAGGAGGCGCAACCCGCGAATTGCACACTCATCGATACCTGGCCTTTGGACTTCTTCAAGCGGCCGGCAGACAGATCCGACCAGTTATCCCGAAGAGCTAGCGCTGACTGAGAGCTCGCCCGCTCGCTCATTCGATTATCTTGCAAAATATTATTGACTAAAAGTGTCATGTTAATTTATTGGCCCACCTATCCCTTCTCCCAAGGCATGGGGCGCTGTCGTGTATTCTTTGAAAGCAGAGGTCGAGCAGACGAGCGGGGCAGCCAAGGCATTCAGCCTCTCGGGGATCTCCTTTTCCGTCGAACACCGCGATCTGCTCAAGAACGTGAACATTGCTTTCGGCGCCGGTGAGATCTCGGCCCTGGTCGGTCACAACGGCTCGGGAAAGTCGACGCTGCTCAAGCTGCTGGCCCGTCAGATGATCCCGTCGTCGGGCGAGATCCGATTCGGAGGCCATAAACTTAGCGAATTTGACCAACGCACCTTCGCCCGCTCCGTCGCCTATCTCCCGCAGGAGGTTTCCGCGGCCCCTGGCATGACGGTCCGGGAACTGGTGGCATGCGGACGTTATCCTTGGCACGGCGCGCTTGGCCGCTTCACGGCAGGCGACAGCGCAAAGGTCGAAGAGGCGCTGGCGCTCACCCATGTCGAAAGTTTTGCCGATCGGCTCATGGAGACCCTTTCGGGCGGGGAACGTCAGCGCGCCTGGATCGCCATGCTGATGGCGCAGGATGCCGAATACCTTCTGCTCGACGAACCGACGTCTGCCCTCGACATCGCCCATCAGATCGAATTGCTCGGCCTCATCCAGCGCCTTTCCCGGGAAAAGGGGTTGAGCGTCGTGATCGTGCTGCACGACATCAACATGGCGGCACGCTTCTGCGACCGCATTTACGCCTTGAAAGCCGGCGCCGTCGTGGCGGAGGGCCGCGCCGCCGACATCCTTCGATGCGAGGTGCTGGAACGCATATATGGTGTCAGGATGGAGGTGATGCCGCATCCGCATCTCGGAATTCCGCTCGCTTATGTCTGCTAAATCCGAAAACATGCGGGTCAAGGGCCTGAGCCGCCGCTCTCTTCTGTCTGCGGCCGCACTGGCGCCGTTCGGTCTTGCCGCCCCGGCCCGCGCCGCGTCCCCGGCGCCCCTACCAAAGGTCGCAAGCCTGGATTACGGCCTCGCATCCACACTGATGAACCTCGGAATCACACCGACTGCGATTGTCTCCCTCGCCGATTGGGACAAATGGGTCATCGAACCGGAAATCCCCGCGGGCGTGGCCGATCTCGGCAACGGTTGGGAAATCAATTTCGAAGTCCTGGCGATGCTCAAGCCCGATCTGATTCTGACCACTCCTTATCTCGACGCATTGAAGCCAAGGCTAGAAACCATGGGCAAGGTACTTCGCCTTGAAATTTACGATGCCAGCGGCGGCGCCGTTCTGTCCAAAGCCTATGCGGCCACGCGTGCGCTGGCACAGGCCGTCGACCGGGTGGCGGAAGGCGATGCCTTTCTCGCGCGGGCGGACATCTTCTTCGACGATTGCCGGAAAAGGCTGGCGCTGATCGGCGCCCCGCCGGTTGTCCTCATGGGTTTCCTGGACGCCCGCCATGCGCGGGTCTACGCAACCCCCGGCCTCTATGACAATGTGCTTTCCCGTATCGGCGTCAAGAACGCCTGGAAGGGCCAGGGAAACTACTGGGGGTTCGAAACCATCGGCAT
Organism: Neorhizobium phenanthreniclasticum; assembly: GCF_040066075.1. NCBI lineage: Bacteria > Pseudomonadati > Pseudomonadota > Alphaproteobacteria > Hyphomicrobiales > Rhizobiaceae > Neorhizobium > Neorhizobium phenanthreniclasticum. The sequence continues at coordinate 117,387 of NZ_JBEAAL010000015.1, forward strand.
CGAGGATCTGGCACGCGTCACCGACCCGCGTGCTCGTCTGATCGCCTTCGAGCCCGTACCGGGCGACGTCCTGCCGAAGCTTGCCGAAAGCCCGCTCTGGAAGGCGCTGCCAATATCGCAGCCAGGCCGTTTCTCGGTGATCCCCGGTGCCCTGATGTTCGGCATGGTCAACGACGCAATGCGTTTCGCGCGTCTCCTGACCGAACACCTGGAGAATACGGCATGACTGCGAATGCCGCCGCGCCCGGCCGCCTTGCCGGCCCGCTCCTCGTCGCGATCATCATCGCCCTTGCTGCAGCCGCATTCGCCGTCCTCCGGCTGGAGCCGGAACTTGCTGCCATCGGCCAACAGGCCCCCGGCTACGATATCCGGCAAGTCGTGCTCCTGTATTCGACCCTGCCGCGGATGGCTACGGCGCTTCTGGCGGGGGCGGCGCTTGGCCTTTCGGGCGCGCTGTTCCAACAGGTGCTGCGCAATCCTCTGGCTTCACCGACGACGCTCGGCGTCTCGGCCGGGGCCAACCTCTCGCTGGCGCTCGCGACGCTTTACGTGCCGGATCTTCTGGGCTTCGGGCGGGATCTGGTGGCGCTTGCCGGCAGCGCAATCGCGGCCGGACTTGTGTTTCTGCTCGGAGCCAGACGCGGTTTCTCACCCTTTTCGCTCGTGCTGTCGGGCCTGGTCATCAGTCTGTGGTGCGGTGCGCTCTCGGCCGTCCTTGTCATGCTGAATGACCGTTGGCTGGCAAGCCTCTTCATCTGGGGCGCGGGTTCGCTTTCACAGCAAAGCTGGGTCATCCCGCTTTCGCTGTTGCCCAAGGTGGCAATCGCCGGGCTTCTCGCCTGGCTGATCGTCAGGCCGCTCGCGCTGGTCGAGCTCGGGGAGGCGGGTGCGACCGCACTCGGCGTCGACACATCGCGACTGCGGCTGCTTGCCATCGTCGTCGCTGTCGCGCTCGCCGCCTTCGTGACGAGCGCCGTCGGCGTCATCGGCTTCATCGGCCTCGTCGCGCCTATCATCGCGCGACTTTCCGGCGCACGCCGGGCCGGTTCCGTGCTCCTATGGTCCGCTCTTATCGGGGCAGCGCTGCTGTGGCTCGCCGACGGCGTCGTCCAATATCTTGCCGGCGCATTTTCCGACTTCCTCCCGACCGGCGCGGTGACTGCGGTTTTCGGTTCTCCATTGCTCCTCCTGCTTCTGCACCGGCTCAAAGTGCGCCACCGCGTCATGCCTGAACAAGGCAGGATATTCAGCAGGCGGCTCCAGGCATCCCCTGGCCTCACACTTGCGGCGATCGCAGGGCTTGCCCTGCTGGTCGCTGCAGCGCTTCTTGTGGGACGTACGGCCGACGGCGATTGGGCTCTTCTTCACCCCGATCTTTACATCGACATTCTGCCCCTTCGGTTTCCGCGGGTTCTGGGGGCACTTTCGGCGGGCGCCATGCTGGCAATAGCGGGTACGATCCTTCAACGCCTGACCGGAAACGAGATGGCGAGCCCTGAAGTGCTTGGTATAGGCGCCGGCGCCACGATCGGCGTGACGGTGACGATCTTCATCGTTGCCGCGCCGGGATTTGGCCTGCAGATCACTTCGGCGGCGGCTGGCGCGCTCGCGGTGCTGGGGCTTGTCGTCGGATTTTCTTTGCGCGGCGGGCTTCTGCCTGAACGGGTGCTGCTTGCGGGCATAGCGCTCAGCGCGATGGTCGATGCCGTGGTGGGCGTCCTGTCCTCGACGGGCGATCCCCGGGCCATGTTTCTCTTGCGCTGGATGAGCGGCTCCACCTATGGCGTGGAAACGTCCACCGCCTTTGCGGTTGCGGCGGCGGCCGTCATGCTCGTGACAGCAGCGGCATCAGTGCATCGTTGGCTTGATATTCTACCGCTCGGCCCTGCACCCGCCGCCGGCCTGGGCCTTTCGCTCCCCCGTTCACGGCTGTTTCTCTTCGCGCTTGCGGGGCTTGCCTCGGCGGTGGCAACGCTCTGCGTGGGACCGTTGAGCTTCATAGGACTGATGGGGCCGCATCTGGCGCGGGAATGCGGGCTCGTGAGGGCACGGCCGCAAATTCTTGGCGCGGCGCTGCTTGGTGGCGGGCTGATGGTCGTCGCCGATTGGCTCGGCCGCACGATCATCTTCCCCTACCAGATTCCGGCGGGGCTGGTGTCGGCCCTCGTCGGCGCACCGTTCCTGATGCTCTTAATGCGGCGGAAGTGAAGACCGGAAGCGCTCAAGAGCGCGCCTACTGCCGTCCTTCCGGCAGGGGGCAGGTCTGGCCGCAACCACCGATCGCCGGCAGGCAGTAACGCAGGCAGCACACCTTGCGACGCTTGAACGCGACGCCATTCTCGTCGGTCATGGCCCGGAGCGTGCCGCAGAGAGGGTTTTTCGCACCGTCGGGAAATACCGCATCCTGAAACAGGGGGGCTCCTTCCGCAGCCAGCGCCGGACGGCTCTGGCGCCCCGCCTCCTCGACGATCCAGTCGAGATATCCGGCGGCATTTCCCCATAGCAGCTTGGTGCTGATACGCGTGTGGGCGGAGATCGCGCTGGCCAAAGGCTCGATATGCTGCCGCAGGAGGGGGTGCATCGCTTCATGGATGCCGAGTTCCCGCCGCTGGCCGAGACTGTGGACAAGGAAGGCCATGGGCACGCCTGTTTCCCGATCGAGACATACCGAGGTTTCATCAAGCGAGATCGGCAGGAGGCGCCGCAATTCCAGCCATGCGAGAGCGGTGTTGATGGTCAGGGTACTGAAATAATAGAGCGTCCAGAGCGACACGACGGCGCGACGGTCCGCATTCGGGAAAGCAGCTCCGTATCGATCGACAATGCGGTTGAAACAATCGGCCTCGCAGAGCGCGGAACACGGCACCGTCTCGCACCCGGCCGGCACATCGAGGACGAACTTTCCCCTGCAGAAAGCGTATTTCTCGCCGCCGCGCCGTATCAACAGCTCGCCGAGATCGCGACAGCCGCCCGCATTGTCTGATGCGGGCGGCTCCGCTCCCTTTTCCGGGGAGGCGTGACTGGACGCGGTAGAGATCAAGCGATCACCATGTGAATTTCAGCGTTCCGACGATCTTGCGACGATCGCCGTAATATTCGGTCCCGTAATAGCTGCTCGCCACATATTTCCGGTCGAACAGATTGGTCGCGTTCACCGAGAGCTTGACGTTCTCCGTTACCTTGTAGCTTACAGCGGCGTCGAAGACCGTATAGCTCGGCACCTTGACCGTGTTGGCGTCGTCGCCATAGGTCTCCCCGATGTAACGCACGCCTCCGCCGATCGTCAGGTCACCGCGCTGGCCGTCCCCCGGAATGGTGTAGTCAAGCCAGGCAGATGCGAGATGCTTGGGCACGCGCTGCGGTCGGTTGCCCTCGTTGGCACCTGCGTTCTCACGAATCTCGGCGTCCCAATAGGAATAGGCGAGCGTCATGTTCAGCCGGTCGTTGATCGCCGCCTTGCCTTCAAGCTCGATGCCGCGAACACCGATCTTGCCGACCTGCTCCTGAACCAAGGGGCTGACATAGGTCGGAACATTCGTCTGGGTCAGGTCGAAGAGCGCGAGCGTGAACAGGCCGTCGAAGTCTTCGGGACGGTATTTCAGGCCGATTTCATACTGCTCACCCTCCTGCGGCTTCAGAGAGCCACTCAGCGCGTAGCCGTTCGCGCTCGGCGTCACCAAAGGCTGGAAGCTTTCCGAATAATTGGCATAGGCCGCAAGGTTGGGCGTGAACTTATAGGTGAGCCCGACGCGGGTGGTGAAAGCGCTGGCTGTATTGTCGTCCCTGGTACCGGTGTCGACATAGTCAGCCGTGGTATGCACATGATCCCAGCGCCCACCAAGCGTAATGACCCAGCGGTCATCAAAAGTCAGTTGCTCCTGGGCATAGATGCCGACCGCCTGCTGCTTGACACGCCAGTTTACATATGGATCGAGATCAATGCACGAGAGCCCGCAATAGACGGGGTCGTAGATATCGATCGGTTCCGCAGTGCCATACTTGATGTCCTCGCGCGTGTTGTCGCTGGTGTAGTCGACGCCGACCAGGGTCTTCGATTCGAAATTGTCCCAGCTTGTATCGTATTGAAGCTGGTTGTCGAAAGCGTAACGGTTCGACAAGCCGTCCACCGAGAAAGCAGCGCGGTCGGCTGTCGGGTCGAGAGAAGCCCCGTAGACTTCCGCGTAATCCAGGCTGAGATGCGTGTAGCGGGCGTTGGACCGGAACGTCAGGCCGTCGGTGATTTCATGCTCGAACTGATAGCCGATATCGGTCTGACGCGTGTTGAAGCGATTGAAGTCCGGCTCTCCGAGAAAGGTATCGATGTCGATATCGGCGCCGGTGGGAAAGCCACGGGCACCCGTGCCATCGCGCTTGTAGTAATCGGCAAGGATGGTGAGCGACGTGCCTTCTTCCGGCTTGATGGTCAAGGCCGGCGCGATATAGAAGCGGTCGTCGTTGGAATAATCCCAACCATTGTTTCCGTCCTTTCCAAGCGCGGTCAAACGATAGGTCCATACGCCTTCAGCATCGATCGGGCCGCCGAAATCCGTGCCGATCTCCTTGGTACCATCACCGTAGGAGGTGTAGATTTCTCCGTGCTTTTCGTCCAATGGACGCTTGGTGATAGCGTTGACGAGGCCACCGGGGGCGTTGAGGCCGAACAGGGTCGAGGTCGAGCCCTTCAGCACCTCCACACGCTGCAGGCCATAGGGTTCGAGCCGGCTTGCCGTGTACCAGGCGGGAATGCGGGCGGCGAGCCCGTCGCGATAGGTGCCGAGCGCCGTCTGATCGAAGCCGCGGATGCGAATATAGTCGTAGCGGTCGTCGTTGCCGAACTCATCGGAGAAAACGCCGGCGGTATAGGCGATGGCCTGCTGCAGGTTGTCCACATGGCGTTCTTCGAGTTCCTTTTCGGTGACGACCGAAACGGAAGCCGGAATGTCGATGATGGGCGTATCGGTTTTGGTGCCGGTGGCCGTGTCCTTCGCGACGATCGTCCTGTCGGGGCCTACCGCGCGGCTCGTCTTGCCGGTCAAAACGATCGTCGGCAGTTCGGTCGATATCTCTTGCGCAAAAATCGTCGTCGTCAGCGTCGAGGAAGAAAACAATACCAGGGCGCTGCTTGCCATCAGCCGCCTTACGGCAATACGCCGACTTGCGCACCTCAAGGACGTGCGTGATCCCGCCTGCCGGATGGCCTCCATGGCAAAGCATCTCCTGTCGTGTCATTTCAATTCCGCGCTATGCGTTGCTTTCAATTCGTCCCCGAAAGCGATGCTGCGCCGCCGGAAAATATAAACATAACAAAAATAGTCAACTTAAAATTCTGAAATAGATGCGACAAAAAACACCAAGGACCGGAACCATGGAAGTGTGCGCAATCCTGGCAGGCATCAGGTCGAGCGCGGGATAAAAGCTCCGGCACCTTTATCAGCAATCGCCATCTATCCACGTCCCTGCTGCAGCACCTAGATGCGCATGACACGAGACTTCTGCTACAGTCATCCTTCCGGGCGGCCGCTCATGCGCCATACCGGGCGACTGATGCGAAGGAATGGGAATTTCAACGATGCGGCAGCCACCTCAGATCCGGCTCAGGGAACGGATGACAATCGTCGGCAATCTGGATGCTTCCTCCTTCGTGCCCTGGATCCGGCGCCACGCAGCCAAACTCGGGCTTTCGCAAGACATAGCTCATACCGGGCCGGACCGTATTGAACTCGAGGTCGCCGGACCTGAAGAGTTGATCGACATGATGGAGATGGGATGTTCGCTGGGCCCGATTGATGTCTGGGTCGACACGATCGAACGCAGGCCCATCGACGACTGAAACAGGGTACCTTGAGCAACCTGCGCACCCGGCCGTGCACTTTATTTGGTCATCATTGCCAATGAGGAATATTTATGCAAACGTGCTGTCGCCGGGCAGCGGGCCGAGGGACGAACATGCCTCGCGTGCGTCCTGCAAGTTATTGATGACGCTCAGAAAGTCTACCCATGCACTCCGATACGACAGGCTCCTGGATGCCAGTCGCTCTTTCCGGTGACCTGCCTGCGGGAACCGTCATGCCGGCGCGCATTCCTGCCGGATCAGTTGCCCTCTGGCGCAGCGCATCCGGGCGCCCGGCAGCCTCGGCGGACCGCTGTCCCCATCGCGGAATGCGCCTCTCGCACGGTTTCGTGCGCGGCGAAGCCCTTTCCTGCATCTATCACGGCTGGAGTTATGGCCAGGCCGGAAACTGTCTCCGCATTCCGGCCCATCCGCGGCTTGCGCCTCCGGAGACAATCCGCGTCACAACGCATCGGGTTGAAGAATCCGACGGGCTGATCTGGATTGCCGTGGGCAACCCTCTCTCCCAGCCGCCGCGGCTAACTGATTTTGTTCCCCTACGTTCCTTGACCGTACTGGCGGGTGTCGCTGCCATTGAAGCTGCTGCCGGCGCAAAGGCTAACCTTGAGGGTCTTCTTGAGGTGGGCGAAGACGCCGGGAACATCTGTCTCCTGCTTTCTCCCCGGGACGACGAGGAGACGCTGACCCATGTCCTGATCAAAGGCGAGGCCGGCCCGGCGGAATGCACCGCCGCCTCGCGTACCGCAGAGAGCCTGCGCCGCAAGGCGGAGGGTCTTCAGAAAAAGGAGATCACGCAATGACCGTGAAAGCGATGATCGACGAATGGTACCCGGTCGGCCTTCTCAGCCAGCTCGACCTAAAGGGGCGAAAGACCGCGCTGATGGACGAGCCGATCGACGTGGCGCTTGATGCCGACGGCAGCGCCAGGGTGACGGGCGGAAACGGGCGGACATTACCCGTACGCGTACGCTATGGCCATGTCTGGGCATCTCTCGGAGAGCCGAAGAAGGAACTCTTCGACATTCCAGAGGCCGATCAGGCGGGGCGACGCTTCGTCGATGTCGGCGTGGTGCGTGTGCGCTGCTCCCCGCTCCGCGCCGTCGAAAACTTCCTTGACATCGCTCATTTTCCCTTCGTGCATACGGATATTCTGGGCGCCGAACCCCACACGGAAGTCCAGAACTACAAGGTCGAGATTCGCGAGGAAGAAGACGAAGTCTGGGCGACACAGGTGAAATTCTACCAACCCCAGGCGGCCAAATCGGCAAGCGGCGGCATCACGACGGAATATATGTACCGCGTGCCGGCGCCGACCTGTTCGATCCTCTACAAGACCTGCCCGCCCCGCCCGGGAGAATGGGATGTCATCACCCTCTTCGTGCAGCCGCTTGCCGAGGATCTATGCGACGTCTGGCCGTGGATGGCGCTCTTCGACGAAGAAAGCTCCATGACTGACCTTATCCATTTCCAGCAAACGATCTTCCTTCAGGACCGATCGATCCTGGAAAACCAGATCCCTCGGCTCTTGCCGCTCGATCCGGGCATGGAGATCCCGACCCGTGCCGATCTCACCTCGGTTGCATACCGGCGCTGGCTGAAACGCCATAATTATACCTATGGCGCACAGTTGGTGGCGCAATGAAGCTCTATGACTACATCCTCTCACCCAGCTGCTACAAAGTGCGCCTGATGGCATCGCTGATGGGTGTGAAGCTCGATATCCGCCCTGTGGATTTCCACCCCGGCAACGAACATCGCAGCCCCGAACTCCTGGCGCTCAATCCGGCAGGCTCGATCCCGATCCTGGAGGACGGCGAGCTGATCCTGACTGAATCCTCTGCCATGCTCGTCTATCTCGCCGCCAAGGCTGCCCCGGGATGGCTCGCCAGCAACAAACCAGAAGAAGCGGCGCGCGTGCAGCAATGGCTGTCCTTCTCGGGCCGACTAACCGCCAGTCTCGGCGGTGCGCGGCTTCATGAAATGCTGCTGCGCCCCGGCGACATCCGTGCGCTGCAAACTCAAGGCGTTGCCGCTCTGCGTGAGCTGGAGGCCGGCCTCTTCGAACAGAGCCTGCGCGGCATGCGCTTCCTCGCCGCCGACCGGCCGACGATCGCCGATATCGCCTGTTTCCCCTATGTGGCGCTCGCACCCGACGGAGGCGTCTCGCTTGATCCATATCCCACGATACGGCTCTGGTCCCGTGCCATCCGCTCGCTCGATCAATTCCTTGAGATGCCGGGCATTCACCGGCTCCACGAGTTGAAGCCCGAGCCCCACGTCGAAGGGAGCGAGGCGTGACATGGCAGGTTACCTCCTGAAGAACTGCGCAGCGGTCATCGTCGACGAGGGCAAGGGTCCGACCGTCTATCGCAATGTCGACGTTCTCACGAGCGGCCCCGCGATCCAGTCGATCGGCGAAAATCTTGGCGCAGGCGACCTGCTCGACGGCACGATCACACAGGATGCCACCGGTTGGTTCGTCTATCCTGGCCTCATCAACACCCACCATCACTTTTTCCAATGCTTCGTGCGCAACCGCGCGGACCTCGATTGGACGAAACTCTCGGTCATCGAGTGGCTGGACCGCATCTATCCGATCTTCTCGCGGCTCAACGAGGATTGCTTCTATCACTCCTCGCTCACGGCCATGGCCGAGCTGATCAAGCATGGCTGCACCACGGCCTTCGACCACCAGTACAATTTTCCCCGGCACGCCGGAAAGCGGCTGATCGACCGTCAATTCGAGGCGGCCGATCTTCTCGGCATGCGCTTTCATGCCGGCCGCGGCGGCAATACGCTGCCGAAATCGGAAGGCTCGACCATTCCGGACGAGATGCTGGAAACGACGGACGAATTCATCGGCGATTGCGCACGCCTGATCGACACCTATCACGATGCCGGCGAATTCAGCATGCGCCAAGTCGTGGTTGCGCCGTGCCAGCCGGTCAATTGCTACAGGGAGACCTTCGTTGAGTCCGTCGCGCTGGCGCGAGATCGCCGCGTCATGATGCATACCCATGTCGGTGAGGGCGAAAGCCCGGTCATCGAAGCACGCCACGGTATGCGGACCGTCGATTATCTCGAGAAGCTCGGCTTTGCCGGCCCGGATGCTTTCTATGCCCATTGCTGGGAGCTGACCCACGACGAACTCAGGAATATGGCCGTCAGCGGCACCGGCGTTTCGCACTGCCCGGAACCGGTTTATCTGGTCGGCGCCGAGGTGACCGACATACCCGCCATGTCCGCCTTCGGCTTGCGCCTCGGTCTTGGCTGCGATGGCGCTGCCTCCAACGACAACTCGAACCTCATGCACTGCCTGCACTCCTCCTATATGCTGCAGTGTCTAACGTCATCCACCCGCGTCCATCCGGTACCACCTCCAGCCGATTTCCTCGATTATGCCACGACCGGCGGCGCGAGTCTGCTTGGCCGAAGCGACATCGGCCGGCTTGCGCCCGGCATGGCGGCCGACCTGTTTGCGATAGACACCCGCCGCATGGACTATGTCGGCACCCGGCATGACCCTTTGAGCCTGATCGCCCGTGTCGGCATCGGCACGCCGACAGACATGACCATGATCAATGGCCGGATCGTCTGGCAGAACGGCGAGTTCATCGGACTGGACGAAGCGAAATTGTTCGCCGAGGCCGAAGCGGCACTCGCCGCCGTGGAATTCTAAAACCAAAAGAGGGAACCTTTATGCTCGACAACCTGACCCGCAGAACGTTGATGAAAGGCCTTGCCGCCACGGGCCTTGCCGGCGCACTCGGCAGCCGCCTTGCCGTCGCGGCCGATGAACCGCTCGGTATCGCTCTCGTCGTCCCCTCGCCGGTCGGCGATGTCGGCTGGGCTCATGCGCTCGCCGCCGGTCTCGATCCGATCAAAGCTGCCTATGGCGACAAGGTGAAGGTCACCGTCATCGAAAACATTCCCGAAGGCCCGGATGCCGACCGCATCATGAACAAGACGGTCGCCGACGGGAACAAGTTCCTGATCGCCGGCTCCTTCGGCTACCAGAACGGGGCGCTGCAGATTGCCCGCCGGAATCCGGGCGTCACTGTACTGCATGCTTCCGGGTTTCAGGTCGCCCCCAATTTTTCGCCTTTTGCCGCAAAATACTTCCAGGGCACTTATCTGCTCGGCATGGCAGCCGCCGCCCTTTCCAAGACCGGCAAGCTCGGCTCCGTCTCCGCCTTCGCGATTCCCGAACTGATCACCTCCATCAATGCCTTCACGCTTGGCGCTCAGGCCGTCAAACCCGATATCGAAGTTTCGGTCGTCTGGGTGAATTCCTGGTTCGATCCCGCCAAGGAACAGGAGGCCGCAAAAGCTCTCATCGCCCAGAAATGCGATGTGATTTTCTCCAATGCACAGGATACCCCGTCCGTCATCGCAGCCTGCGAGGAAGCCGGCGTCTACGCTTTCAACCTCAACTCGTCGATGAAGAAATACGCGCTGAAAACCTATCTGGGCTGTGTGGCAACCGATTGGTCCCCCTTCTTCAAAGCCTCTGTGGACGCCCATCTCGCCGGCACATTCAAGGGCGCAAACGCCTTTCTGGGCGTCGCCGACAAGGTCGTGGAAGTGGTCGACTGGAATGCCGACATTCCGGCAGACACGATGGCCAGGATCGAGGAGGTCGGAGCCAAGATCGCTGACGGCAGCTTCTCGCCCTTCACCGGGCCGATCACCAAGGCCGACGGCAGCGAGAGCGTCGCTTCCGGCAAGACCATGGCCGATGCCGAGATCGTCGCCATGAACTGGCACGTCAAGGGCGTGACCACGCCGCTGCCGAAGTAAGCCATGTTGCAACCCCTCCTGTCTCTCCGCGGCATCTCCAAGAGTTACGGTGCAATCAGGGCCAATCAGGAGATCGACCTGGACGTGGCTCCGCAGTCGATCCACGCGATCCTCGGAGAGAACGGGGCTGGCAAGTCCACGCTGATGAAGCTCATCTACGGCGTCGAACAGCCAGATGATGGGACCGCTGCCTGGGAAGGAGAACCTTTGAGCCTGGCCTCGCCTGCCGAAGCCAGGCACAGGGGAATCGGCATGGTCTTCCAGCACTTCTCGCTGTTCGAAACCCTGACGGTCGTTGAAAACATCCAGCTCGTCGTGCCAGGCCGGAAGGCCGAGCTGACCGAACGCATCCGCACGCTCGGGCGGGATTTCGGCCTCGAAGTCGACCCCCTTGCCCATGTGCATGCGCTGTCCGTAGGCGAACGGCAGAGGGTCGAAATTATCCGCTGCCTGATGACCAATCCGAAGCTTCTGATCCTCGACGAGCCGACGTCCGTGTTGCCGCCGCAGCTGGTCAACAAGCTCTTCGACACGCTGCGGCGCCTGCGCGATGGCGGCGTCTCCATCCTCTTCATTTCCCACAAGCTGGAGGAGATCCGGGCGGTCTGCGACCGGGCAACCATCCTGCGTGGCGGGCGCGTCACCGGCAATGTCGATCCTCGCGAACACGATACCCACGATCTTGCCCGCATGATGATCGGCCGCGACATGCCGGAGCCTATTCCGGCGCTGCCGCTATCGGGTGGCGAGAGACGGCTCGAAATCATTGGGCTCGACTACACGCCGGACGACCCGTTCGCCGTGCCGCTTTCCGGCATCAGCCTGACGGTGCGGGCCGGCGAGATCCTGGGCATCGCCGGCATTTCGGGCAACGGCCAGAGCGAGCTTTCGGCACTGATCTCGGGCGAAACGGTGCTGAAACGCGAGCAGGCGGACCGCATCTTCATGATGGGCAGGGATGTGGGCACGCTCGATCCCGCCGCCCGCCGTGAGCTGGGCTTCGCCTTCGTGCCCGAAGACCGGCTCGGCCGCGGCGCGGTACCCGAAATGTCGCTCCTGCTCAACAGCCTGCTGACCGCCCATCCGCTGAAGCTCCTGAAACACGGCCTCATCAACAGAGCACGCGCGGCCGCCTTCACCAATGACTGCATCCGCCAATACGATGTACGAACGCGCGGCCCGGATGCCGAAGCGGGTTCGCTTTCCGGCGGAAATCTTCAGAAATTCATCGTCGGGCGCGAGATCATGCTGGCGCCCAAGCTCCTCTTCGTCGCCCAGCCTACCTGGGGGGTCGATGTCGGTGCGGCTTCGGCAATCCGCCAGCGGCTCATCGCGCTGCGCAATGCCGGCATGGCGATCCTCGTCATCTCCGAGGAGCTGGAGGAACTGTTCGAGCTCAGCGATTTCATCCAGGTCCTGCATCACGGCACCTTGAGCCCTCCGCTCCTGGCCCTGAACACGAAGCCGGAGGAGATCGGCCGATACATGATAGGGGCGGAACCTGCAGGCGAGAAGGCCTCCGCATGAACCGCCCCACCCCCGCCCTCCTGCCTACTCTCGTACGTCGGGACCGCGCTTCTCTCACGGCGACCCTGTTTGCTCCGCCCGTGGCGCTGGTGGCGGCCCTTATCCTCAATCTGGGCCTCTATGTGCTCCTGGGTCGCGACCCCGTCGCCGTCGTCCATGCGATGCTCCTCGAACCCTTCCTCTCATGGGCATCATTTTCGGAAGTGCTGCTGAAGACCGGACCGCTGCTCCTCATCGCCCAGGGACTGGCGATCGGCTTCCGTGCCAAGGTCTTCAACATCGGTGCGGAGGGCCAATTCATCCTCGGAGCGATCTTCGCTTCCGCCATCCCGATCTGGTTTCCGCAGGCGACCGGGGCGTGGATCTGGCCGGCCATGCTGTTGCTCGGCGCGATCGGCGGCGCGCTTTGGGCGTCGATCACTGCCTTCTGGCGCGTCAGGCTCAATGCCAACGAGATCCTGGTATCGTTGATGCTGAGCCTGGTGGCGGCGCAATTGCTCTACTACCTGCTGCTCGGACCCTGGAAGGATCCGAACGGCTTCAATTTCCCCCAGTCGGTCATGTTCCAGTACGACGCGATGGTGCCGACCCTGATCCCCGGAACGCGCGTGAACGCCTCACTTCTCATTGCTCTCGCCCTCTCCGCCGCAGCGTGGATCTTCATGCAGAAGAGCTTCATGGGCTACAAGCTGCAGGTCGGTGGACTTGCGCCGCGCGCCGCGGGCTATGCCGGCTTCAACCAGGGCCGGGCAATCTGGCTCTCGCTGCTGATCGGTGGTTTCGCCGCAGGCCTTGCGGGTGCTGCCGAAGTGGCGGGACCGCTCGGCCAGCTGCAGCGGTCGATCTCCACCGGTTACGGCTATGCCGCCATCATTGTCGCCTATCTCGGCGGCCTGCATCCGATCGGCATCGTCGTCTCCGCCTTTTTCATGGCTGCGCTTTATATTGGCGGAGACAATGCCATGGTCTCAGCCAACCTGCCGATCGCCGCCGTGCGCGTCTTCCAGGGCAGCCTCCTGTTCGCCCATCTCGTCGCCATTGCCTTCGTGCGCTACCGCCTCGAGTGGCGTCATGCCGGCCATCGGAGCACATCATGAACGCCATCCAGTTCATCCTTGCGGGCATGCTCGCGGCCGCGACGCCTTTTCTGCTCGCCGCGCTCGGCGAGCTGGTGGTCGAACGCGCCGGCGTACTCAATCTCGGGGTCGAAGGCCTGATGGCACTGGGTGCGGTCATCGCCTTCATCATTGTCTATCACGGCGGCGGGCATATCATCGGCTTCGTCGCTGCAGGCATCTGCAGCGCACTGTTTTCGCTCGTCTTCGCCATCATCGCACTGGTTTTCCGAGCCAATCAGGTGGCGGTGGGCCTTGCGATCGGCATCCTCGGCCAGGGTCTTTCGGCGCTATTCGGCAAAACCTATGAAAGCCTGACGGTCAAGGGCCTGCCGAAGCTCGCCCTGCCCTGGTTTTCAGAGCTGCCGGTCATCGGTGGTCTCTTCACCCAGGATATCGTCGTCTGGTTTTCGCTCGCCGCCACGCTCGCCATCTGGGCAATCTTTACCTTCACCAAGACCGGCCTTGTTATCCGCGCCGTTGGCGAAAATCCAAAAGCTGCGCACGCTATCGGCTATCCGGTAATCCTCGTCCGCATCGCTGCCGTCGCCTTCGGAGGAATGATGGCCGGCTTTGCCGGCGCGTATGCCGCGGTAGTCTATACCCCGCTGTGGGCCGATGGCATGATTGCCGGCCGCGGCTGGATTGCGATCGCGCTCGTGGTTTTCGGCACCTGGCTTACCGGCCGCATCTTTTTCGGCGCCTGCCTCTTCGGCGCGGTTTCCCTCATGGGGCCTGCCGCCCAGGCGACAGGGTTAGACGTACCATCTCAACTGCTTTCCAGCCTGCCATATATCGTCACGATCATCGTGCTCGGGATCATCTCCGCCGATCGCCGCCTTTTAAAGCTCAACGGCGTCGCTTCGCTCGGCGAACCCTTCGAGCGCTAAGGACGAGCCGTGGGATTGTATCCCGCATCGATACGTTCCGGTCGTCCCTCGATCTGCAGTTCGGTGATCTTCGGCACCGTGCGGGCGATGACCTTTCCCCGCCGCAGGACGGCAAGCCTGGTCGGCTTCATGCGCAGGGCCTCGAGCACATCCTCGGCCTGCAATATCACGAGGTCGGCATGGCATCCGACATCGAGGCCATAGTTTTCGAGACCGAGCGCCCGTGCAGAATTGACCGTCAGGGCATCGAAGATTTTCTTCTTGTCCTCCAAACCCGACATCTGCGCGACATGGATCGCCATGTGCCCGACTTCCAGCATGTCGCCCGAGCCCATCGAGTACCAGGGGTCCATCACGCAGTCGTGGCCGAAGGAGACGTTCAGTCCTGCCGCCATCAGTTCGCGGACCCGCGTCATCCCGCGCCGCTTCGGATAGGTGTCGTGACGCCCCTGCAGCATGATGTTGATCAGCGGGTTGGGGATGACATTGATCTCCGCCTCCGCCATGAGCGGAATGAGCTTGGAGACATAGTAGTTGTCCATCGAATGCATCGACGTAAGGTGCGAGCCTGCAACGCGTCCCTTGAGCCCGAAGCGGACGGTTTCGGCCGCCAGCGTTTCGATATGCCGGGACATGGGATCGTCGGTCTCGTCGCAGTGCATGTCGACCGGCAGGCCGCGATCGGCAGCGATCCGGCACAGCGCCTCTACCGACACTGCCCCCTCCTGCATGGTCCGCTCGAAATGCGGAATGCCACCGACGATATCGACACCCATGTCGAGGGCGCGCTCCAGCGATTCCACGCCTTCCGAGGCGCGGTAATAGCCATCCTGCGGGAAGGCAACGAGCTGCAGGTCGATGTAAGGTGCCACGCGCTCCTTTATCTCCAGCATGGCCTCCACGGTGACGAGACGCGGATCGGAGGTGTCGACATGGGTGCGGATATGCAGAAGCCCCTGGCCGACGGCGAGATCGCAATAAGCCAGCGCACGTTCGACGAGCGCCTCCCGGGTCAGCAACGGACGCAGCTCGCCCCAGAGCGCAATCCCTTCCAGAAGCGTGCCGGAAACGTTCATGCGCGGCAGGCCGAGGGAAAGCGTCGCGTCCATGTGGAAATGCGGATCGACAAAGGACGGGCTGACCAGGCGGTTGGTCGCGTCAATGACCTCGCGCGCCTCCCCCGGCAATCCCACCTCCACGGCAGCGATCTTTTCGCCCGCAATACCGATATCGATGCCCCTGCGCCCGTCCGGGAGGTTGGCATTGCGAATGATCAGGTCGAACATGGAGAACTCCTCGGGCCTCGGTCAGCGCTCGCCGCGCCGATAGGGTTGCATCAATGCCTGCGGAACCCTTGCACGCCGCGCCATCGCGGCAAGCGCCGCGATCGACAGCAGATAAGGGATCATCAGGAAGATTTGATAGGGCACCACGCCGCTCAGCACCGTCTGAAGACGCAACTGAAAGGCATCGAAGAAGGCAAAAAGCAGCGCACCGAATAGAGCTCGCTCCGGACGCCACGAAGCAAATACGACGAGCGCGATGCAGATCCAGCCGCGCCCCTGCACCATGGTCGGGAAGAAGCTGTTGAAGGCGGACAGCGTCAGGAAGGCACCGCCGACACCCATCAGCGCGCTGCCGGCAATGACGGCGCCGTAGCGGATCGCCATGGGATTGATGCCTTGGGCTTCCGCCGCATGCGGGTTCTCACCCGTCATGCGGATGGCAAGCCCAACCGGAGTACGCGAGATGAGATAGGCCAGGACGACAGCAAGCACGATCGCGACATAGGTCGGCGCGGTCTGCGTGAAGAAGGCAGGCCCCAGGAAGGGGAGCGAAGAAAGGCCCGGAATGTCGATGGACTTGAAAGGCTCGATGGTCGGCGGCGTGCCGGCGACCGGCACCATCAGCCGGAAGACGTAATAGGCAAAACTCGACGCAAAGAGCGTGACGCCGAGGCCGGAGACGTGCTGCGACAGGCCGAGCGTGACCGTCAGCACAGAATGCAGGAAGCCGAATACGGCACCGCCGAGCGCGGCGATCAATACCCCCGTCCAGAGATCGGCCCCGTTGTAGACCGCCAGCCAGCCGATCATGGCACCAAGGGTCATGATCCCTTCGATGCCCAGATTGAGCACGCCCGATCGCTCGGAGAGCAGCGCTCCGAGCGTGCCCAGGATCAGCGGAGTGGCAATACGCAGAACCGCAGCCCAGAGACCGGCAGAGGCAAGGATGTCGATCAGGGCGTTCATCAGCGTATCCTGTATTGCGTGAAGAAGACGGCGATCAGCATGGATAGCAGCGAAAGGGCGACGGTGACGTCGGCGATATAGGTCGGGATGCCCACGCTGCGGCTCATCCCGTCTGCGCCAACGAACATGGCGGCCGTGAAGAGGGCTGCCAGGACGACGCCGAACGGGTTCAGGTTGGCAAGCATGGCGACGACGATACCTGAATAACCATAACCGGGCGAAAGATCATTGGTCACGTATCCCTTGACGCCCAACACCTCGATCGTGCCGGCGAGGCCGGCAAGACCGCCGGAAATCATGGCGACGATCACCAGCGTGCGCCCGAGCGGCACCCCGGCAAAGGCGGCACCTGTCGGATTAAGCCCTGCTGCACGCGACCGGACGCCGAAAACGGTGCGCGACTGCACGAAATGGACAGCAAAGGCGATCGCAATGGCGATCACCAGACCGATATGCAGGCGCGAACGTGCCAGAAGTTTCGGCAGACGCGCTGCGGCGTCCACCGCCTCCGACTGCGGCCAGCCGAAGGCCAGCGGGTCTTTCAGCACGCCATCGATCAGCATGGAGACAAACAGAAGCGAGACGAAGTTCAGCAGTAGCGTCGTAACGACCTCATCCACCGAAAAGCGCAGTCTCAGCCAGAGCGGCACCAACAGCAACAGCATCCCGGCTACGGCGCCGATGATGAAGAGCAGCGGAATCTGCGCGGCGGAGGGCCAACCGTCGAAGAGCTGGGAGCTTGCGGCGGCAACGGCAATGGCGCCGAGATAGAACTGCCCTTCGCCACCGATATTCCAAAGTCGCGCCCGAAACGCTACCGCCGCTGCAAGGCCGGTGAGGATGAGCGGGCTGGCGCGGGTCAGTGTTTCCGTTACCGAAAGGCGCGAGCCGAAAGCACTCGTCAGGATCTTCCAGTAGGCTTCGAGCACCGGAGCACCCGCCAATGCGACCAGGACACCGGCAACGGCGAGCGCCGCTGCGACAGCAATCAGAGGCGCCGCGACGACAAGCGCTGCAGGTCGATGTTCACGCCTCTCAAACCGCATCGACCACCTCGCGTCCCTCCCATTCACCGGCCATCATCAGGCCGAGGCTGCGCGCATCGGCATCCTCGGCATTGACGGACGGTGAAAGCCTACCCCCAACGATCGCCTGGATGCGATCGGCCAGCGCCATGACCTCGTCGAGATCTTCGGAAATGAGCAGAACTGCCGTACCCGCCCGACGGGCCTCCAAAATTCTCTGGTGCACCGCAGCCACCGCGCCTTCATCCAGCCCGCGTGCCGGCTGAGCGGCGAGCAGAATGCGCGGGTGTTCGATCAGGTTTCGGCCAAGGATGAGCTTCTGCATGTTGCCGCCGGAAAGCAGCCGGACACGGCTGACCGGCGACCCACCGCGCACATCGAAGGCCTCGATGATCTTGGCGGCAAAGGCGATACCGGCCTTCCGGTCCACAAGTCCCCATCGTGAAAAGCGTGACAGACGTTCAAGGATTGCGTTTTCCCAGATCGTCATCTCGCCGATCACGCCCTCCCGGTTGCGATCCTCGGGAATACGGCCGATCCCGCTGGTAACGGCGTCCGCGACCGTAAGGTCGGCGATTTCCCCGCCGAACAGGAGAAGGGACCCCGCACTGCGCTGCACCGTGCCGCTCAGCAACTGCGCAAGCGTCGCCTGACCGTTGCCGGAGACGCCGATGATCCCCAGCACCTCGCCGGCGCGTAGCCGGAAGTCCACCGATTTCAGCCGGTCGACACCGCCCGCCCGCACCGTAACACCGGTCGCTTCAAGCACGACCTCGCCCGGAGCTGAGGCGTCACGTACCGGCCGTCTAACCGCCCGGCCGACCATCAGTTCGGCAAGCTCTACCTTGCTGGTCTCTCCAGTCTTGCGCTCCGCCACCAACCTGCCGCCGCGCAGCACGACGATCCGGTCGGCCGTCGCCATCACCTCGTCGAGCTTGTGCGACATGAAGATCAGCGATAGCCCCTGCCTCGCCATGTCCTTGAGTGTCGAGAACAGCTTGTCCGCCTCAATCCTGGTGAGCACTGCAGTGGGTTCATCGAGAACGAGTATACGCGCGTCGTTATAGAGCGCCTTCAGGATTTCGACTCGCTGCTGCTCGCCCACCGAGAGATCGCCGAGGCGCGCATCCGGATCGACCTTCAGTCCGAAACGTTCTGATATCTCCAGAAGCTTCTTGCGCCCGGCGGCGGCATTCGAGGCCGGCAACCAAAGGCTTTCCGTGCCGGTCATGACATTCTCCAGCACCGTAAGGTTGGGCGCCAGCGAGAAATGCTGGTGCACCATGCCGACACCGGCCCGGATTGCCGCCCGCGGTTTGCCGGGCGGCAACCCCTTACCCATGACAGTGACCTTGCCGGTATCCGGTATGTAGTGGCCGAAAAGAATGCTCATCAGCGTCGTCTTGCCGGCGCCGTTCTCGCCAAGCAGGGCGACAATCTCACCTTTCGCGAGGTTCAGCGAAATATCGTGGTTGGCAAGATTGTCGCCAAACCGTTTGCTGATGCTATCAAGTTCGAGCACCGGGCCGGTCATGAATTCAATCCTGCCAAGCGATAACGGTGTTGCCAACGGTCTTCCTTTTCCAGACGACTTGCAAGGTGAAGAAGCAAGCGGTCATGGCCCATCGGCGCAATCAGCTGTACTGGCAGTGGCAGGCCATCGGCATCAGCGCCGAACGGCAGGGTCAGCGCTGGAAAGCCGGTAATGTTGGCTAGCGCGGCAAGCGGCGCGAAATCCGTCATGCGACGGATCTGCAGATCCGGATCGCCGTGGTCGAAAGGCAATGAGCCGAGCGTAAGCGGCGCTGTTGCCAGCATCGGCGCGACAAGAAGATCGAAATCCTTGAAGATGTCCCAGAAAGAGCGGCTGGCGTGGACCGCGCCATCCATTGCCGACCACAGCTCGCTACCGATCATCGCCACGCCACGGCGGATAAAGGCCCTTGTCAGCGGCTCTGCCAGTTCCACGTCAAGTCGGACGCCCGCGACGTGGGTCGCCAGGTTAACGGCAATGATGTCGCGAAGCGCGATCGCACTCGCGGCTACCGGTCCGGCGAAATCTCTCCAACCGAGAGAGACGACAGCGTGGCCATCCTTTTCCAGCGATCTGGCAGCCGCCTCGACGGCTTCGCTGCGGGAGGGGTCGGTCGGATGATCGTTACCCGTTTCGGTGAGAAGCCCGATGCGCAACGGTCCGCGCTTTACAGGGGCCAGTTCCGGGTCGGCGAGAGGACCGCGTACGCCACCAAGCACGGCTTCGAAGATCATTGCAAGATCGCGAGAGGAACGGCAGACGGCGAGTTCACCGGCAATTCCACCGAGGTGATTGCCGAATCCCGGCCCGGCCGGCATTGCGCCGCGCGTCGCCTTCATGCCCAAAAGCCCGCAACAGGCTGCGGGCACGCGGATCGACCCGCCTGCGTCGGTCGCATGGGCAATCGCGACGATCCCGGCGGCAACCGCTGCCGCGGCCCCTCCGGACGAGCCGCCCGGCGTTCGCAGCGGATTGAGCGGGTTGCGGCAGGTCGGCCCGGCCGCGGGCTCGCAGGACAATGAAAGCCCCATCTCCGGCACGGTGGTCAACCCGAAGAAACAGAGGCCTGCCGCTCGCATGCGGGCGGCTAGGTCGGAGTCCGGACAGTTCTCGTTACCGCGGCTCAACATGCGCGAGCCTGCAGCGACCGGAAGGCCCGCAAAAGGACCGCCCAGGTCCTTGACGAGGCTGGGCACCCCGATGAAAGGCGCGAAGTTCAGACGATCATCCGCTTGCACCAGCCGTGCATCGATCACCCGCGCCGCTTCAAGCCCGGCTTCGGCTTCAAAATGAACGATCGCACCGAGGCCGTCCATCTGCTCCGCACGGTCCAATGCGGCCTGCATGGCCCCGGAAGCAGTAAGGCGACCTTTACGGATCGCCTCCGCCAGTGCCGTAGCATCGTCGGGCATGGAAGCGTCCGCTACTTCGGCTCTTCCATGTTGCGTGGAGCCTCGAACGTGCCGGCCTTGATCTCGGCACGCCTGGCTTCCATCGCCACTTCGGCGTCAGCCGGAGCGACGCCTTTCACATAGGCGATATCGCTGCCACCTTCCTTGAGAAGACCGAATGGTGTGTAGTCCTTACCGACCGGCTTGCCGGCCGCAACATCGGCGAGTGCTGCATTGAGGATCGGACGGAAACCCCAGAGCGCGTTGGCGAAGACAGTGTCAGGGTAACGCGGCGTGTAATCGATCAGCGAGCCAACGGACTTGATGCCACGCGCCTTGGCGGCGTCCGCCGTACCGATCCGCTCACCGAACAGGATATCCGCACCGGCATCGATCTGGGCAAGTCCGGCTTCGCGGGCCTTCGGCGGATCGAAGAAGGTTCCGATGAAGGAAACGAGGAGCTTCGCATCCGGATTGACGGCCTTCACGCCTTCTCCGAAGGCATTGATCAACATGTTGACCTCCGGGATCGGCATGGCGCCGACGGACCCCACGACATTGCTTTTTGTCATCTTGCCGGCGAGCATACCCGCAAGATAGGCACCGTCATGATTCCAGGTACCGAAGACGCCGAAATTATCTCCGGCCTCCTTGCCGCTCGAGCCGAGCACGAAAGCCGTTTCCGGGTAGTCGGCGGCGACTTCGCGGGCTTCGGTTTCGACAGCATAGGCTTCGCCGATGATCAGTTGGTGTCCTTGTTCGGCATATTCGCGCATGGCTCGCGCATAGTCCGTCCCCGACACTCCTTCGGAGAAGACATATTCGATCACGCCCTCCGCCGCTGCGTCCTGTAAAGCCTTGTGAAGGACCGAGTTCCAGGCATTTTCAACAGGTGAGCCATGTATGCCGGCGACCTTGATGGGAGCCGCCGCGCGCGCAGCCGATAGGAAAGTTCCGGCACTGAGAACCGCGGCTGAAACAAGCAACGCACGGCGAGATAGACGTATTTCGGTTGTCATGGCTGAAGCCCCTCATTTTTTGCCGGTTGGTCAAAAATTTCTATGGGCCGCCCAAAACTGTGTCAAGCGATGGAGATGCACAATCCGTAAGCAAAGCACCTAGAGAGCGTAGCGGCTAACGGCGTCCCGATCCAGGGACATCCCCCAACCCGGCGCATCGGGAATGCGGGCTATCCCGTCGACAAGCTCTATCTTTCCTTCATACAGCGGCGCAAACCAGTCCATGTATTCGAGGGAATGGGCAGTCGGTACGTGGGACAGCAGTTGCAGGCTCATTTCCGGGAAGAGATGCGACGAGATCGGCAGGTCGAAGCTTGCCGCCAGCGCGCCGACACGCGCGAATTCGGTCACGCCGCCGACCCTTTGGAGATCCGGCATCAGAATGGAGGCGGCGCCGGCCTCGACCATGCGCCGGAAGCCGTAGCGGGTATATTCGTTCTCGCCGGAAGCGATCGGCAGCCGCAGGGCCTTCGCCACCTTTGCCAAATCCTCCAGGGCATGGGCCGGCACCGGCTCCTCGAACCAGGCAATGTCGAACTGCGCCAAAGCGTCGCCGAGCCTGATCGCCGTGTCGGCATCGAGTACCTGATTGGCATCGATCATCAGCCCGATATCGCCGCCTATCGCCGCCCGGACGGCCTTCACCCGCGGCAGGTCGATATCGATCCGCCCGGCGAGGCGTAGCTTCATCGCCTTGAAGCCCTCCGCCACAAAGCCTTCCGCCTGCCGCACCAGTGAGGGTATGTCCTGGTTCAGCCACAGGCCGCCGCTCGCATAGGCAGGAATGCTTTCCCTGCACCGGCCGAGCATCCTAGAAATCGAAAGGCCGGCACGCTTGCCTCTCAGGTCCCACATGGTGCCGTCGATCGCCGAGATGCCCATGATCGAGACGCCCGTGAAGCCGATGAAGTTGATGCGCCGCCAGGCATCCTGCCAGAAAGCGCCCGTATCATCCGGATCACGCCCGATCACCGCATCCCGCAGGACATGCACCATCGCATCGAGCAGCTTCAACTGCTCCGGGCGGATGGTGAAGATCAGGTTCTCGCCCTCCAGCCCCTCATCGGTAACAAGATCGACCACAAGGCAGGAGAATTCATGAATGGTCGCGGTCGCATTGCCGAGCGGTTCGGCAAGCGGCAGACTGATGGCGGTGGTGCGCAGATCGGTTATCTTCATAGGATCGTTACCATTACCGGTTCGGAGAACGGGGAGGTTCGGTATAAATGGGATCGTCGACGAAGCCGCCGCCCTGCCACATGGCCTGAGATGAATCCTTCGCAGGAATTCCCGGGTCGCGTTCCAATTCGGCGCGGTAGACCTCCGCGCTGTCCCTGGGGATCCAGCCGAGATAGGCGGATGCGGAATTGTCCCACCATTTCGGTTGGTTGTTGGAGACACCCCAGATCGTCGGACAACCGAGATGAGGCGCCTTGAACACCCGTTCGGCAAGCGAGGCCATGTCGTCGAAACTCAACCAGATCGAGAGCATGCGCACAGTGGTCGGTTTCGGCCAGCATGCGCCGACCCGGACGATCGCCGTCTCCTGACCGAGCTTGTGGAAATACATCCGAGCGAGACCTTCGCCGAAGCATTTCGAGACACCGTAAAGGCCGTCCGGTTTAGTGGGCTTGTCGACGCTGATGAACTGGTCTTGTCGGTAAAAGCCCACGGTGTGATTGCTGCTGGCGAGGAGAATGCGCGGTTTTCCATGCCGCCGTGCCGCCTCGTAGAGATTGTGCAGCCCGCGAATGTTGCTGTTGAGGATGCTGGCGAAGGTGTTTTCGGACGGTATGCCGCCGAAATGCAGGATGCCGTCGCATCCTTCCACCAAACGCATGACCGTGTCCGCATCCGCCAGATCGCAGGTAAACGGCTCTTCGTTGACCGCGATGTTTCCGAGCGGAGCGATGTCCGAGACACGGATGATTTCGGCCAGATGGCCGAGCCTCTGGCGCATGGCCATGCCCATATTGCCGGCCGCCCCGGTGATCAGAAGCCGCTTCATTCCTCTCCTCCTCGTCAGGCTGCACGCAGTGATCAGCGAATATCAATCAACTTATAATATGACAAGACGTCTGAAATGCGATGACGCAAAACGGATGCGCCCGCCAGCGCTTTTAAAATGAGACAAATTTACGCGACACACGGTGCATCTGTTGACGAAATGCGTCGTTTAGGTCTTCATACAAGAATTCAGCTCATGTGACGTCATACACTGAGCGCCGAATGGAGGAAACCCAATGAAATGGATGAGGCATGTGGCCCTGGCCGCAGCTTTGACGCTGTCTGCGCCAATTGGCTCTTTTGCGGATACGCCCGCCGACCAGCTGATCGTCGGGCTGAGCATGAACAATATTCTCACCCTGGACCCGGCCGCGATCTCGGGCCGCGAGGCAACCGGCGTCATCGCCAATCTCTACGACACGCTTGTGGAACTTGCCGCTGACAAGAAGACCGTCAATCCCGGCCTCGCCAGCTCCTGGACCATTGCGGGCGACGGCACGATTACCTTCACGTTGCGGGATGGCACGAAGTTCAGCTCCGGCAACCCGGTCACGACTGAGGACGTCGTCTGGTCCATCAAACGCAACATCAGCCTCGGCCTCGTCGGCGCGGGCGTCTGGTCGTCCTTCGGCTACAAGGCCGATAATATCGACCAATTCCTGAGCGCGGACGGCAACAAGATCACCATCAAGCCGGCACGGCCCAACGACCCGCAACTGACGCTTGGCATCTTCGGCAAGCCGGACGCCAGCGCAATCGTCGACATGAAGACCGTGCTCAGCCATGAGACAAACGGCGATAAGGGCGCAGCCTGGCTGAAGATCAATTCGGCCGGCTCCGGCGCTTTCAGCCTGACCCGCTGGTCCTCCAACGAAATGCTCATCCTGACGCGCTTCGATGACTACTGGAGCGAAAAGCCCAAGATGAAGCGCGTGATCTTCCGGCATATGCCGGAATCCCAGACAAAGCGTCTGATGCTCGAAAAGGGCGACATCGATGTCGCGGTCGGCCTTTCGGTTCCGGATATCGCTGCGCTCGGCAAGAACAAGGATGTCGAGGTGCAGAGCACGCCGAGCTCGGGTTTCTACTTCCTCGCCATGAACATGAAGGACGAGCGCTTCAAGAACCCGGACGTGAGACTCGCGGTCCGCTACTTGATCGACTATGACGGCATCAACCAGACGATCATGCCGAACTACGGCACGAAACGTCTTCGCCCGATCGCTAAGGGCGTTATCGGCAGCCTGCCTGATCCGGACTACAAGGTCGATGCCGCCAGGGCCAAGGAACTGCTCGCCAAGGCGGGTTATCCCGATGGCTTCCCTGTCAAGCTCCTGACGCTCAACGAGCCGCCCTTCGCAGACACTGCCACTGCGATCCAGGCCACCCTCGCCCAGGCCGGCATCAAGGCCGAAATCATCCAGGGCGCCGGCGACCAGATCTATGGTCCGATGCGCGAACGCAAGTTCGAAATGATCGTCGGCCGGGGCGGCGGCGGCCAGGAACCACATCCGCATTCCAACCTGCGCGCGCTGGTCATCAATCCCAACAATGCCGACGACGCAAAGCTCAGCGGCATCATCGGCTGGCGTACCTCCTTCTTCGACCAACAGCTGAACGACATGTCGGCGAAGGCGCTGGTGGAGCGGGACCAGGACAAGCAGAAGACGATGTATGAAGACATCCAGAAGCGGTACGAGGAACTCGTTCCAGCGCTGCAGCCGATTTCGGCGGTCGTCGACAGCGTCGTCTATCGTGCTGACGTGAAAGGTTACGAAAACCACTACGGCTGGACGGTCCGCCTGCGTACCGTTTTCAAGCAGCGCTGATTGGCAGCACTCAAAGACCCTCCCAAGACGAAACGTCCGCAACCCCGGTTGCGGACGTTTTCATGATGCGCGTCTGGAAAACGGCGCCGAGTTGGAAGAGACGGCGCTTATTCAGCCGCCTGTATCACGGAAGCGTTGCGATGGGGCTCGCAGAGAAGCTCGAGCACTTTGACCTCTTCAGCAGTCAGATCGGTCAGCGGAGCGCGAACCGGACCCGCGTCGAAACCCATCAGCCGGACGCCGGCCTTGACGGCGGAAACCGCGTAACCCTTTTGACGATTTCGGATCTCCATGAAGGGATAGAAGAAGTCGATGAGGATGCGGTTGGTCGTTTCCGTGTCGCCGGCGCGCAGCGCCTTGTAGAATTGTGTTGCCAGGGCAGGAACGAAATTGAAGACAGCCGAGGAATAGGTCGTCACGCCGGCGCACAGATAGGCATCCGCGAAAAGTTCCGCCGTCGGCATGCCGCCCAGATAGGTCAACCGATCACCCATGGTCGCGGTGATCTTGCGCACCAGGCCGATATCGCCGGAGCCGTCCTTGAATCCGACCAGGTTGGGGCAGTCATCGCAAAGGCGAGCCAGTGTCTCGGCCGAGAGGATGGAATTGTCGCGGTTATAGACCATCACGCCGATGCCGACCGATTGGCAGACGGTCTTGATATGCTGGTAGAGACCTTCCTGGCTGGCATCCATAAGATAATGAGGCAGCAGCAGCAGCCCGTCTGCGCCGGCCTTTTCGGCAGACCTGGCGATCGAAACCGCGATACGCGTGCCGTACCCGCAGCCCGATACGATCGGCGTATCGCGGGCCGAAGCCTTGGCCGCGGCAATGATCTCGGGGACTTCCGCAGGCTCCAGCGAAAAGAACTCGCCGGTACCGCCGGCGGCAAAAAGGACCGATGCATCGAAGCTTGCCAGCCAACCGACATGCTTTTCGTAGACCTTGCGGTTGAATAGGCCGTCCGTGCCAAACGGCGTCACGGGGAACGACAAGAGGCCGGCGCCGAGCGCACGCTTCAGTTCATTTGGATCCATAGACAAGATTGTCCCTCCTGGTTGATTTCCAGAAAGGCTAGCGAGTCATAATATGATTGTCAAGAATGATATTATCTCTCATTCAGAACGAAATCAGGAGCGCCGTATCAAAGACCGGTAGCGCTGCTGGCTTCCCTTGAGATGCGTGCGCATTGCCTCGCGAGCAGCCAAATCGTCACCATCGGCGATCGCCCGCGCGATATCGGCGTGCTCGTTCTGGATTTGGGACAGGTATTCCATGGGCGAAACGTCCATATCTCCCTCCTGCAGCAGCGATCGCGGGATCATCTGCCTGCCGATGGCTTCCAGGAGTTCCCGAAAGCGAGGATTGTTGGTCGCATCCGCAATGGCGAGATGGAAGGCCCGGTCGCTTTCGACCGTTGATCTGCCCGCCGCGATCTCGCGCTTGATCGTCTCCAGACATTCGAAGATCAGCTCCTGCTGAGCGGGAGACGAACGGTGCGCCGCAAGTCCCGCGGCCTCGATCTCTATTGCCGCCCGGACCTCGAGCATCTCGATGATCGATGAAACGCGGCTGGCATCCACCATGCGGAAACCGCTTTGCGACCCGGCCTGCGGCGCCAGCACGAAGACGCCGACGCCATGCCGGACCTCGACGAGATTGTCGGCCCGCAGCGACGCGATTGCTTCGCGGATGACCGTGCGACTTACCTGATATTGCAGCGTAAGCCCACTTTCCGTCGGCAGTTTGTCGCCGGGCTTCAGCTCTCCCCGATTGATCGCATCTCTCATACGCCGGCCGACCGTCTCGACCAGATTGCGGCCTTTTCGCGAGGCTATTTCCCCAGTGGTATGATCTGAATTCTTCAATTCCGCCTGCTCCCATCGCTCTGGCATGACTTAGAGGGATAAAACAGGACCGGCTTGTCAAGCAGCCGAGACGAATTTTATTGACGCCAAGAGCTCGACATATAGTATGACATGTCATATGAGGTATGATAACATCGTGAGGCGACCGATCGTGATAATCGACCCCGCCGTGAGGGAAGGATGCTCAAGAGACTGCTTTTAATCGGCGCCGCGGGCGGTGTCGGCCGGGCAATTCGGCCGATGCTGAAGGATATCGCGGACCATGTCATCATTTCCGATATCGGTGAAATCACCGACGCCGGTTCGAACGAAACCTTTATCCGATGTGATCTCGCGGACGCCCAAGGCGTGGCAAAGCTTCTCGATGGTATCGACGGGATCATTCATCTCGGCGGCATTTCCACCGAAAAGAAGTTCGAGCTTATTCTTCAGGGCAATATTGTCGGCCTCTACAATCTCTATGAAGCGGCGCGCCACAACGGCCTGCCGCGCATCGTGTTCGCGAGTTCCAACCACGTCATCGGTTATTACCGGCGCGATGAGCGGCTCGACAACATGGTCGTGCCCAAGCCAGACTCCCTCTATGGAGCCTCGAAGGTTTTCGGAGAGGCAATCGCCAGCCTCTATTTCGAAAAATTCGGACAGGAGACACTCTCCGTCCGCATCGGCTCGTGCTTCGAGAAGCCGGTCAATACGCGCATGCTGGCGACCTGGCTGAGCTACCGCGATTTCTTCTCGCTCTGCCAGCGGGCGTTTGCCGCTCCGCGGATCGGGCATACCGTCGTCTACGGCGCCTCCGCCAATGACGAGCAGTGGTGGGACAACAGCAATGCCGCCTTCCTTGGCTGGAAGCCGCAAGACAATTCCGCGAAATGGCGCGCGGAAGTGGAAGCCGCCGCCGGCAAGGAAGACCCAACGGATCCGGCGGTCATCTACCAAGGCGGGGGCTTCGCATCCGCCGGCCATCCGGACGACACCGGAAAATAGACTATCGCTGCCTGTAACCGGGCGGCCTGGATCCGGTCGAGGCCGGATACTCACGTAAAAAAATGGCGGAAGCCGGACCTTCCGCGCGACAGGAGGAATTTCGTGAAGATCGTAGACGTCAACGTGCGGGTATTCTCCCATACCACGCGCCGTCATCAGGACAGCGCCGGCCACGCGCATCCGGGCCTGCCGCACAAGGTCAATCTGGCGCTGCTGACGATTATTGATGACTATGGCGCCGAAGGTTACTGCTTTGCTCCGCCCGAAGTCATCCGCCCGCACGTCATCGACAAGTTCGTGAAAAAGGTGCTGATCGGCGAAGACCCGTTCGCACGCGAACGGCTGTGGCAGGGCCTCGCCCACTGGCAGCGCGGCAGCGCCATGCAACTCACCGACCGTGCGCTGGCGATCGTCGATTGCGCGCTCTGGGACCTCGCGGGCCGCAAGCTCAACATGCCGGTCCACAAGCTGATCGGCAGCTACCGCGAAAAGATTCCGGCCTATGGCTCGATCATGTGCGGTGATGAGCTGGAAAATGGCCTCGCAACTCCGGAGGACTACGGCCGGTTTGCCGAAAAGCTCGTCAAGCGCGGCTACAAGGGCATCAAGCTGCATACCTGGATGCCGCCGGTCTCCTGGGCACCGGATGTCAAGATGGACCTGAAAGCCTGCGCCGCGGTACGCGAGGCAGTCGGTCCGGACATCCATCTGATGATCGATGCCTTCCACTGGTATACCCGAACGGAAGCGCTGGAACTCGGCAAGGGATTGGAAAAGCTCGGCTTCGATTGGATCGAGGAGCCGATGGACGAAGACAGCTCGGCCTCTTACGCGTGGCTGGCTGACAATCTCGACATTCCCGTCCTTGGCCCCGAAAGCGCCGGCGGCAAGCATTTCAGCCGCGCTGAATGGATCACCTCCAAGGCCTGCGACATCCTGCGCACCGGCGTCCACGACGTCGGCGGTATCAGTCCCGCCATGAAATGCATGCATCTGGCGGAATCCTTCGGCATGAACTGCGAAATTCACGGCAACGGCGCTCCAAACCTGATCGTCGCAGCCTGCACCAAGAATGCCAAGTGGTACGAACGCGGCCTGCTGCACCCGTTCCTCGAATATGACGACGGCTTCGAATACCTGAATGCACTCGTGGATCCGATGGACGAAGACGGTTTCGTGCACATTTCCGACAAGCCGGGCATGGGCGAAGACATCAACTTCGACTTCATCAACGCCAATCTCGTCGGCTGAACTGTCTATTCTGCCTCCCAAGCAGGAAAGAGAAGCCCGGTCTCGTTTTGGAGGCCGGGTTTTTTGCGGTCGGCAAAAGTTTGTCCTCCGTCGGTGAAATCAATTCCGTTGATTTTTCCAGCCTTTGACCAACACTTTAGGACCCGCGGCAGTCGCCTGCCGTGGTTTTCAAAGAATGGTCCGGAGAAGCGCACGCGAATGCGGAACTTCGGATGATAGTAATCAAGTGGCTCCGCATTCGCGTGGCCTTCGGCGTTCTCTCGGGGCTTCCGGCCCCTACAGGTGATCATCTCGCCTCGCTGCGTGGTCTTGTTCACGCCCGTCTTTTCGGGACAGGCTCACCACTTGCACGGCTCAACCGAACCTGACCCGGCGGCCAGGGGGAGGCTTGATAGGAGCAACCGCCTTTCGGCACGCGCTCCATGGCTTTCACCTCTTCCACCTTTCCCGCACGTTACGGTTCCGATGGAAGCGCCGGCTCCCGCCTGCCCGCGAACGTCTCGCGAAACACTCCGGCAACGGAAGCGGAGAGATTGTAGGCATGGGTTTGGAGGGCGGGGATGATGAGGCGGTTAAGTCATTGGAGATGCTCGAAGGCGGCGATCACCTATCCACGGGCAAACATCGCAATAGCATTGGAAGGCGTACCCCGCCCCTGCCAGCTTCCTGCCGTCGAACAAATCAGAGAGGGACCGCTGAGCACGCCTTCTTCGATCTCCCCCCTTGAGGGGAGATGCCCGGCAGGGCAGAGGGGGTGCCACACGGCATAATCGAAATCCTTATAGGGAAGCAGGCCTCGACCCGATCCAAGCCCGCTTTCCGCGAGGACTTGCCTTCCAACCCACCTCACATCACCCGATCAAGCCAGTCGATCGCATGGTCTTGCTGGTCAGCCGGGAATGCATGAGCCGCGCCTTCCCAGAGCCGCGTTTCGGCTTGTCCGCCAGTCCCGGCCGCAGCCCAGATCTCGCGGATCTGCCGATGCGCCGCCAGGGCGGTCGGCTCCGGAAAATGCCGATCCTCGGCACCGCTGAAGATCAGGGCCGGTTTCGGTGCGGCGAGCCCGGCGAAATGCGGATAATCCAGTTTTCCGGCGATCGGCGGATGCAGCATGGTAAAGGCCGACTGGCCGCGAAGCTGATTGTTGCCCCGCTGCATGAGCCCTTGGAGCGTGCCCATCCAGCCGCCGGCGACGCAGGTCTTCACGTCGTCCGAGAGGGCCGCCAGTTGCCAGGCGCGCGAGCCTCCCATGGAGTAACCGAAGCTCCCGACGCGATCGGAATCGACGCCCGGCAATCGGCAAAGCCAGGCAAGCGTTTCCAAATCCTCCGTCAAAATGACCGAGGCGTATGACACGCCGAACTGCATCAGATTGGCCGCCAGCGCCTGTTGCGCCTCGTACCCATTCCCCTTGCGGCTTCCCCACCCGAGCGCATCGGCACAAAGCACCGTGTAACCGCGGCGGGCGAGTTCATTGCCCACGTGACGCCCGCCGTAGAGCCTCGTTATCCAGTGTTCGATGTCGGCCGCGATACCGGCCGTCTCGCCAGGACGCCGGATCATCTTTTCCTTGCCGATCGAGAAGAACGAGCCGTGATCGTGCAGAAGCAGAACCGCCGGTGTCGCGGCCTCCGTATCCGGGCGAAGCAGATAGGCCCCGGTCGTCTCGCCGTTCGAGAAACTGAGTTCGAGCTCCTGCCCGACGCAGCCATCCTCGGCCCATTTCCCGATGACGGAGGCGCTGGCTGGGGCAACCAGTTCCATGCCAAGAGCCTTCCTGATTTTCTCTCTCGTCCGATCTCGCCAGTCCGGAAAGCTTTCCGCCGCAGGGTCGAAATTCCACGGAAACGAGAGATTATCGCGCAGCCTCACTGCGAGGCTCGACATATTCTCACTGTCAATCATGGCTTGCGCGCAGTCTTTCAAGCATGCGGTCGCGGCTGTCACCCAGGTGCTTGCGCATCGCTGCCCGCGCGCCTTCGACATCCTGTACCTCGATGGCGCGCAGAATGGCGCGATGCTCTTCGTTGACGCGCGCCAGATGCACAGAAAGGGCCGCATCATCCACTGCGTGGGTCGAAAGCCGCATGCGCGGCATCAGGGTTTCCCCGAGATAGTTGAAGATGCGGAAGAAGTGCTCGTTATGGCTGGCGGTCGCGACTGCGCAATGGAAATCGAAATCCGCCTGGGTGTCGCGGCTCGCATTGCGTACTGCGACATCCATGGCGTCGCAGGCCGCCGCCATGGCGTCGAGATCGGCCTGGTTGCGCCTTGCGGCGGCGAGCGCCGCTGCCTCGGATTCAATGCCGATGCGCAGCTCAAGCCCTTTTACCAGGTTTTCGACCAACGCCAGGTTTTCATCGCCCAGCCGGAACGGCGTGACGCCCGCGTCCTGGCGGACGAAAACGCCAATCCCGTGATGGATGGAGACGAGGCCGCTCGCCCGCAAATTGGCGATCGCCTCGCGGATGACGGTGCGGCTGACCCCCAGTTCGTCGATCAGCGCCTTTTCCGTCGGCAATTTCGATCCGCGCGGATAATCGCCGCTCTTGATGCGCTCCGCGATGGTGCGCACCACCTGGGAGCTCAGAGTTTCCCTGCGGGTCCAGGTGGCGGCTGGCGAGGCGGTCTTTCCGGCATCGACTGTCATCGTGGCACCTCCCTGCCTCTAGAGACCGAACTAGACGGCGTGATCGTATTCGAGGCTCGCCTGGATCAGTTCGCGAGCGTAGGGATCCTTGGCTTCGCCTGTCGCCAGCACATCGCGGCTCATGATTTCCACGACACGGCCATGCTGCATTACTGCAAGCCGCTCGCACATATGATCGATTACCGCAAGATCATGGCTGACGAAGAGATAGGTGAGATTGCGTTTTGCGCGCAGATCGGCGAGCAGATTGAGCACTTCCGCCTGCACTGACACGTCCAGCGCGGAGGTCGGCTCATCGAGAAGCAGAATGCGCGGTTCCAGAATGAGCGCGCGGGCGATCGCGACGCGCTGCCGCTGACCACCGGACAGTTCGTGCGGATAACGCGACAGGAAGGCGGGGTTGAGGCCGACATCGATCAACGCCCGCTCCATGCGTTCCACCTGCCTGTCCATGCGGTGGATGCGCACAGGCTCCTGCAGCGCGATTCGGATCGACTGGCGCGGATGCAGCGAACCGTAGGGATCCTGGAAGACCATCTGGACCATGCGGCAGTATTCCGCGAAGGGCATGCCGGTCACGGACCGCCCTTCGAGCTCGATAGCGCCATCCCACGCATTCAGCAAACGGGCGATGCAGCGCAGGATGGTCGATTTTCCCGAGCCGGACTCGCCGACCAGGCCGAAGGACTCGCCGGTCTCGACCGAAAAGCAGACGTCGCCGAGAATGCGCTTCTTCGCAGAACCATAGCCAAGGTCGATCGAGAGGTTGCGGACCTCGATGGCGGTCATGTGCGCACCTCGTTGGCTGTATTGGTCTGAGGCTCGCGGCTCAGCACCGGGAGCGGCTTGCGGCTGCCGCCGATATGCGGCTGGGCGGCAAGCAGTCCTTGCGTATAGGGATGCGTGCAGTTCTTCATGTCGCGTGCCACGCGCTCCTCGACCACTTCGCCATGGCGCATGACGAGAACGCGGTCGCAGAAATTGCGCACCAGGTTGAGGTCGTGGCTGATCATGATGAGGCCGATGCCCTTGTTGGTCACGAGCTCGTTCAGGATGTTGAGGACCTGCATGCGCACCGTGACGTCGAGCGCGGAGGTCGGCTCGTCGGCGATGATGATCTGCGGCTCGGGGATCAGCATCATGGCGATCATGATGCGCTGGCCCATGCCGCCCGAGACTTCATGCGGATAAAGGCAGAAGACACGCTCCGGATCGCGGATCTTCACCGCTTCCAGCATTTCCAGCGTCTTCTGCTTCGCCACCTGGGCAGAAGCCCTGGTATGGACGCGATAGGCTTCGGCGATCTGGTCGCCGACGCGGTGCACCGGGTTGAGCGAGAATTTCGGGTCCTGGAGGATCATCGAAATGCGCTGGCCGCGGATCGTCAGCATCTGCTTCTCGCTGGCGGAGATGAGGTCGGTGCCGCCGAAATCCATGCGGTCGGCCTCGATCCTGGCAGTCGGCAGAAGCTTCAGCAGCGCGCGGCCGATCGTCGACTTGCCCGAACCGGATTCGCCGACGATGCCGAGCCGCTCGCGGCCGAGATCGAAGGAGACGCCCTTGACGACGGTATTGTAGGTCTTGCCGCTGCGATAGCTTACGCGGAGATTTTCGACCTTCAGGAGTGCCTGACTGTTTTCCATGGCGAAAAATCCTAGCGCTGTTTCGGGTCGAGCGCGTCGCGCAGGCCGTCGCCCAGGAGATTGAAGGCAAGGCTGACGAGCAGGATGGCGCCGCCCGGGAACGCGACCAGCCACCAGTTGTCCAGCATATAGCGCCGGCCGGTGGCGATCATCGCACCCCATTCCGGAAGCGGCGGCTGCGCTCCGAGGCCGAGGAAGCCGAGGCCCGCCGCCGTCAGAATGACCGTCGCCATCGAGAGCGTGACGCGCACCAGCACCGAGGGAAGACACATAGGCATGATCGACTTGACGATGATGCGTAGCGCCGATGCCCCCTGCATGCGGGAGGCCGAGATATAGTCGGCACCGCGGAAGGTCAGCGTTTCGGCACGCGCGAGACGCGCGATCGGCGGCCAGGTGGTCAGTCCGATCGCGATGATCGCGTTTTCGAGGCCGGCGCCGAGTGCCGCCACGAAGGCAAGCGACAGGATGAGGCTCGGGAAGGACAGGAAGATATCGGTGATGCGCATCATGATCGTGTCATACCAGCCGCCGAAATAGCCGGCGGTGGTTCCGACCAGCAACCCGATCGGGCCGACAATGACCGAGACGATGGTGATGATCGTCAGACTGATGCGCGTGCCGTAAATGATACGGCTCATGATGTCGCGGCCGAGCTCATCGGTTCCGAACCAGTGTTCGGCGCTCGGCGGCTTCAGCGTGTTGCTCAGGTTGACGATATTGGGGTCGTAAGGCGCGATGAACGGCGCGACGATCGCCGTCAGGAGCAGGATGGCGATGACTACGAGGCCGAAACCCGAGGAAGGGTTGCCGAGAAGTTCGCGAATGATCGCAAGGAAACGGCGGAAGGCCGAGTTGGGATTTGAGCGGGCACCGGACATAGCTGTTTCCTGGGCGGCATTCTGCATGGGAAGAGAGTTCGCTGCCATATCACCGCGTCCTCGGATCGAAGATCTTGTAGAGCGCGTCGGAAAGCAGGTTGAGCGCAATGAAGATGATGCCGACGAGCAGTACGCAGGTCATCACCGCGTTCATGTCGCCGATCAGCATGTTGTTGGTGATGTACTGGCCGAAACCCGGCCAGGAGAACACCGTCTCGATGAGGACCGCGCCTTCAAGCAGGCTGCCATAGGCGAGCGCCACGATCGTTACCAGTTGCACGCGGATGTTGGCGAACGCGTGATGCCAGATGGTGCGGTTCTTCGACAGGCCTTTCACCCGCGCCGTGACGATATATTCCTGGTTCAGCTGATCCAGCATGAAGCTGCGGGTCATGCGGGTAATGTAGGCCATAGACGAATAGCCAAGGATGCTGGCCGGCAGCAGCAGGTGGTTCACCGCATCCCAAAAGACTTCCATGTCGCCGGCAAGGATCGAGTCGATCAGCAGGAAGCCCGTCGTTTCCGGCACGAGGCCGATATAGTAGTCCGACATACGGCCGCCGCCGCCGACAAGATCGAGCGCCGCGTAAAAGACGATCAAGCCGATCATACCGGTCCAGAAGATCGGCATGGAGTGCCCGATGAGGGTGAGGAAGCGGATGACGTGATCGGTCGGCCGGTTGCGACGCACGGCGGCAAGGATGCCGAGCGGAATGCCAAAGCCGGCACCGACGATGATCGCGAATGTCGCAAGCTCGATCGTCGCGGGCATGACATGCAGGATATCGTTGATGACAGGTTGCCCCGTTCGGATCGAAGTTCCGAAATCGCCGTGAGCCAAGTCGTTCACGTAGCGGAAGAACTGCTGCCAGAGAGGAAGGTTTGCGCCGATCCGCTCCGCGACCATCTCATAGGCGGCCTGATCGGCTTCTTCACCGACGATGGCGCGGACTGGGTCGACCGGCATCAACCGTCCGATGCAGAAGGTCAGGATCAGCAAGCCGATCAGGGTTGCCAATATGGTGCCGGCCTGCCGCGTGAAAGCGGGGAGACGCTCGTTAATCATGGGCTTCCTCAGGATCGTAACAACCGTCGCGGCGCTTCAGAACTCACACCGCGATGGCCGACGATCATCTTTCTTTCTTGACCGTGCGAAGCTGTGTCGACCAGGAGGGATTCAGTTCGAGGCCCTTGATATCGGCCCGGAAACCAACACTGTCGACCACTTCGGAGAAGGGCTGGATCGCCGGCATCATGTCCGCGTAATAGGTCTGGATGGTCTCGTAGTCCTTGATCTGCTTGTCCTTGTTGCCTTCGACGAGAGCATCATCGATCATCTTGTTGATCTTCTCATCGTAAAAGGACGTGCGCCAGCCCTGGAAGTTCGTCAGCTTCGCCTCGTCCGCATTATTGGGATTGTAGACGATGGCGCGGAAGTTCGAGTCCGGATGCGGCAGTTGGCCACCGCCGCCGCGGCCAGCGATGAGTTCGTACTTGCGTTCACGCATCGCACCGTAAATCTGGTCGCCGGAGCCGGTGATAATCTCCGCCTTGATGCCGGCCTGCGCGAGCGTCGCCTGAATGGCGGTCGCAAGGCTCATGAACGGTACGTCGGAAATGGCGCGAAGCGTCGTTGAGAAGCCGTGCGGATAACCGGCTTCGGTGAGCAGCGCCTTGGCCTTCGTCACATCGAGCTTGTAGCCCGCATTCGGCAAGGCGCCGAATATGCCCGCCGGCACGGGGCGGTCGCGCCGCTTGCCGAAATAGGGCAGCACGCTGTCGTTCAAGCCCTGGTAATCGATCAGATAACGCAGCGCCTCGCGAACCTTAGGGTTCTGGAACTTCTCGTCCTTCATGGAGACGGCAAGGTAATAGAAGCCGCTGCCGCCGTTCGTCTGGATCTTGACGTCCTTGTTGTTTTCGAGCGCCTTGAGATCGGCTGCCGACATGGAGTAGGCGATGTCGATATCGCCCTTTTCGAGCATCAGCCGCTGGCTCTGCGATTCCGCTAGATGACGCATGATGATGCGGCGCATCGCCGGCTTTTCGCCCCAGTATTTCGGGTTCTGTTCGAGGGTGACGCGCTCGTTCGACTGCCACTGTCCGAGCGTGAACGGGCCGGAACCGGCGGAATTGTTGGTAAGCCAAGCGGTGCCCATATCGCCGTTCTTGTCGTGCTCCATAACCGCCTTCATGTCGAGAATGGAGCCCGGGCCGACAATGCCGAGCGTCTGCACGATGATCTGCGGATCAACCTTCTTCGGCAGCTTAATGACGACCGTATTGTCGTCCGGAGCGGTGAAGCTCGCATCCGCATTGGCAGCGGAGAAGCCGTGGGTCTTCAGGAACGACGCCTGGGCAAGGTTGAGCTTCATCAGCCGCTTGAAGGACCAGACGACATCTGCCGAAGTGACGGGATTGCCGGAAGCGAAGGTCGCGCCCTTGCGCAGCCTGAAGGTGATCGAGCCGTTGTCTTCGGCGATCATCCAGCTTTCGGCGAGCTGGGGATCCACCTGAGCGCGATTGACCGCATCGAGCGCCACGAGGTTGTCATATATGTTGGTGAGGACCTGTACGGTCTCCTTGCCGGTGATGGCGGCAGGATCGAGCGTCAGGATATTGTTCATCGAAAAGCCGACGACCAGCATGTTCGGCGGAGTTTCCGCTCGCGCCGGCTGGAGAAGCAGCGTGGAACCGAGCAATAGCGGCCCCATTATCCTCATAACTGGTTTCATGGTCGATCCTCCCGTAAGCCGCCGGTCTCCTCCCGGCGGATGAATGAGCTCCTCGCAAGAGATATGACGTCTTATAACAAGTGTCAATCTGAATTGCCGTCTCAAGAGAAGGACCGTGAAATCACGGCAGGCAGGGCTAAGGGCAATGATTCCTGCGAGGATACATCGCAGACATGGGATGCCACCGGAAATCAGGTAGTCAAGACGATCCTATTTCGCCAACGAGTGGATCTTGATCGCCGCTTTGGCGCCGCAACTGTTCTCGCTGGACTCGGTCAGTTCCTTGCGTTCGGAATACAACGACGCAGCACGTGGGATCGAAAAGACTTGTCCACACGCGGCTCATCAAGCCCGTATCTATGATAACTCCTGAAGATACCCTTCCTCGCCGTCAAACGCGACGAAGCCCGTCCTTCCAGCATTGATTATCGGGTACCGGCAGTTCAGACCGCGCAATACCGCTCCTGGATGTCCTTGTCCGCCAGCAGCGTGACCGCATCGCTGCGATAGACGATCTCACCCTGGTCGACAATCACGGCGCGGTCAGCGAGCTTCAGCGCCCATTCCACATTCTGCTCGACGAGCAGCAACGTCGTCCCCTCATCCCGCAACCGCCGGAACAGCACCCCCATCTCTTCAACGAGAACCGGCATGATGCCTTCAGACGGTTCATCGAGCAGGATCATCTTCGGCTTGGCGATCATTGCGCGGGCGATCGCCAACATCTGTTGCTCACCGCCTGACATCGTCACACCTTCCTGATGCAGCCTTTCTTTCAGGCGCGGGAAACTGCGGGCGATCTCCTCGATGGCGGCAGCCTCGTCGATACCCTGGCGGTCGGCCACCAATCCGAGCTGGAGGTTTTCCAGCACCGTCAGTCCACGGACGATACGCCGTTCTTCGGGTACGTAGGCGAGGCCACGGGCATAGCGGGCGTGCGCTTTCAATCGCGTGATGTCTTCGCCATTGAACCGGATGCTGCCGGTGGTGCGCGGCATCAAACCCATGATCGAACGGATGATGCTGGTCTTGCCGGCGCCATTGCGGCCGACCAGCGCGACAATTTCCCCAGGTTCAACGGCGAAGGACACGCCATGGAGCACGTGGCTTGCGCCATACCAGCCATTCAGACCTTCGATTTCAAGCATAGCCATCGTTCTGCCCCAGATAGACGCGGCGAACCTCGCCGTTCGCCCGAATTTCCTCCGGCGTACCATCCGCCAGAAGCTCGCCGTGATGAAGAACGATGACCCTGTCGCTCAAGCCGAGGATCATCTTCATCTTATGCTCGACCAGCAGGATGGTCCGGTCGGCCGCCAGCTTCTCGATCAGCGCCACCATCTCACGCGTCTCCTCCGGCCCCATGCCGGCAGTGGGTTCGTCGAGCAGCAGGAGAGCGGGATCAGCAACCAGCGCGATGGCAATCTCCAGCGCCCTTTGCTGCCCGTGGGCCAGGAATTTCGCCAGCGTCCCTGCCCGTCCGGATAACCCCACGGCAGCAAGAGTCGCAGATGCCTTCTCCTCGATGTCTTCGTAAACACCTCGGTTGGTCCAGATATTCATCCGGGATCTGAATGCCTGAGCCGCAACGCGGACGTTTTCAAGAACGGCAAGGTTCGGGAAGATATTGGTAATCTGGTAGGAGCGGGCGATGCCGCGGTGCACGTAATCGTGCTGCGGTACGCCCGCCATATCCGCGCCACGGAATTTCAGGGTACCGCTCGATGGTTTGAGGGCCCCGGACAGAATGTTGAAGAACGTGCTCTTACCCGCTCCGTTCGGGCCGATGATAGCGGTGATCTGTCCTTCCTTGAAGTCGGCCGTGATACCCTTGAGGGCAATGAGGCCGCCGAACTGCTTACCGACATTGGCAACGCTCATAATCGGTTCGTTCATCAGCCCTTCCCCCAGGAAATCAGCGTGCCCCAGACGCCTTTCGGCAGGTAGAGGACAAAGAGGATAAAGATCACTCCGACGATGAGCTGCCAGTTGGTGGTCCAGAGCGAAAAGATATCTTCCATCGAAAGGAAAGCGAGCGCGCCTATGAAAGGACCGAAGAAACTGCCGGCCCCACCGAGCAGTGTCATCATCACGATCAGGCCCGAGGTCTGATAATGCAGCGAGTCGAGCGGCACGATCGAGAGGTGCATGGCCGACAGCGTGCCCGCGAGCCCGCAAAGGATGCCCGACAGCACGAAAGAGAGGAGTTTGGTGCGCTCAACATTGTAACCGCAAGCGCGCGCCCGCGTTTCGTTTTCCCGGATAGCCTCGATAACGGCGCCGAATGGCGAGTTCAGCACGCGCGACACGAACCACAGCGCCAGCGCCACGACGATCATGATCGCATAATATTTGACGAGTGGATCGAGGAAGTTCAACGAAAAGCCCGGAAAACTCAACGTGCTGACGGTGAAGCCGCGCAGGCCATTCTCGCCGCCGGTCCAGGAGGATGCCTGCAGCGCCGTATAATAAACGAGCTGCGAGAGGGCCAGCGTCACCATGGAAAAGTAGATGCCGCGCGTGCGGATCGCCAGCACGCCCATGATAGTCGCAAGGAAGCCGGCCACGGCAAGCCCGATCAGCATGGCAACGAACCAGTTCACGCCGAAAGTGCCGAGCGTAATACCGGTTGCATAGGCACCAGCACCGAAGAAGGCCGCATGGCCGAAGGAAAGCAGGCCGGTGTATCCGAACAGAAGATTGTAGCCCACGGCCAAAAGACCGTAGATCAGTACGTTCACGGCCAGCGCCTGCGATGGCAGCACCCATGGCAGGATACAGAGTGTCAGGACGGAAAGCGGCACACGCCAGCGGTTGGCGCCTGAGAAAAGCGCCGCAAGACCCTGCCGGGATGGAGGGGGAGCAAGCTCGACGTTTCTAACGACCGACATGACCATCTCCTCAAAGCCCCGGCGCTGCGCGACCATAAAGGCCATTCGGACGCACAAGAAGGATGAGCGCCATCAGCGCGAACATCACGATCGTCGCCATTTCCGGTGCGAACAGCGACGTCATGCTGACTGCCACGCCGACGACAAGACCTGCGATGACAGCGCCTGCAAGCGAGCCCATGCCGCCGATGACTGTGACCACGAAAGCTTCGGCGAGCACCAGCGTTCCCATCTCGGGAGAGACATTGCGCATCGGCGCGGCGAGCACGCCGCCGAGTGCGGTGATGCCGACCCCGATGCCGAACACGACCAGCCACAGCTTGCTGATATCGACTCCGAGCACCCGCATGATAAGCGGATCGGCCGATCCGGCCCTGACGATCAGTCCGAATTTCGTCTTTTCGAGACCGATCCACAGAAGGAGCAGCACGGCGAGGACGACACCGATGACGAACAGCCGATAGAGCGGAAAGAAACCGATGCCGAGGTTGACCACGCCGCGCAGAGCCGCCGGCGTGGAAAACGGAATTCCGTCGGTGCCGAAGAGGATGCGCACGGCTTCCACCAGCACATAACCGAGGCCGAAGGTCAAAAGCAGCGGATCATCCGGCGAACGACCATAAAGGGGGCGGATGAGAAAACGCTCAATGAGCATGCCGAACAGGCCGATCAGCACCGGCGCCAGCACGAGAGCCCACCAGAAGCTCCCTGTCAGCCCGGCCACATAAAGACCCGCATAGGCACCCACCATGAACAGCGCCCCGTGCGCAAAGTTCACGATGCCCAGCATGCCGAAGATGATCGACAGGCCGAGCGCAACCATGATCAGGATAGCGCCGAGCGCGAGGCCTGAAAACAGCTGCATCGCAATGAGTTGCACGGTCATAGGTTCATCCGTCCCGGAATATCGGCTCTTGTCTCAGCTCTTGAAGCCGAGTTCGGAGCAGCTTCTGAGAATGCTCTCCGAGGCCTGCTCGTTGGCGACGATCTTGAAGAGATCGGCATCCGACTTCATATCGCTCTTGGCTTTCGATTCCAGCACGAGAACCGACTGTACCGACTGATGGTCGCACTTGCGATAGAATTGCTCGCCCTTGGCAACGTCGTATTTCAGTGCCTCCATGGCCTCGATGACTTTCTGCGGTTCGGTTCCGCCGGCCTTCTCGATCGCCATGAGCAGCGACGCGACGCCGGTATAGCCGTAAGCACCGTAGTCGGTGGGGATCGCTCCTTTGTACTCGGCGCGGAAGACGTCGTTGAAGGCCTTTGCCGACGGTACGGTTTCTTCGAGTCCCCAGTAATAGTTCGCGCCGCCGACCACGCCTTCGAAGACTTCCGGATCGACCGCGAGGCGCTGGTTGTGCAGGATGACAGGCACGACGATCTTCATCATGTCCTTCACGCCGAAATCCACCGCCTGCTTGATCGAATTCGCCTGGTCGCGGCCGAAATTGCAGATGCAGAGGATATCCGGATTGAGCGACAGGATGGTCGGGATGAAGGTGGAGTAGTCCGCTGCACCGAAAGGATGCAGGATCTCGCCGACCGTTTCGGCACCGATCGCCTCGGCAGCCCGCTTGAAGCCACGCAACATTTCATGGCCATAGGCATAATCGGCCACCAGATAGGCGATTTTGGAGCCCTTCTGGAAGGAATGCCTGGCCACCACCGCCGTGGTCATGGTCGGGTTCAGCGCCTCGTGGAACGTATAGGGGCTGAAGTCCTTGATCTCGTTGATCGTGTCCGACTGGCTGATCGAAACATAGATCATGTTGCGCGCGCGGGTCACTTCGTTGACTGCAAGCTGCACGGCGCTCGAAAGCGCACCCACCACC
Organism: Neorhizobium phenanthreniclasticum; assembly: GCF_040066075.1. Taxonomy (NCBI): domain Bacteria; kingdom Pseudomonadati; phylum Pseudomonadota; class Alphaproteobacteria; order Hyphomicrobiales; family Rhizobiaceae; genus Neorhizobium; species Neorhizobium phenanthreniclasticum. Next base: position 159,368 of record NZ_JBEAAL010000015.1, read on the forward strand.
GCATGCACTTTGTCCTTCTCGATAAGTTCAAGCGTGCGGGTAGCGGCTTCGCCGGCGTTCAGCTTGTCGTCACGGACAAGCAGCTCGACCTTGCGGCCTGCAATGCCGCCCTTGTCGTTCGCCAGCTTGACCGCGAGCTGGGCGCTGCGCACCTGGTCATTGGCCTCGGCTGCGAATGGACCAGTGAGCGGCGTCGGAAAACCAATGCGGATCGTCTCCGCCTGGGCCCGCGCGATCCACGGCATCGAAAGCGCGCCGGCGGTTCCGGCCAGCCCTATCAGTGCGGTGCGGCGGCTGATCGGCCTTTGGACCAGCTTGTCAATTCCCTTCGTCATTGTTGTCCTCCTCCTCTTGGACATGTGCGCATGCATCAGATCTTGCCGAGCGCTTTCAGGATGCGCGCCGGCGTCATCGGTATCTGCGACAGCACCGCGCCATGACGGGCGAGTGCATCGTTGACGGCATTCATCGCGGCAGCAGAAGCGGCGGCCGTGCCGGCCTCGCCGACGCCCTTGGCGCCGAGTTCCGTGTCGCGGGTTGGCGTCTCCACATGTGAAATCTCGATGTCGGGCATTTCGCAGGCCATCGGCACGAGGTAATCGGCGAGCGAGCCGTTGGTGAGCTGGCCTTCCGCGTTGTAGAGGCATTCCTCGAAGAATGCCGCACCGAGCCCCTGCACCACGCCACCGCGGATCTGCTCGTCGACCAGAAGCGGATTGATGATGCGGCCGCAATCCTCCACCACCCAGTGCCGAAGGATCTTGACGAAGCCCGTCTCCACATCGACCTCGACGAGTGACCCCTGCGCGCCGTTGGTGAAGGCAAAGGGGTAACCTTGCGGGGCATAATGATGGGCGACCGAGAGCTGCGCCTGGGTGCCGGGCGGCAAGGTGTCCGACCGGAAAAAGGCGATGCGGGCCACTTCCGCCAAACTGATCCGCTGCTGACCGGTAGCAGCCTCGACGATCCAGTCCTCGCGGATATCGAGTTCGCCGGGCTGCGCCTGCAGGATGAGGCCCGCGATCGAGAGAAGATTGGCCTTCAGCCTGCGCGCCGCCTGCAGCGCTGTCTCACCACCTATGCCCGCCCCGCGGCATGCCCAGGTCGCGCCACCATGCGGCGTCATGTCCGTATCGCCGGTCATGAGGCGAACCTTGGCGCGATCGACGCCGAGCTGATCCGCGACGATCTGGCCAATGATGGTCTCGGTCCCCTGCCCCTGTTCGGTTACGGAAATCGCGCAATGCACCTCGCCGGATGGCGTCAGTTTGACGACCGCGCCGTCCTGCGCGGAAATACGCGCCCCGCCAACACCGTAAAAGGCTGGGCTGGGATTGGTGATCTCAACGAAAAGCGCTATGCCGATGCCGCGCAGGATGCGTTTCTCGCGCAATTTCGCCTGCTCCGCGCGAAGCGACTCGTAATTCATCAGCGAGCGCAGGCGCGACAGGCAGATTTCGTGGGAGAGCTTCTCGAACTGGTAACCCGTCGGCGACTTGCGCGGATAGCTGTCGTCGGGGATGAGATTACGGACGCGGATATCAAAGGGATCGAGTGCGAGCTCACGCGCCGCCTTATCGACCATGCATTCGGTCACCGCACAGGCGATCGGATGGCCAACGGCGCGATATTGGCTGGCCTGCACCTTGTTCTGGAAAACCACCGACAGCTTTGCCCTATAGGCGGAGAAGTCATAGGGCGCGCCCATCAACCGGACGACCTGGTTGCCTTCCACGGCGCTGGTACGCGGGTAGCTGGAGAATGGACCGATCGCGGTCACGTCGTCGACTTCCATGCCGGTGATACGGCCATCTTTCCCGACCGCAAGCCTTGCCGTAACGCGATGGTCGCGGGCATGAATGTCGGAAACGAAGGATTCCATTCGATCCGCCACATATTTCACCGGCCGGCCGAGCAGGATAGAAGCCCCAACCGCCGCCATCTCCTCGTGATAGACATGCAGCTTCATGCCGAAGGAGCCGCCGATATCCGGCGCAATCACGCGGACATTGGCTTCCGGAATTCCAAAATGGCGGGAATAGACATCCTGGAACTGATAGGGCGTCTGAGTGGCGTGATGCGCCGTCAGCCGGTTTTCGCTGGGATCATAATCAGCGACGATCGCCCGGGGCTCCAGCGTCACGGCCGTATGCCGACCGAAGATGAAGCTCTGCTCCACGGTCAGATCCGCCGCCTCCAAGGCTTCATCGACACCGCCAGCGTCAAGCTTCATCGAAAAACAGAGATTGTCGCCGAGTTCTTCTGAAATCGCCCCTCCGGACATAGCCTCAGCCGGGTCCGCAAGCGCCGGCATCTCCTCGATGTCGATCATTACCAGTTCGGCGGCGTCCTCGGCGATTGCCCTGCTGTCGGCGACGATCAGCACGACCGGCTGGCCGGACCAGGTCACCTTTTCCGTTGGAAGCGGCATCTGCGGTGGCGACTTCATGTTCTTGAAGTGATCGAGCGTGCCGATCCAGGGCGTGCAGATCGCCGCGAGATCCTTGCCTGTGAAAACGGCGCGGACTCCCGCAAGCGCCGCGGCTTCATCCGTGTCGATCGAGAGAATTCGTCCGTGGGCATAGGGGCTGCGGACAAAGGCCGCATAGAGCATGCGCGGCAGGACAAGGTCAGTGACATACCGCCCCTTGCCTTCGAGCAGACGTTTCGCATTCGGCCGGGAGACCGAACGGCCGATATAGGAATTGGGTCTGTCCAGGGAGCCGGCGAACACGTTCATACCTCCTCCTCCGCCTTGGCGCGCCAACGCTCGCCAGCCGTCCGCTCGATCGCGTCGACGATCGCCTCGTAGCCCGTACAGCGGCAATAGTTTCCGGAAAGCGCATCGCGGATCTCCTCGCGGCTCGGAACATTGCCGGACGACAGGATGCCATAGGCGCTGACCAGCATGCCGGGCGTGCAGAACCCGCATTGCAGCGCATTGCGCTCGTGGAATGCCTTCTGGAGATCGGTGATTGCACCGCGCGACGTCAGCCCCTCGACCGTCTCGATCACGCATCCGTCCACTTGTACGGCGAACATCAGGCAGGCATGAACGGGCCGGTCGTCGATCAGCACCAGGCAGGCGCCGCAGACGCCCATCTCGCAGCCGGTATGGGTGCCAGTAAGCTGAAGGTCCTGGCGCAGGAAATCGGCCAGCGTGGTTCTCGGGGCTACGAGCGCCTCAACCTCCTCGCTATTTACCGTCAGCGAAACCGCGATCTTGCCACTCATGGCCTCGCCTCCAGCTGCCCCAGCAGGCGGCCGAGCAGCACGCGCGCCAGATGCAGGCGCATCTCGACGGGCGTGTGCTCGTCACCAGGAGGATCGAGATCGACATCAAGGGCTTCCTGCGCCTCGCGGATAATTTCGAGCGTCAGGCGGCTCCCCGTAAGGACGGCTTCGGCGTTTCTCGCCCGCATGGGCGCGGGCCCTGCCGACAGAAAGGCAATCCCTATGCGCTCGATGCGATCGCCGTCGCATTCCGCGTTCACGCCGGCACCGACGAGCGCATAATCGCCGCGGCGGCGGGCAAGTTCGCCGAAGGCGCAGCGGGACTTTCCAGTCGCGACCGGGATATGAACGGCCCGGATCATCTCACCGGGCTGGAGCGCCGTCTCATAGAGACCGAGGAAAAAATCGGCAATCGGAACGCGCCGATCGCCTGCGAGCGAAGCGATCTCGACCTCCGCGTCGAGCGCCAACGCCATGGCAGGAAATTCCGATGCGGGATCGGCGAGCGCCAGGCTGCCGCCGAACGTCCCCTTGTTACGGATCGCGGGATGGGCGACGAAGGGCGCTGCTTTCGAAAGCAGCGGCGCATGTTCTGCCACCAGTTCAGAGTTGAGGATTTCGAAATGGCGTGTCGTCGCACCGACGCGGAGCCTATCTTCCACGACGGCAAGGCCATGCAATTCCTCGATACGTGCGATGTCAATGAGCAATGCCGGCGCCTGGAGCCTCAGCGCCAGAGCGGGAACGAGGCTCTGCCCACCCGCGATATAGGCCGCATCGCCATCGGCATCCCCAAAGGCCCGCAGCGCCTCCTCGACGGATTGCGGGCGCACATATTCGAAAGCTCTCGCCTTCACCGGTCTCCTCCCGATGGTCGCTGGAATTTGTGACCACTTGGTTACATTATTCCGCAAGATGGTTGCCGGTCAACAAAAATTACCAAATGGTCTCAAATAAATTACCACTTGGTCTCAATCGCGACTTGCGCTATCGCTGAGAAAGCAATGCGTTATGTGCCGCAGATGGCGAGCGGTCGCGGATTCAGGAGTGCAATGACGGATCAGCTGAATGTCCCGGAAGGCGGGCATGGCCGGCCAAAGCCACGGCGCCCCAAGCAGTACATGCGGGCAACCGAGCGGGAGCAATTCATTCTGGAAGAGGCCGTCCGCTTCTTTGCCGAGCATGGTTTCGAGGGACAGACCCGGGAACTCGCAAAGAGGATCGGCATCACCCATTCGGCGATCTACCGGCATTTTCCCAGCAAGGAGGCGCTGATCGAGCGCGTCTACGAACACGTCTATCTAAGCCGCTGGGACGAAGCCTGGGCAGGTTTGATTACCGATCGCAGCCTACCGCTCGAAGGCCGGCTCACGGAATTTTACCTTCAATACGTGAACCGCGTCTTCCATTATGATTGGGTAAGGATCTTCGTCTTTTCCGGGCTGAAGGCATTCGACATCACACCACGCTATCTCGACATCGTACGGCAGCAGATCATCGAACCTGCCTGTCTTGAGCTTCGTCATGAACTCGGGCTTCCCGGCGCGGACGAGACGCCGCTGACCGAGCGGGAAACCGAACTCTTTTGGGGACTGCACGGCCGCATCTTCTATCTGGCGATCCGGCGTTTTGTCTATTCTACGCCAACACCGGAATCCCTGGACGATATCGTCCGAGACGGCGTTAAGAGCTTCATGCTCGGCGGACCGGAAGTCGCAAAAACGATCGTGCAGGCAAAAGCCTGATCGGTCATTCCGCTGATCGTTGTCTGCTTCAGGTACTCGACGTTTCTCGAACGCCTTTAGACCTCACGCTCAAATAGCAAAGCTGTTCGACAAGCGATCAAGATCTTCCGAGATTGCCGCCGCTGCCGACTGCAGAATTGGAACATAGCGATCGCAAGCCTCCTGCTCCGAACTGAAAGCCGATTTGAAATAAGTCAGTCCTATGCTCGCTATCACTCGCCCCCCTTGGCCGACGATGGGAACGCCGATGGTATTGGAGTTCTTGGGCTCTACAAGCGACGAGCGTGTTGCATAACCGGCTTCGCGTACCTTTCCGACAAGCCTTTTCAGTTCATTGGGGTGATGGCTCAGCGCGTTCTCCGGATCATCCGACCTCTTAAGAATATCGATGATCATGTCGAACTCGTCCTTGTCGAGAAACGCCAGATATGCCAGCCCAAGTCCGCGCGTAAGCAGGCACAGACGCTTGTTCACGGTGCTGTGGAAGGGGGAGATCAAGCTATCGGGAACCGTGCTGAAGCGAACCACCATCCCGTCATAATCCGGCAGGGCGATCGCGATCGGCCATTTGTGCTTGCGGGTGATCGCGATGGCCCATGCACGCCCCGCCTCCACGACCAGCGGCCCCTTGTGAAAGCCGGAGCTGAGGGACGTCACCAGCGCACTGACGCAGTATCCCCCCTGCCGCACATCATTCTCAACGTATCCTGCATCCTCAAGCGTGCGCAGGATACGCACGAGAGTGGGCTTCGGAAGCTTCGTTCGGGCATGCAGTTGGGCAATCGTGTTGATTGGCTGCAGATTCAGCTCCTGCAAAACATTCATCGCGCGCTCGATTGCTCGAATGCCCATTGATCTTCCTCCCCCTGGAATCGCTGCTACATATTTCGACTGGCGAAATGCGTGGGATGATAGGTTGTCGCTTTCCGGTGTCAAGTTTTAGGGGAGTCCTCGAATGCAAGCAGGGGAATGTCATGGCTTCGACAGACGATGCGAAACGCAACAGGGAAGAAGTGAGACGGCTTATGGCCGGCATAGATGATGCCAGGGCAAATGCCTTGCTGAAGGGCGCCATCGATCTTCACGTTCACTCCGGGCCGTCAACCATGCCTCGGCAGCTCGACCATATGGAGGCGGCCGAGGAAGCCGCGGCGGCAGGGATGCGCGCCATCCTTTTCAAGGATCACCATTATTCGGTTTCCCCGGTCATACCGATGATGGAACGCATTTTCGCAAACCCGGACTTTGCGATGTACAGCGGTCTGGTCCTCAACAATTCCACCGGGGGGCTGAACCCGTTCGTCGTCGATGCGCAACTGAAGATGGGCGCCAAGTTGATCTGGATGCCGACGGCCCAAGCAGCCAACCATATCCGTAGCGCTCACCGCAAGACGCGGCTTGCCTCGAACGTCCAGCTCAGAAACTCGCCGGCCCTGACGGTCGTTGATCCATACGGGGAAATCCTGGACGAGGTGAAGCAGATCCTCGATCTCATTGCCGAATTCGATGTCATCCTGTCCTCGGGTCATCTGCATGTCTGGGAAATCTGGAAGCTCTTCGATGAAGCGCGTGCGCGCGGCGTCAAGCGGCTGCTTGTCAATCATCCGATGTATGGACTGCACTTCACCTATGACGATATCCGCGAACTGGCGCAGCTCGGCGCCCTGATCGAACAGTCTGCCGGGCTCTATGTCGATTCCCGCTTCAACACCTATACGCCGGAAGAGCTCAGGGAACATATTCTTGCAGCCGGCGTCGAACATTCCTCGATCGGCTCGGACCTCGGGCAGGTCGACAATCCCACACCGGTCGAAGGCATGCGTCAAGCCATCAAGCTCTGCCTGGCGCTCGGCTTCACGGACGCGGACGTGCGGACCATGGTGGCAGACAATCCGGCTCGCCTGGTCGGATTGACGTCATGAACCCTTTTGGCATGGCGGATGAGACATGCAAGCCGTCATGATCGAAAGGCCGGGCGGGCCTGAAGTTCTTCGGATCGTCGAACAGCCGCGCCCCCGGCCAAAGGCCGGGGAGGTTCTGATCCGCGTCGCGGCTGCCGGGGTCAATCGCCCCGATGTCCAGCAACGGCGAGGTCTCTATCCACCCCCGCCGAACGCCTCCGAAATCCTCGGCCTCGACGTTGCCGGCATCATCGACGATGTCGGCGAAGGCGTTGACGGGCAATATGTTGGCAACCCCGTCTGCGCGCTCGTCAACGGCGGAGGATATGCAGAGTTTTGCGCCGTCCCGGCTGTGCAATGCATGCCTATTCCGAACGGCTTGAGCTTCATAGAGGGAGCGTCGCTCCCGGAAGTCTTCTTCACGGCCTGGAATAATCTGATCTGGCTTGCCAGGCTGGAACATGGAGAAACGCTGCTGATCCATGGCGGGACGAGCGGGGTCGGTATGGCGGGCATCCAGATCGCCAGACATCTTCGCGGTGCGACGGTTTTCGCCACCGCAGGCACCGAAGAGAAGCGGGCCGTCTGCAAGGCCATCGGCGCCCAAGCAGCCGTCGATTACCGCGGCGCCTGGGACGAGGGCATCCGGGCGTTGACGGGTGGCGAGGGCGTCGATGTCATCCTCGACGGCCAGGCCGGGGCCAACACGCAGCGCCAGTTGGATCTGCTGAAATACGACGGTCGGCTCGTCTTCATCGCCAGCCATCAAGGCAGTACAGCCGAGGTGAATATCCGCACGCTCGTGCGCCGCCGGTTGACGATAACCGGATCGACGCTCCGGCCACGCCCTCCTGCCTACAAGGGGCGGCTCGCCAGAGAACTGGTCGACCACGTCTGGCCGTTGTTTGAGGATGGGCGCATCACGACCCGTATCCACAAAGTCGTTCCATTCACCGAAGTGCAGGAAGCCCATCATATCCTGGACGAAAACCAGCAGATCGGGAAAGTGGTCCTGGCTGTGGACCCGGCGCTTGCCGCAACCGTTCCCTCATCCGGCAAGCGATTTTGATGTTGAAGGTGGTAGCCGCCGACATTCGAGGCGAAAGCCGGCGGCAATCTCTTTAACGATGGGGCATTGGATAATCGTTCTCGTTGAGCACCCAACCCGGCTTTTCCGAAAAATCGAAACGGGGTGGAGCGAAGATATCGACCAGTTGGTTGACGCCTGTTCCTTCGGCGGTGGTCGTATGGATGGCCGGCGGCGGAATGACGCAGATCGAGGGCGACTCGCAATAGAGATGTTCGTCCTCGCGCCAGATGTTCATGTTCGTCGTCCACGGCCAGCGCAGATGGTGCGTGAAGGTACCGCTCAGCGCCAGGGAGCACTGCTCGAAATCGTCGTGATGATGCGGTGAGACCTTGTCCCGCTCGCGCGGGCCGATACGCGGCACGAGGTAGTTGATCATGAACGTCGTGCAACGGTAGATCCGGCCGAACCGTGAAGGATCGTCAGGGACGTCCAGAGTGTACCATTTCAGCTTGAGGCCGCCGGGAGGTTCGGGCCAGGCTTCGAACGGCGGCACATTGGGATGCGGCCCGCGATACGCGTCAGCATTCGAGGCGGCCTCCGCCAAATCCGTCGACTTCGGCGTGAAGAGCCGGACGATGCTGCCGGCGGTCAGCATCCGGATGGAGCTCTTGCCCGGTGGCACGAAGGCGACCGAATAGCCGGGCACGGTCGTGGTACCCTCGGCGGTGGTGATTTCGACCGAAGTCTCCTTGTCCGGAATGATGACGGCATATTCGTCGGGCTGCGCGTCGCGGGAGAAGGCGCCGCCTTCCTTGCCTTTGGTATAGGCGACGACGAAGTTCTGGCCTCGACTGATCCAGGTATCTCCATTGGCGTCCTTGATGTGGGGCTTTTCCTTGTAGAACAGCCCCAGCTGCGAACCAAAATAGCTGCTGTGGACCCTGGCGCCCGCCGGCTTCGCATTGCCCAGCAGGCTGGATCGTGGGTCGTTCCGATCGTACATCCGTTCCTCCGCTTGTCTTTGTCGAAATGTCGGTAGAGCCCAAAGCCGCAGGCCAGGCGCGCGGATCAGCCGCTGCGCCCGGCCCCCTAGCCGGCTTTGGGAACCTGTCTCTTCAGTCCCAGGATTTCGCGCGCCTCGCCGGGAGTTGCGACGGTGCCGCCGAGTTCCTTCAGGATGCGCACGGCCTTCCTGACGAGCACGGTATTGCTTTCGGCGAGCACGCCTTTTTCGAGGTAGATATTGTCCTCCAACCCGACCCTGACGTGGCCACCCAGAAGCCAAGCCTGCGCGAGCATGGGAAATTCCCAGCGTCCGACACCGAAAGCCGCCCAATGCGAACCAACCGGAAGCAGTGATTTCATGTAGAGAAGGGTCTCTGGCGTGGCGATCGCACCGTAGCGGACGCCGAGCACGATCTGGAAGAGCGCCGGCGCATCAAGCCGCCCTTCCTGAATGAAATGGTTGGCGAGCTGGATATCGCCCGTGTCAAAGACTTCGAGCTCGGGGAGGACGCCTGAATCGCGAATAATATCGGCCATGACGGCGAGATTGCGCGGCGTATTGATGACCACCGACGAGCCGGAATACATCGTGTTGAAGTCGAGGCTGCAGATTTCGGGCCTCAGCGCCGCGATATGCTCGACACGTCGCACCGGCGGCATAAGAGTGGTGCCCGGTGCAGCGACGCTCGGATCGTCTTCGCTGGGGATGAAGCGACCGCCGGGGCCGGTGGTGAGATTGATGATGACGTCCTCTTCGGCAGCGCGCAGGCGTTCGACGACCTCCCGGTAATGCGCCAATTCCATGCTCGGACGCCCATCCGGATACCTGACGTGGATGTGAACGATCGCCGCACCGGCGCGCACCGCATCCAGACAGGCATCGGCGATCTGTTCCGGCTTTATCGGCAGATAGGGGGTCTGGGAGGGGCTGGTTATATTGCCGGTGACGGCGCAACTGATAATCGTTGGATTGGCCAAAGCTCTCGCTTTCCTCATTGGGCGCGGTCAGAGCTGACCTCGCACTGTCATGAAGCTCTGGCTCGCATCCAACGTCGCTGACCTCAATCGTTATCACCGGCCGTTTCGCGAGAAGAAACGCAAGGTGGAAGGGCTGTGTTTCGCAGCGAGAAACGTCGCGGCAATTGGCTTCGTGCTCTGCGAAGGAGCCGCTAGGAACGGCTAACGAAAGGCAGCCATATGACAGAACAGCGTCCCGACTTCACGACATTCCGCGAACGATTACTGACGCGCCAGCGAATGTTCGGCACATTCCTCAAGCTCCCGACGACGCAGGTCATCGAGATTCTCGGAACGATCGGATACGATTTTGTCGTCATCGATCAGGAGCATGCGCCGCTCGATCGCAACATCACGGACCTTATGATTTTCGCCGCCAGGGCCTCCAACATCGCACCTCTGGTCCGTGTCGGCGAATTCACGGATGCGAACATTCTGTCCGCGCTCGACTGCGGCGCGATGGGCATCATGGTTCCCCACGTGACCACCGTGGAAAAAGCACAGGCAATAGCCCGCAGTTGCCGTTATGCGGGCGGCAATCGCGGTTTTGCGGGACTGACTCGGGCCGGCATGTGGGGCAGCGTTGGCGGCATCCGCCATATGACTCAGCAGGACCGCCAAATTGCCTGCATCGCCATGATCGAGGATGTCGAAGCGGTCGATCGCGCCGAGGAGATTGCCGCGGTGGATGGTATCGACGCCCTGTTCATCGGCCGGGGCGACCTGACCGCATCCTTTGGCGACGACCCACAGGCACAGGCCAAGGTCGCCGAAATCAGCAGTACGGTCGCCGCTGCGGCCCAAAAGGCCAACGTCCCGCTGCTGATGCTGCCTACCAGCAAGGCCGATCTTGCCTTCGCAAAGGAACTCGGCGCCTCGGCTTTGCTGCTGTCCAGCGACCACGGCTTCATCCGCTCGGCGGCAAGCGCAACGCTCGCGGATTATTCCGACTGAGAAAGTCAGCGGTCGCTTACGCACTGAACCGGCGGGGCTTGACGGCGGCGATCCGTCAGATTTGCTGACATGATCGTGTGCAAGAGAAACCGCTGGCGTGGAACCATATAATCACATCAAACTGTTGAAGGCTTCGGTTGCCGCGGAAATGCGGGAAGTCTGTCGGGGAGAAACATGACTGCCATCGAAATTCCGGAGTTGACGATCCCGAAAGTGGCCCTCGTCACCGGTGGAAACAGCGGGATCGGACGGGCGATTGCCGCGCGCCTCGCCAGCGTGGGTACAACCATCGTGGTCGGCTATAACAGCCGCCGCGAGATGGCGGATGAGGTCGTGGGCGCGCTTCAAGGCAGCGGGCATTTCGCCATACGTATCGCCATCGATGACGCAACCTCCGTCGCCGATGCCGCCGCCGTGGTCCGTGAACGGTTCGACGGTCTCGATGCCCTAATCAATTGCGGCGGTGCGACAACACCCGTCGCCGCCAATGATCTCGATGCTCTGACCGATGAAATTTTCGACCGTGCAGTCGCGATAAATTTGAGAGGCCCCTTTGCCATGGTTCGCGCTTTCCGGCCGCTGCTTGAACGCAGAGACAGTGCGGTCATCGTCAACATTTCCTCCATTGCCGCGCGGACAGGTATCGGAAGCAGCCTTGCCTATGTCGCGGCAAAAGGCGGGCTGGATGCGCTCACCATCGCACTTGCCAAGGTGCTGGCACCGAAAATCCGTGTCTTCTCCGTTTCACCCGCCGGTGTCGATACGGATTTCGTTCCGCATCGTACCCGTGACCAACTGCAGAAAACCGCAGAAAGACTTCCTCTCGGAAAAGTCACGACCCCCGACGACGTCGCACGGGCGGTGATCGCCTGTATCGTCAACCTCACCAGTTCGACCGGGATCGTCGTTCCGGTGGACGAGGGCCGTCACCTCTAGCAATTGAAAGACGCAATCTCTCACGTCGTTCGGATCAAGCTCCAGCCGCAGCTTCGCACCTTGCTCTTCGTCTGACGAAACATACTCATTTACCAGGTTGCCAGCATACAGCAGTCCTGAATTGATAGTAACATGGACAACTTGCGACGTTTCTTACGAGCATTCGGCCGCTTGCCGAGCGAATCTTCTGACGCCGAGTTGTGATAGAATGATCACTTCTTCTTATGGTGTCGGGAGGACCTCAGATGAAGCTAAGCCAAGACGTTTTGCTTGGACTCTTTTTTTCAGTCATCGGTGCCGTGTCGGCATGGATCGCGTGCAGCTATCCCTTCGGCACCTCCAGTCGGATGGGACCCGGCTATTTTCCAATCATCGTCTCGAGCTTGCTCTTGTTTACAGGCCTTCTCGTTCTCTTTCGCGCGCGGTTGGCCGGATCCGGGTCGATACCGACGATCCGGTGGAGGCCGCTCGTTCTCGTGCCGGTCACGATCCTGATTTTCGGCCTGATGATGGAGAAACTCGGGCTGCCGCTTGCCGTCCTCCTGCTGGTGATCTTGAGCGCTGCGGCGAGCGTCAAATTCCGGCTCGATTGGAAAGCCTTCGCAGGTTCTCTCGTCTTTGCGGGACTCTGCTCCGTTGTCTTCGTCGAACTGCTCGGCCTCCCCATACCAATCATCGGGAACTGGCTGCAGGGTCTTGGTTTCTAGTCGGTTCACGGGTTTGACATGGATATATTCAACGGACTTCTTCTGGGCCTTTCGACTGCAACCACGCTATCGAACTTCGCCTATTGTTTTTTCGGCGTACTTCTCGGCACCGCAGTCGGCGTTCTGCCCGGCCTGGGGCCGATCGCCACTATTTCGATGCTCCTGCCCTTTACGTTCGGACTGCCGGTGGATACGGCGCTGATCATGCTCGCGGGCATCTTCTATGGCTCGCAATACGGAGGCTCCACGACGGCCATTCTGATGAACCTCCCTGGGGAGGCCTCGTCCGTTGTCACGACACTTGACGGCCATGAAATGGCCAAGCAGGGCAAGGCCGGGCGCGCATTGGCAGCCGCCGCGATCGGCAGTTTCTTCGCCGGCACCGTGGGCACACTTTTTATCGTGATTTCGGCACCTCTGCTGGCAAGCCTTGCCCTTACCTTCGGTCCTGCGGAGTATTTCTCGCTTATCGTGCTCGGCCTCATCACCTCTATGGTGCTGGCCAGCGGATCGTTGCTGACGGCTTTCGGCATGGCGCTGTTCGGCGTCATTCTCGGCCTGATAGGAACCGACGTCAATTCAGGTGCGGCGCGCTATACATTTGGCACGCCTTATCTGCTCGACGGGCTGGATTTCGTCATCGTCGCCACGGGCATATTCGGCCTCGGCGACGTTCTCGCGAACCTGGAGAATGAACACAAACGGATTGCCAGCGTGACGCACGTCACCAGCTTGTTCCCGACCCGCGAGGACTGGCGCCGGATGTCCATGCCGATCTTGCGCGGCACCGGCATCGGGGTGCTGCTGGGCGTGTTGCCGGGCGCCGGCGTCTTGCTTGCATCCTTCTCGGCCTATGCGCTGGAGAAGAAGATCTCGCATCGCCCGGAGGAATTCGGTAGAGGCGCGATCGAAGGTGTCGCGGCACCCGAGGCGGCGAACAACGCCGCGGCGCAGACCTGTTTCATTCCGATGCTGACGCTCGGGCTTCCCGGAACGGCGACCATGGCCCTGATGATCGGAGCACTGGTCGTTCAGGGCGTCCAGCCGGGTCCCGATATCCTCTCTCAACAGCCGGCACTGTTCTGGGGCCTTGTCGTGTCCATGTGGTTCGGCAACCTGATGCTGCTGTTCCTGAACCTTCCGCTGGTCGGCTTGTGGGCAAAGCTGATCTCGGTACCCTACCATTTCCTGTTTCCGACGATCTGCGTCTTCATCGCAATCGGCGTTTACAGCATCAACAACAGCGTCTTCGACGTATACATGATGGCCTTGTTCGGCGTGCTGGGATACTTCTTCAAGAAAACAGGAGCAGAACCCGCGCCTCTGATCCTGGCCATGATCCTGGGCCCGATGGCCGAGGAATATCTGCGTCGGGCACTTTTGATCTCCCATGGGGACGCAAGCGTCTTCTTCACAAGCCCCGTGAGTCTCGGGACGCTGACCGTCGCTGCCCTCCTGCTCCTGTCGATCGTGTCCCCACGCTTCCGAAAAGTGCGTGAGGAAGGGTTGCAGGAAGCCGACTGACAGACGGTCTTCAGTTCTCCGGCACTTTTCTCATCGGCGGAGCCCAGCCATTGACCGACGCACGAACCCAGCCCCAGGAGCAACCCATGCAGCAGGACAGCAACAGTCGCCTTCAGGCCCTTCTTGATCGCGAAGAACTCTTCGATCTCGTGCGCCGTGAGCGCTTTGCACGCGATCAACGCCGTTTTGACGTCATGAGCGCGTGCTTCCATCGCGACGCCTATGTCCGCACGAGCTGGTATGACGGACGCGGAGGTGAGGCGTATGTGGACGCCACCCGCAAATGGATGAGCACGACGGGCAACAGCAAGCACTGGGTGTTTCCTGCGTTCGCCCAAGTGGCCGGTGATCGGGCAACGGTGGAAAGCCCGGCGATGATCTTCAACCGTGCGACGATGAGCGGCGTCGAGGTTGATTTTCACGTCTTCTGCCGATTCTTCTCGCGCGCCGTACGGGAATCCGGGACCTGGAAGCTATTCAGCTTCGAGGTTCTGTTCGAGAGGGACGTCATGAAGCTCGTCAACCCATCCGAAGCGCTTCCTGTTGACTGGATGCTCCTGTCGACGATGCGGCCATCTTACAAGTTCCTGGCATATATCCAGTACACGCGAGGGGTGAAGGTTAACCCCGACTTGCTGGGTGACGATCGACCGGATCAGCTCGCCGCATTTCACGCGCGGGAAGAACTATGGCTCGCGGGGGAGGACTGACAGCCGTTCGTGCATATGAAGGTGCTACCGTTTCAAGAGGCGGAATGACCATAGTCAGCAGTTCTTTGGAGAGACCGGACAGGCTAAGTCTTGTCAGAATGAAGCTCGATCAAAAACGAGCGGGAGGAGGAGTGAGGATGAACAGACGTGAATTTATCGTGCTCGGGGGAACAGCCGCCGTGCTGGCTTCCAGCAAAATCGCGCTGGCTGATAAATGGCCGAGCAAATCGGTCATGGTAATCTCGGCCTACCCTCCGGGTGGCACAAGCGACATCGTCGCCCGTCTTGTGGCCGATCTCCTGACGGCAAAGTTCGGTCAGCAGTTCGTCATCGCGAACGTGGCCGGCGCGGCTGGCGCACTCGCAGGCGGCAAACTCGCACGCTCGGCGCCGGACGGCTACACAATCCTTGTCAGCGGCAGCGCGCCGATTGCCGCCAACAAGGTGGTGCAGGCGAACCTTGCCTACGATCCGCAGGTTGACTTCACCCCGATTACCGTCGTCGCGGAAAGCCCTGCACTGCTCACCGCGAGCGCCAATGCGCCCGCGAAGTCGCTTCAGGAACTGATCTCCTATGCGAAAGCCAACCCTGGAAAGGTCAATATCGGAAATCCTGGCGCGGGGACCAAGGGCCATATCTGTGCTGCGATCATCAGTCTCCAGACCGGCGTGGAAATCAACCACATCCCCTATAAGGGGTCGCCGCCGCTGCTGGCCGATCTGCTGGGAGGACATATCGACTTCGCGATCGATGCCCCGTCGAATTACCTTCCGCACATCAAGGGTGGAAAAATCCATGGGGTTGCCGTGACGTCGGCAAAACGCATCGGCGAGATACCTGAGGTGCAGACCGTCGCGGAACAGGGTCTTGACGGCTACAATCAGGCCCTCTGGTTCGGCGCCGTCGGTCCGAAGGGCATGTCCCCGGAGATCGTGACCGCCATTCACCAGGCCATCAAGGAGTGGAGCGAAACGCCCGCAGCAAAGGAAAAGCTGACATCGCTCGGCCTCACTCCCGTTGTAAATTCACCCGAGGAGATGCGTGGCTCGATCGAGCGCGAAATCGAGTCGATCAGACCGCTGGTCGAGGCGGGACTTGTTCAACCGAGCTGATTGCGACTTGATTGAGCGGCAGAAGGCGGCCGGAACGGGGAAGCCGGATGTCCGGCTCGGGGTCCGGCCGCCTTTTTCTGCATACGGTATAGGAAAGACTGCATCGCATGAGCAAAGCTCTAACCCTGACCGTCAATGGCCAAGATCATGACGTCGACGTGCCGCTGACAACGCCGCTGCTCGACGTGCTGCGCAACCATCTGGGGCTGAAAGGAAGCCGCTATGGCTGCGGCTTGGAGCAGTGCGGCGCGTGCATGGTGCTGATCGATGGCAGGGCCACCTATTCCTGCAGTCGCGAAGTCGGCACGCTCGCCGGCCGCGCCGTCACGACGGTCGAAGGTCTGGGCTCGGCGGCGGCGTTGCATCCGCTTCAGCAGGCCTTCCTCGACGAACAGGCGGGACAATGCGGCTATTGCCTGTCAGGCATGCTTATCGCGGCAAAGGCCTTTCTCGACCAAAACTCCCAGCCGACCCGGTCCGAGGTCGCCGCTGCGCTGGATGCAAACCTCTGCCGCTGCGGATCGCATCCCCGCATCCTGCGTGCCGTGCTCAAGGCTGCGGCAAAGATGCACCCGAAGGTGGCTTGATGACCGGGCTCACCTTCAGTCTCAAGGACAACCCACGGCTCAACCGCTGGCTTCGTTTCCAGGATGACCGCACCGTGCGGATAGGCACCGGCAAGGTCGAACTGGGCCAGGGCGTGCTGACGGCGCTTGCCCAGATCGCGGCCGAGGAACTGGACCTCGACATCGGCCAGATACGGATGATGTCGGGCAACAGTATAGAAGGCCCCGCCGAAGGCTATACCGCATCGAGTTGGTCGATCGAACATTCCGGCGCCGCAATTCGTCTCGTCGCGGCCGAGGTCCGTGCGCTCGCTTTGGCGCGCGCCGCCCTGCGCCTGAATGCAGCCCCCGACGAGCTGATGATCGTTGAAGGCGCTTTCCTGAGGAATGGCGCACCGAGCGACATCGATTACTGGAGCATCGCCGGCGAGATCGACCTCTCCGCCGAAGCCACGGGCGCGGTTCCGCCGAAACCCAGGAGCACTTACCGCCTTGTCGGCACCTCGGTGCCGCGGATCGACTTGCGAGCCAAGCTGACCGGGTCCGGCTTCATCCAGGATATGGCGCTACCCGGAATGCTGCACGCCCGCACCTTGCGCCAGCCCGGCCGCGAAGCGACCCTGATCGGCCTGGATGAAGATGCTATCCGACGCAGGGCCGGAGCCGATGTCCAGATTGTGCGCATCGACAACTTCGTGGCCTTTGTCGGTGTCGACGAAACGGCCGTCCGCACTGCGGCCATGGCCGCGGCAGAGTATGCCGTCTGGGAAAATACCCGAGCCTTAAACCCCGAACAGGCGATGCCCGACTGGGTCGCATCGCAGCCTTCAATTGACCAGCTTATTGGAGATCCGCTCCCCGAGCCGGCGCCAGACCGCGTCTCCGCGCGCTTCACTCGCCCCTTCCTGTCTCACGGCTCCATCGCCCCCTCCTGCGCAATTGCACTTTACCGCGATGACATACTGACCGTCTGGTCGCATGCCCAGGGCATGCATCCGTTGCGGGAAAACATCGCAAAGACCGTCGGCCTGTCTCTCGACAAGGTCGCGTGCCACCATATGCAGGGCGCCGGCTGCTATGGGCATAACGGCGCGGATGACGCAGCGCTGGATGCCGCTCTCGTGGCCCTTGCGCTTCCCGGCCAGCCGATCCGCCTCATGTGGCGGCGCGAAGAGGAGTTTGGCTACGAACCGCTCTCCTCCGCCATGGCGGTTACCGTACATGCGGCGCTCGACCCGGCGGGCCGTCCCGTCGACTGGACGACAGAAATCTGGAGTGCCACCCATGGCCAGCGCCCCGGCGTGGGGGGAGCCTATCTGCTCGCAGCCGATGCGTTGAAGGAGCCGCCGCCGGAACGCAGGCCTTTCGATATCCCCCTGGAACGTGGCGGCGGCGCCACCCGCAACAGCATTCCGCTCTACGACATGGATGCCAAACGGATAGACCTGCATCTGATCCATGACGTGCCGGTGCGGACCTCGTCGCTGCGAGGCCTGGGGGCGACTTTGAACGTTTTCGCCATCGAGGGCCTTCTTGATGATCTGGCAGTACGCACAGGCGAGGACCCCCTCTCCTATCGACTGGCCATTCTTTCCGACCCGCGCGCCCGCCGTGTTCTGGAAAAAGCCGCAGCTATGGCGGACTGGTCGTCACGTGACGCCGGCGGCGCCGGAAGCGGGCTGGGCCTTGGGTTGGCCCGCTACAAGAATTCTTCGGCCTACGCTGCCGTCGTCGCCTCGGTCCAGGTTGACGAAGCAGTGCGCGTCACCAACGTCTGGTGCGCCGTGGATGCAGGCCTCGTCATCAATCCCGACGGACTCGTCAACCAGATCGAGGGCAACATTGTCCAGGCCATCAGCTGGGCATTGATGGAAGAAGTCCGCTTCGGCCCGCAGGGTATCGCAAGCCTTGACTGGGAAAGCTATCCGGTCATCCGGTTTTCGGACATGCCTGAAATCAGCGTTGAGCTTGTCGAGGCCGGAGAGCACCCGCCGCTCGGCGTCGGCGAATGCGCCGGCGGACCGACTGCCGCCGCGATTGGCAATGCGGTTGCCCATGCGCTTGGCACCCGCATCCATGATATGCCGATGACGCGAGACCGGATCATGACTGCCCTGATGGCATGAATCGCGCGAGCGGCACGGTAGATGGCTCTTGGGGCATCCCAGAATGCTTCCTCGAGCGAATAACAGGGGGAGTTCAAGATGACTGATGGACTTGCGGTTTCGGGTAAGACTTCGGAACTGACGGGCGAGTTGATCCTGTTCCATAGTCCAGGCGCCTGTTCGCTGGCCCCACACATCGCGTTGGAGGAAACGGGCAAGCCATTCAGACCCGTGGAAACGCTTCTGTCGAAGAACCAGCACCTCACGCCGGAATACCTTGCCGTCAACCCTCGCGGCAAAGTGCCGGCGCTTGTCGCGCAGGACGGCCGGGTGATCACGGAAAACACTGCCATCTTGACATATATAGGCTTGACCAATCCGGAAACCGGCATGTTTCCGACCAATATCGTCGAGCAAATGCAGTGCATCGCACAGATGGCCTGGTTCTCGAACACCCCTCATATCTTCCAGCGCGCGAAGTTCCGGCCTTACCGCTTCGCCGATCGTGAAGAGGCGTATGAGGACATTCGCGCCAAGGCGGCATCATCCTATTGGGAGAGCATGCAGGAAATCGACAGCCTTATCGCCGGCAACACGTGGATCATGGGGAACCGGTACACGGTGGTGGACCCCTACGCACTTGTCTTCTACGGCTGGGGCAGGACCAACGGGCTGCCGATGGACACGCTGAAGGATTTCACGAGACACACGAACCAGATGCTCGAGCGACCAGCCGTAAGATCTGTGCTGGAGCGGGAGAACAATCCTCACTTTAAATAAACGCGCCTTCTCGTCTCATGCACTCGATAACGGGGGCAATCTTCTGCAATTTGTCATCCGATGAAAGGCCGCCCTCATCACTCTGGAAGCGGGATGTGCTCATTCCGGTCGTCGACCGGAAGATCGAAGCGGCCCTTGCCCCAGTTTTCGGCGCGCCACTCGGCCTTTGCGGCTTCGATACGCTCCTGCGACGAGGCAACGAAGTTCCACCAGATATATCGGGGTCCGGCGAGTGTCGCACCGCCCAGGATCATCAGCCGCGCGCCTCTCTCGCCAGCCGCGACCGTAATCTTGTCGCCTGGACGGAAGACCATCATCTGAGGCGCTTCGTACTCCTGACCGGCTATCGAGATCGTGCCTTCGACGATGTAGCTGCCCCGGTCTTCATGGTCGTCCGGCATTGGCAATCGGCTTCCCGCTTCAAGCGTTACGTCGGCATAAAATGTCTCGGACAGCATCGTGGCAGGCGCACGCTTGCCATACGCGTTTCCAAGGATAAGCCGAACCGAGACCCCATTGTCCTCGATTGTCTGCAGCGCCTCCTTGCCATGATGTTCGAATACGGGCGCCATATCCTCGTGGCTTTCGGGCAAGGCCACCCAGGTCTGAATCCCGAACAAGCTGTTCGGGCCGCTTCGCGCCGCCGCCGTGGTCCGCTCCGAATGGGTCACACCGCGCCCGGCAATCATCCAGTTCAACTCGCCGGGGCGGATGATCTGGTCCGCGCCGGTGCTGTCGCGGTGATGAAAATCACCGCGAAAAAGGTACGTAACGGTCCCCAGACCAATATGCGGGTGCGGCCTGACATCGACGCCTTGCCCGGTCAGAAGCTCGGCCGGTCCCGCCTGGTCGAAGAAGATGAATGGTCCAACCATTTGCCGTTTTGGCGCCGGCAAAGCGCGCCGAACCTCAAAGCCGCCAAGATCGCGGGAGCGCGGAACGATGAGCGTTTCGATGGCGTCGATGCCGACCTCGTCAGGACAGCCTGGTTCGATTGCAGGGTTCCAACTCATACGCGTTCACCTCTCCTCTTCGCCTGGCGATCCCCCACCCGCGTAGAGCGCAGGAGCCTTTGGATGGTCCAAGTGACTAACAGGTGAGCGCGATTACGACTAGCTGCACGGCGCGGAGAGCTGTGTCGCAAAAAGCGGGACGTGCAGTCGAAAGCATCAACTCCCTGCGCCCCACAAATGAGGATTTCTTTCGAACGATTCGACCAGGAACTCGGAGAGGATACGCACCTTTCGCGACGGGTGCGGGCTGGGCGGCCGCACGACGTAGACCCCACCCACCGGCAGCGGATAGCGGGTCATGATTGGAACGAGCGCGCCGGAGGCAAGATACTCACAAGTGACACAATCGGGGAGCCACGCAATACCAAGCCCGGCGGCGGCTGCACTGGCGAGCGCCGCGCCGTTGTCGGACCTGAAGCGGCCTTGCGGTTGTACAGTGATGATCTTCTCACCATCCATGAACCGCCACGTTTCGGCACCAACCAAGGCTTGGTGGACGACGATTTCGTCCGGTGTTTCAGGCGAACCATGTATTCTGATATAGCTCGGGCTCGCCACCAGCTTGCCGTAGATCTGACCAACGCGTCTTGCAATCAGGTTCGAGTCGCGGAGGGCGCCGACCCGGATCGCACAATCGAAGCCGTCCGCGATCAGATCGACGAACCGATCACTGTATTCGGCGTGGATCTGAAGCTGCGGGTGGTGGCGCGCCATCTCCGCAAGCACGGGCGCAAAATGCACCGGGCCTGATGTGAGCGGAAGGGCCACCCGCAGGCGCCCGCGAAGGTCGCCGGCAGGCAGTATCGTTTCTCGCGCAATGTCGATCTCCGCACAGACCCTCGCTGCATGTTCCCGAAACGTCGTCCCGGCTTCCGTGAGACCGGCGCCACGGGTCGTTCGTGCAAGAAGCTGGATGCCGAGCGCGCCCTCGAGCCGGATGAGACGCCGACTGACCATCGACTTGGAGATCCCCAATCGACGTGCTGCGGGAGAAACGCCCCCGGCATCGGCGACCTCGACGAAGGTCCGCAGATCTTCGATATCCATTCGGCTACCGCGTTTCCCGGATGATCGGCGCGACCTCAGTGCCAAGAAGTTCGATCGATCTCTTCATCGCTGCCGTATCGAGAGAGGCCGTGCTCATCTGGAAGGTGATGCGCGAAACGCCGCCAAACGCTTCGCTGGCCTGCAGCATCTTGGCTGCGACGGTCTTCGGGTCACCGACCAGGAATGCGCCCTCCGCACCTGCCATAGCTTCGAACTGCTGGCGCGTCGGCGGCGACCAGCCGCGTTCGTGACCGATCTTCGTCGTCAGGTGCGCCCATCCTGGAAAGAAGGCGTCCTTCGCTGCGGCGCTGGTCTCGCCCACGAATCCCATCGCGTGGACGCCGACCTTGAGCGTCTCGGGGATGTGCCCCGCGCGCTTGCCCGCCTCGCGATAAAGATCGACAAGCGGACGGAAGCGCTCGAAACTCCCGCCGATGATTGCGATCATCAGCGGCAGGCCAAGCGCTCCGGCGCGCGCGAAGGATTGCGGCGTGCCGCCGACTCCGATCCATAATGGTAGCCGGGGTTGATGGGGACGCGGAAAAACACCTTGCCCTCTGAGGCCCGGACGGAAGCGACCTTCCCATGTAATATTGGTCGTCTCGCCAAGCTTGAGAAACAGGTCAAGCTTTTCGGCAAAAAGGTCGTCATAGTCGCGTGTGTCCAGACCGAACAGCGGATAGGCTTCCACGAAGGAACCTCGGCCGACAACGACTTCCGCACGGCCTTTGGAAATCAGATCGAGAGTTGCGAACTCCTGAAAAACCCGCACCGGGTCGGCGGCGCTCAAAACGGTCACCGCGCTCGTCAATCTGATCCGGCTGGTCCGGGCGGCTGCCGCGGCCAGAATGACAGTTGGGGCGGAATCAAGAAACTCGCCGCGATGATGCTCACCTATGCCAAAGATATCGAGCCCGACGCGGTCCGCGACGACGACCTCCTCGATGAGTTCGGCCATACGCTCGGTCGCCGAAGGAAGCTTGCCTGTGGCCGGATCCGGAATGATGGCTGCAAAACTGTCGATACCGATTTCCATTTTTGGTCCTTGGATATTTGTCGGCCTACGCCGGCGACTGACGCTGGAAATGCATCATGCGCACAATCAAGCCGGTGCTTCAGATACTTCGACCCGTCATGAAAAAGAGACAACGAGGTTCAACGCACCGTCCGGACTCTTGCGACACGTTCATCGAGAACCCCGTCATCTCGTTAGGTTTTAGTGCCCGCTTTGGGTGGTCGGCACCGGCGTGTTGAGAAGCTGCTGCTCCCAAAGATATGCGATACCGCTGCCGCCGAAGTGCTGGATGAGAATCTCGGTCAGCTCCTCGACATGCTCTGTGCGCGCCCAATCGCGTTGCCATTCGCCAGCAAGCGCCATCACGGTCATCACGTTCGCGCCGGCCGCAATCATTCGCTGGATGGCAACTTCGTGAGACTCCTTCGAAATCCCGCCCGACGCGTCGGTGATCACGGTCACGTCCCAGCCTTCGCCGGCGGCCTGGATGACAGGCATTGCGACGCAGACCTCGGTCCACAGGCCGGCGATGATCAACTGCTTGCGGCCGGTCGCCTTGACGACGTTCACCACATTCTCGTCCTGCCAGGTGTTCACCCAGGTGCGATCGATGACTTCCTGGCCAGGGAACACTTCGGTGATCTGCTTAAAGAGAAGTCCACCGCGCGCCGCGATCACGCTGGTCAGAATGGTCGGAACATTGAAGGCTTTTGCCAGCTTCGCCAGCGCGGTCGTGTTGTTGACCACCATATGAGGATCATGGCTGTTCAGGTTCGCCAGTTGGTAAGGCTGATGATCGATCAGGACGAGGACGGAATCTTCGGGGCGGAGAAGTGAGTCAAGGCCGTTACGAAAGGTCATGGTTTCATCCTATGTTGGCGGTTTATTGAAGCGCGTTTGCTCAAAAGACATGCGCCCTCCGAGGCGCTGCCGCGGGACGAAACTTGTCATTCCTGTTTGTGATGCGGTAGTCCTTGTCTGTGCTAAGCTGTGTCGCAGAATGAGGAACGCTGAATGGATATCGAAGATCTCCGGACATTCGTCGAAGTTGCCGATGCGGGAGGCGTCACATCGGCCGCGCTACGCCTTGGCATCTCCAAGTCGATGGTCAGCCGACGGCTTGTACGGCTTGAAGCAGAGCTTGGTGTCCAACTTCTGGCCCGATCCACACGCGGGGCTTCTCTGACAGAGGCGGGCGCAACCTTCCGCGACTACGCAGCGAGGATTTCAGCCGAAATCGATGTGGCAAGGGAAACCATCCTGCCGGCCGGTGAGCTCCGCGGCCGCTTGCGGCTTGCCGCACCGCTATCCTTTGGCCCTACGCATTTCGCAGCGGTGATTGCGCAAATGGCACGCCGCCATCCTCATCTCCAGATCCAGACCTGTTACAGTGATCGTTTCGTGGATCTGATCGCAGAAGGCTACGATTGCGCGATCCGCGTTGGCAATCTTCAGGACTCCAGCCTGATCGCAAGACGCGTCGGTCCCCTCTATGGGAGTTTCGTCGCAAGCCCCGATTACATCAAAATCCATGGTGCGCCGGAGACACCGGACGAGCTTGTCACCCATCAGGCTCTCATGCAAGGCACGGAAACCTGGCAGGTGATGGATGGGGACAAGATTATAACCATTCGCCCGCAGGGGCGCTTCAAGGCCGACAACGGGGCCGCTCTCGCCGTCGCTGCAGTAGCCGGCTTGGGCATCGCCGCGCTCCCTGACGACCTTGTAAAAGATTATCTGGCCTCAGGCGAGTTGGTTCCGGTCATGAAACACCATCCGCCACCTCCGGCCGGCATATATGTAGTCAGACCGCCGGGGCAGCGTCCTGCAAGAAAAGTCCGGGTGCTGACCGAGATGCTGATCGAGTGTTTCAACCACGGCCCGGAGTCGACAAGATAGCGCTACAGCTCTACTCCGTCTTCGGAAGACATGAGACCGAGTGCCGATATGCCAAAGGTCACGGTATCATCACGACGCGACCCAACGGTTTAGCTGTTTCTGCGTACTCATGTGCCTTCGATGCATCGCGCAGTGGAAACACCCGGTCGATCACGACTTCCAGACGTTTTTCCGCCGTTGCCCTGAGAAGTTCGTCAACCGTGCCATGCACGGCAGGCCTCTCGAACAGCGCCCCCATGAAGACGCCGTGAAGCGTCTGATTATTCTGCATTGGTTGCCACAGTTCGACATTGAGCTCCCCGCCGCCGGCATTCCCGACGAACACGAGGCGGCCCTCGGGAGCAAGTGCGGATAGCGAGGCCTGCAAGGTCGAGCCAACTGGATCGATGACGAGGTCGACCCCGTCGCCGCCCGTCAACCGAAGAACCTCTTTGACCACGTCATTTTCCAGGCGGTCGAGGACATGTGACGCACCCAGCGCAGTCAGGCGTGCCTGTCGCTCGCCACCGCTCGCTACGGCGATCACGGTAGCACCCAGCCCGTGCGCCAGTAGGATAGCGGCCAGACCGACACCGCCGGCGGCAGCCTGGATCAGGATCGTCTCACCTTCACGCAGGCCGCCTCGAGTGATCAGACAATGATATGCGGTTCCGAACGAAATGGGCAGCGCGGCGGCTTGGCCCATCTCCAGACCATCCGGAACCAGCCATGTACGCGTGGCAGGCACCGACCAGAGTTCCGCATGCGATCCCAGCATATCGAAGGCAGCCACCCTTTCTCCGACTGACCGATCGCGAACATTTTCACCGATCGCCACCACGGTTCCGGCCGCAGCATAGCCGACGACCCAGTCGGACTGCTGTGGTGTCGATCGCCGGTTGATAAGGTCGCCACCCTCGATCGAAATCGCCTCGACAGCAATCAGGACATCATCTGGCCCACAGACGGGAGCGGGCACATCGACATATCTCAGGACCGCTGGAGGGCCAGGGTTGTTATAGACCGCGGCTTTCATGTGCATTTCCTTTGCGAAGAGTGAAGCGTGCCCCGCCTGATGCGTCGGGACCGTCCATCCATCGCGCGTCATCAAGCACGAGGTATGTCTACGCGCGTGGGTTGCAGGGAAAGGGAATGCCTGCGGCCGCGTCGCCACCTGCCAGGCCAGGCCGGTGCGACGCAGCATCAGGCTGTCTATTTCGACGCTGCGACTCCGCTTAGCGGCTCGGGGACGGGCCGAATGTGCAGGCGATCCCGTCCAGACATGGCGTCTCCTTGCACCTGCTCGGACAGTCGCTCATTGTCCCGTTGACGGACATCTTCGGCAGCTTCCTCCACATCAAGCTCGGCATAACCCAACGCTCGCAGGCCTTCCGCTCCCATCAGATAGGCGGATTCGACCGTCTCTCGGATCTGATAGTCCACGCCGGCGCGGATCAGATCCACGGCATGTCCGCGATCATAGCTGCGCACCAGAATCTTTGCCTGCGGAAATTCATGCTGCGCCAGTTCAGCGATCTGTATTGCGGCTTTGGGGTCGTCGATGCAGATCATCAGTGCCTCGGCGGAACCAGCCCCGGAGTGGCGCAGAGTATCAAGCCGGGTGCCGTCACCGAAAAAGACCTTGAACCCAAATCGTCCCGCCTCGCGGATACGGTCGGGATTCATGTCAATCACCGAGAGACTGACACCTTTGGAAAGCAGCAGTTGCGAAGCGATCTGTCCGAAGCGGCCGAAACCGATAATGAGCACACGTCCATTGAGATCCCGGGCCACCTCAACGCCCTCCATCGATGCCTCGCTTCGCAGCAGCCTGTCTGCCGCAATCATGAGAAGCGGCGTCAGGGCCATGGAGAAGATCACGACGGTGGTAAACAGTGCATTTTCGCGCGCATCAATCACGCCGCCTGTGGTCGCGGCAGCGTAGAGCACGAAGGCGAACTCGCCGCCCTGCAGGAACATGGAGGTGCGGTGCAATGCCTGATGACTGGAACTGCCAAATGAACGTGCAACCGCATAGACCACGACGCCCTTTGCGACGGTGAAGGCGCACAGCATGGACAACAGAAACCACCGTTCCGCGGCAACCACGGAAAGGTCGAGCGACATGCCGACGGCCATAAAGAACAGGCCCATAAGCAGGCCGCGAAACGGCTCGATGTCGCTTTCGATCTGATGCCGGTAGCTGGAGCTCGACAGCATCACCCCGGCAAGGAATGCGCCCATTGCCATGGAAAGCCCAGCGCCGGCCATCAGCAATGCTGCTCCAAGCACGACCAGCAGCGCACCCGCCGTCATCACTTCGCGCGTTCGCGCCCGCGCCAGCAGGGCGAAGAACGGGTTCAGGCCCCATCTTGATACACCCAAAAGAACGAGCAACGCGCCAAGCGCCAGCAAAACGTCCATCCATCCCGACTGTCCCTGGGACAGAGGCGACAAGAAGGCGACCACCGCCAGGAGCGGCACGATCATCAGGTCTTCGAAGAGGAGGATGGAGACCGATTTCTGGCCCTCGGCGCCGGAAATCTCGCCGCGATCCTGGAGGACCGACATGATGACGGCCGTCGAGGAAAGGACGAAACCTGCCCCGGCAATGAAAGCCACTGGGCCGGAAAGGCCAAAGACCAGCATGCCCGTCAGCGTCAGGGCTGCGGTTGTCACCGCCACCTGCATGAGGCCCAGTCCGAAGATCTGGCCACGCATGGCCCACAGCTTGTATGGGCGCAACTCCAGTCCGATGACGAACAGGAACATCACCACCCCGAGTTCCGAGAAATGCAAAATGGACAGGGCATCAGTGAACAATCCGATCACCGACGGACCAACAAGCACGCCGGCAGCAAAATAGCCCAGAACCGACCCAAGGCCGAGCCGCCGAAACAAGGGCACCGCGACAACCGCCGCCCCCATCAGGACGATCGCCGGCCCGATCGTCTGCCCCAAGCTCGCTTCAGCCATGCATTCGCCCTTCCGATCTCACATGCTTGAGCAGCCGGGCGCCGGCCAAAGATAGACCACGCCCCGCCATTCAGTGTCTTCACCGCGTTTGGTATAGTTGCAGTTTGAGGCTGAATAGCCTCCACATTCGCAAAACTATGTCGCAAGAAGCGGAACACACAACCCGTGGCTTCAGCAATACAACTCCGCAAAGTCGCGAGTACAACGATAAGAGTTGAGATGACCTAATTTACGGCACCCGGCTTTTCCACAAGGATTGGGGCACCGGCCAACCTTCGCCCGACCATCATCGAGCGACCACCAATTGCATTGCGCTTTCACGAAAGCGCTCCGCGGTCCACAGTGAGGATCGTCCCGGTGATCTGCCGGGCGGCAGGAGTCGCGAGAGGATCGCTGGACGTGCGCAGTCGCGGCAGGTGATCTGAACGGCCAGACAGCGATGTCGGCGATCCGACTGCATGATCTGCCGATTCGGAGGCGTGAGGCCAAATCCGTCCGGTGTTCCGCGTTTGGCGACACAGCTTCCCGTCATGGCGGACTATCGCATCGCTTGTCGAGATGCCATCAAGTCTTCCGACAACACTTGGGAGCATGTCTGCCGGCAGACCTAGACACTGCAAGGTCAGCCATGGACACACCCACGACCCTTCTAACCGCACATCCGTATATGAGCCCGTCGCCGAGGCCGCCGCGCGTGATCGCAACCTTCGCCTTTGGATTAAACCACGGAACGTCTCCATGCCTCCAATCTCTACCCCAGACCTGCCGCTCAGCCGCCGCGATGCCCTGAGCTCGGCCGCAGCACTTGTCGCAAGCTTCACATTCCTGCCGGGCATCGCGCGTGCCGACGAACCTGTTATCCTCAAACTGTCAGAAGGAGAACTCACCATGGGCTTTGTCACGACCGACGACAACGTTCAGATTTTCTACAAGGACTGGGGTCCCAAGGATGCACAGCCCATTGTATTCCACCATGGTTGGCCGCTCAGTTCCGACGATTGGGACGCGCAGATGCTTTTCTTCCTGTCGAAGGGCTATCGCGTCGTCGCGCATGACCGGCGCGGCCACGGACGATCGGAGCAGGTTGCCGAGGGGCACGACATTAATCATTATGCAGCCGACGCCTTTGCCGTCGCAAAAGCGCTGGATCTGCGGAACGCGGTTCATATCGGCCATTCCACCGGTGGTGGGGAGGTCGCACGCTATGTGGCACGGCATGGCGCACCGGCCGGCCGGGTGGCCAAGGCTATCCTCGTCGCCGCGATTCCGCCGCTGATGCTGAAAACCGACAGCAACCCCGAAGGCACGCCGATGGAGGTCTTCGACAGCTTCCGGTCGGCGCTGGCCAGCAACCGTGCCCAGTTCTTCCGCGACGTTCCGGCGGGCCCCTTCTACGGTTTCAACCGGGACGGTGCGACGGTCCATGAAGGCGTCATCCAGAACTGGTGGCGGCAAGGCATGATGGGTAGCGCCAAGGCCCACTACGATGGCATCAAGGCTTTCTCGGAAACCGACCAGACCGAGGACCTCAAGGCAATCTCCGTACCGACGCTGGTATTGCACGGCGAGGACGACCAGATCGTTCCGATCGCCGCCTCGGCCTCCAAGGCGGTCAAACTGCTGCCGAATGGAACCCTGAAGACCTACCCCGGTTATTCTCACGGCATGTTGACGGTCAATGCAGATGTGCTGAACTGGGACATTTTGTCGTTCATCGCCAACTAACGCGCGTGCGGGACAGGGCGCCATGCTCTGTCCCGCAGTTCAGTCGAGCCATCGCCCCCCGGCCCCGCGGCGCCGGGTCCGGAGGGGCATGCCGCATTCAATTCCCGCAGCCAATTTCGAAGGAGCTAGTCCATGACCGTTCACAGGTTCACCATTGCCGACGCAGCGCTCGAACGCTCGCCAGGGCAGGATGGCGACATCTTCACCGGCAACCTCCTCGACCAGCGTCACGGTGGGCCGGTCACCATCGGTTTCGGGCGCTATGGGCCGGCCCAGACCCTGGAAGAGACTATGGCCGTGCACGACACAATGGTGATCCTTGAAGGAAAGATCACCGTCTCCGACGGCCACAAATCGGTGACGGCAGGTCCCGGAGAGATCATCGCCATGCAGAAAGGCGACAGGGTGATGATCCGCTCCCACGAGGATGGTGCCGTCACCGCCTATGTGACCTATCCTCATTGGCAGCAGCCAGAGGCGTGATCGGCGACCGGTTACGCTTGGAAGAGGGCAGACCGCGTCGGGTGACAGCTTTCAAACCAATCGGACTGTGGATGTCGTCCTGCCAAACTCTCTGATGCCGAACAATCTAAGGCGGCCACGATGGCTGCACCGGTAGCGACAGCCCGCGCACCGACCTTTTCCGTCACTACGGCCGAAGCGATGATTGCGGGCGCAATAGCCGGCGAAGGAGCCGCCGGAAATCACCCGCTCAGTGTCGAGCCGAGGTCGAACTCGCCATCGATCTGCGGCAGAAACAGGCCGAACGCAAAACGGGCGAACCCATAACACACGGCAATCAGGCCAAAGCCCGTAGCGCCGATGCGGACAGTCGGAGTCATGACCGCGCCGCCTGAACAAGAAGTGCTGCCGCGGTCCGTGCGGCCGAAACCGCTTGGGAACTCATGTAAACCGCCGCGTGGGTTGCGCCTTCGAAAAGGATCATCACCTGCTCAACCAAGACTGGACTGTCGCGACCAATATCTGCCGCAAGGATTCGCGCACCCGCCTGCTGAACTCGGTTTTATGTGCCTTCACGGCCTTGTTGATCCCGGCGTCTCGCCGCCGGTCTCGGGCCGGGCGCGAAGAAACAGGCATCCCCGAGCGCCTTCGACGCGGATCCAGTCTTCCGGCGCGGAGAAGAGAAAATCCACGCTTTGTACATTGATGCGCCGCATGAACCGAGGGGCCGTTCGTTCAGCGCGGCGACCATGA
This sequence comes from Neorhizobium phenanthreniclasticum, assembly GCF_040066075.1. Taxonomy (NCBI): domain Bacteria; kingdom Pseudomonadati; phylum Pseudomonadota; class Alphaproteobacteria; order Hyphomicrobiales; family Rhizobiaceae; genus Neorhizobium; species Neorhizobium phenanthreniclasticum. The sequence goes on from NZ_JBEAAL010000015.1 coordinate 189,563, forward strand.
GCTGCGCCTTGCTGCGGGCGTGCTTGTAGAGTGCCCGGCTTGACATGTCCGAAGCCTCTGTCGGTCGGTCCATTCCCGTTGCCACATATCCGTGCATAACGAGCCTCATTCAGCAATGATGACGAGATGTAAAGCGAACGTTTTACATCTCGGTGCACTTGGCAAGCGATGCAATTGCCTCTGCCAATCACTTGATTGGCGGGCCGCTGCTTCGCGCTTCAACGATAGCGTAGGGCAGTCGGGCCAGCGGGGACGATCCAGGCATTGGCAGTTGTGCTAGGAACGTCAGTCGTGGCTGTCTTGGTGAGAACAATCCCGGAAACGACAAAACCGCCCCTGGTCAGACAGAGGCGGTTATAGATTTATGTTTGAACTGGTTGCGGGGGCAGGATTTGAACCTGCGGCCTTCAGGTTATGAGCCTGACGAGCTACCGGGCTGCTCCACCCCGCGCCAAGCGTAAATCCCTTTGGGATTTATCGCGGTGATGTAAGCGCGAAGCG